>JABSRH010000078.1 GCA_013215175.1 Parvularculaceae bacterium | reverse complement strand
CACTGGTGGCACCAGTGCCGACTTATTGGTCTCCTAACATTAGTACGTCAGAGCTGGTGTGGCATCGGTGCCACCAGTGGCACCGGTGCCGGCTGATTGGTCTCCTCACATTAGTGTGTCAGAGCCGGGGCGGCACCGGTGGCACCGGTGGGTCGGGCGGCAACGGTGGCGGCACCATCCGGGTGATCGGTAGCCTGATCGAATATGACGGAGCGTTCTTCGATCTTTCCGGTGGTGATGGCGCCACGGGCAATGGCGTTGCAGCTGGCGGCGATGGTGAAATCGGTCGGTTCGTGGCCCTCTACAACACGCAAGAAATTTCAGGGCTGAGCTTTATCGCGAGGACTTCGGTCAGCGGCGTCAATGGCCCGAAAGAAGCCAATCCGTACACGAAGGGCGGTATCGAAACGCCAACCCTGCCGGATCTCGAAGGCCGCGCGAACACCTTTGGCACGTTCCAGGCCTTCGATGCCTCGGACCCCGCCTTCGCGGCCCTGCTGCTCGGTATCCCTGACGGCGCGCTCATCGGTCTGACCCGCGTTGATGATACCACGATGTTCTTCGGCCAGGACTTCTCAGGCTATGACCTCTTGGTGCTGAGCAACCTGACGGGCGAAGACCAGGCCGGCGTCTCCTTCGGCTACGACTTCGATGGCTTGGCGGAGGGTTTCTTCTACCCTGGCAGCGACGACGGGTTGCTCGCGGGGCTTGAGCTGTTCCTCACGTTGATCCCCGAGACCTTGGGCACGGTGAGTTTGCAGACCGCGTTCGGCACCATCGCTGGTCAGGTCCTGGCCGACGGCCAGAGCTTCTTCCAGACGGCAGCACCCGTACCTGTTCCCGGCGCGATCCCGCTGATGGCTTCCGGCCTGGCCCTGGCTGCTTGGCGCCAACGTCGGCGGTCTGCCCGAACCCCCTTGCTTTGCCCTCGGACCCCCGGCATTTTGCCAAGCGGGAAGAGGGCAGAGCATGCGGTATATCCTTGGTTTGATGGCAAGCGCGCTGGCGCTGGGCGTGGCGAGCGCTGAACCCACGCCGGTTTGGAACTTCACGTTAGAGAATGACTGGGCTGGCGGCTCGGATAAGAATTATTCCGGCGGTTGGCAGTTCAGCCGCACGGCCATCCTCCGCAAGCGTCCTGGCCGAACCAAATTCTTGCAGATCGCGGCGGCGCAGCAATTCTATACGCCCCAATATGACTTCGCCCGCCGTGCTCTGCCGGATCAGCATCCCTACGGAGCGCTGCTCTATGGTGAAGCCAAGCTCGCCTTTGATGGTGGCGACGGCAAAGCGATCGATATCATCGGCCTGAAGATTGGCACCATCGGCCCCTCGGCACAGGGCGAAGAAGTCCAAAACTTCGTGCACGATCTTATTGGCCAAAGACAGAGCCGCGGCTGGGACAATCAGATCGGCAACCAGACCTTTGCTCAACTCACAGCCGAGCGGCGATGGATTGCTCGCGAGACCAATGTCGGACGGTTCGAGCTCGACATCGTCCCGCAAGTGGGGATTGCCGTCGGCAACGCCCTGATGGCGGCGGAAGCGGGCGCAACCGTCCGTATTGGTCGTAACCTTGATCGCCCGTTGGGAGAGCCGCGCCTCGATCCGTCCATGGGCGGCATCGCTTGGTATGATGAGAAGCCAGCCGGAGAAGGCGCCCGTTACGCCTATATCGGCGCCGTGGCTCGTGGGGTCTCTCACAAGATTTGGCTCGATGGCCGTTGGGGCGAAGACGAGATCGTCGAGCAGAATTCCGAACCCTTCGTGTACGACATTCAAGCGGGCTTCGTCACGCCCATCGGTCGTCGTCGCTTAGGCATCGCCTACATGCATCGCTCCGAAACCTTCGAGACTTTCGGCGAGACGCAAGGCATCGGCGTCATCAGTATTTCGTCGCGCTTCTAGGACTCGTGCCGCCACGCAATTGACGCTAGCATCTCCCTAAAAGAGGAGATGCCCATGGCTATCAAAGTCCACCACCTTCGTGTCGGACGATCCGTGTTCACCGTTTGGCTTTTGGAAGAGCTCGGCGTTGAATATGAGCTGGAGATCTACGATCGCAATGAGATGGGCCGTGCGCCCGATAGCCTAAAAAAGGCTCACCCCCTGGGCAAGTCTCCGGTGATCGAGGCTGACGGCATGACCATCGCTGAGACGACAGCCATTGCTATGTACTTGGCCGAGAACCATGACCCGAATGGTGTCTTTACGCCGCCTACGGAGCCGGCTGAGCGGGCGCAGTGGCTGCAGACGCTGATGTACCCGGAAGGTTCAGCTTTCGTGCCGCTGCTGCTGAAGCTACTGTTGTCGCGCGAGGCCGAGCCGAAGCCGATGCTCATTTCCATGTTCACGCAAGCCGAGGTGGACTTGCACTTAGGGTTCATCCGCGACCGCTTGGGCGACAAGCCTTACATCCTCGGCGATGCCCTTTCGCTGCCGGACATTGGCATGTCCTACATCTGCAGCATGGCAAACAATCTAGAGCTGCTGGGCGACTACCCGACGCTGAAAGCCTATGCTGAGCGTTGCATGGCGCGACCAGCTTTCCAGCGTGCTGCCGAAAAGACCGGCGGGTAAAGAAAAAGCGCCGGGCGATGAACCCGGCGCTTCCTTGTGCTGGATACGACCAACCTTAGCCGCGCGAGGCCAGGTAGGCTTTCAAGGCGTCGCCGTGTTGGGGGTGATCGAGGCCGAAGGCCATGTTGGCCTTCAGGAAGCCGTCGATCGAGCCGCAATCGTGGCTCTCGCCGGTGAAGGTAGTGGCCACGAACTTTTGTTGGTCGAGCAGCTTGGCCATGGAGTCCGTGAGCTGAACTTCGTTGCCGGCGCCCGGCTCTTGGCTTTCCAGCAGATCGAAAATCTCCGGCTGCAGAATATAGCGACCTGTGATCGAGAAGTTGGACGGCGCTTCGGCGGGGTCGGGCTTCTCGACCATGCCGGTCATTTCGACCGCGCCGTTCGACCACTCACCCTTCGGCGCGATGATGCCGTACTTGTTCGTCTCTTCGTTCGGGACTTCTTCCACGGCGATGATGTTCGCGCCGTCTTCGTAGCGGTCCATCATCTCCTTCAGGCATTTCGGTTTGCCCTTGATGATCACGTCCGGAAGGATGACAGCGAAAGGCTCGCGACCCACAACATCACGGGCGCACCATACAGCATGGCCAAGGCCTAGCGCTGCTTGCTGGCGGGTGAAGCTCGTCCGACCTGCGGTCAGCACGCTCTCCTGAACCATCTCGAGGATGGCGGTCTTGTTCTTCTTTTTTAGGGTCTCTTCCAGCTCGTACTGGTGGTCGAAATAGTCCTCGATGGCGCTCTTGCCGCGACCCGTGACAAAGCACAGGTGCTCGATCCCAGCTTCGAGGGCTTCTTCCATAATGTAGTGGATGAGAGGGCGATCGACGACGGTCAGAAGTTCCTTCGGGATCGCTTTCGAGGCGGGCAGCACCCGTGTGCCGAAACCGGCAACGGGGATAACAGCTGTCTTGGGTCTAATAGCCATGGCTGCGTTGTAACGACGCTCGAGGCGTTGCCAACCGTTTTTCCACTTGAACCCTCTGAGCGATACAGTCACTTTTGCGTCTAGTTGAAGCAGCGAAAGGAGGTGATCGGATGTCGAGTCAGATGGTTCGTCGTTCAGTGAAGGATTTTGGTAAGCGGGAGGGTCTCGGGCAGCCCCGCGGCTAACCCCCTCCAACGTTAGAGTCTTTGCTCTAAAGCACGCCGATTGAACGGCACAACTGACGACCGCGGCAGGCTTCTGCCGCGGTTTTTTATTGGTACAATTTTAAGGTTCCTTGCCAGCTGCTTAAGGACAACTACCGCCAAATAGCTGACATTTATGGTAAATTCCGATCAACCTTAGTCGGCCCTTAACTGGATTGGCTTAGGTCCTCCCCTTGAACACTGTGTAGTTCGGGATTCAGTACCATGGGTAACGCCGCCAAGATCAGCTATTGCCGTGCCTGTCATGGCACCACGCTTACCCATGCCTTCGAGATCGGCGATGGTGTGCGTTGGGTCTATTGTGGGGACGAGGAAGGCCGCCAAGGTTGTGGCCTGCTTCAGAGCGAAGAGGTGCTCGAAGAGCGCCCGGTGCCGATGGCGCCTGATCACTCTTGGACCGACGAGTTCCGGCTCAAAGCAGCTGCGCACCAGACCCTCGAAATGATGACCACCCGCGACGGCACGGCCCTCGATATTGGCTGTGGCATGGGCACCCTGGCTGGCGCCTATCCACGTTGGATCGTGCCGATTGGCCTCGATCCATCACTGCCAGAAACCGGTCCGCAGGATTGGGGCGTGGGCATCAAAGAAGACTTCCTAACACCGGAAGGCCAGGCCGCTCTAAAGCGTATGGGCGTGAAGAAGTTCGACATCATCACCGCGATCTCCGTGCTCGGCGATCTTGATGATCCGTTGGCGTTCTTCCTCCGCGCGAAGAGCTGGCTCGCCCATGACGGCGTGATGGTCATTGAGACGCCTTACCTGGCCCTGGCCCTGACACGGACCCTCGCTGGAACGTTCAACCCGCGGTCGCAAGCCGTCTATACCTTGGCTGTTCTGCAGCGGATTGCCCAAGCCACAGGCTTTAACATCGTGCGCGGATCGATGACCGAGACGCAAGGCGGCTCCATTCGCCTCTTCCTGACGCATGATGACTATACCGGCCACGACTATGCCCCATGGCGTGAGCAACTCGCCCGTCTTTGGGATGAGGAGTCCGCACTCAACCTCGTGGGCAATGCGGCCTTCCGCGCCTTCGAAATGCGCGTTGATCGCCGTACGGCTGAAATCTACGACTTCTCGACGGCGCTCGAGCGTCACGGCCTCTATGCCTACCTACTCGGCACAGGCCCGCGGATGCAGATGATTCTTGATGCGTCAGGCTTTGATACCGATGTGATCACGGCTGCCATCGGCACGCCGCAGGCTTCCACGCCCTTCGAAGTCATCTCAGAGGAAGAAGCCCACGCTTCACCCCCTGATGTTCTGATCGCGGACGGTGCCTATCGCCGCGAAGTCTTGGAGACGTGGCACCAGTTCGTCATGGACGGTGGCCGCATCGCCTTCTTAGAGCCTGAGCTGCTCGTCGTGGACGGCACCAACTATGCTCGAGAGCTGGGCCGCACCCTAGCCGTGACCGATGGTCCGGGTTCGGTGGACACGCTCCGCGCAGCCCTGGCCGCCATGCGCAAGCCAGCGCAACTGATCGTCACCACGAACAAATCGGCGGGCTAATTCGGCACCGCGCGCTTGAACATGTCCAAGGCTTGACCGCTACAGTCGAAGCCTGGCTGGTTTGAGAAACATACGGTTGCGACGCCTGCATCGGGAGCGATGTAGGACTGGCTCGATGCGTCGATGTCGCCGCCCGAGAACCATAAGACAGGGGTGCCCTGAACATTGCCGTGTACAAGGCCGAACGCGTCATTGTCCTTGTCGTGATCAAACCGCTGGCGCCGTGTCATCAGCTCCCAGAACGCATCGCCGAAGACATCGCGCGTCAGCGCTTCCTGCTGCCACTTCGCCCAGTCGGTGAGGCTCGTCATGACCCCGCTACCGCCATAGTGCGCCACAGTCCTCCGTATCAGGATCGGCCCACCGTCATCCTTGATGTCCACGCCCGCAGCACGAAAGGCAGCCACGTTGTTCGGGTTCCGAGGAACGATCCCATTGGCGCGAAGAGGCACGACTTGCGTGATGTCGTCATTGATGAGTGAGCTCGACATGCCCAGCGGCGCAAAGATCTTGGCGTCGATCACGTCGGAAAAGGGCTGGTCATAAGCGCGCGATACGATCCGGGCGATGAGCATATAGTTGATGTTGTTGTACTGCCATTCCGAGCCGGGCTCAAAGCGGAGCTCCGGCTTTGCGAGGCTGGTGTCGATCAACTCATCGAGACCGTAATAGAAATGCGGCGCCCACGGAAAATCGCCTGGTCGCGCCAGGCCATAGGGTTCTGTCAGCCCACTGGTGAAGTAAACAAGATGCGCCACCGTAAGATCATCACCATAGTGAGCGGCTTCGGGGATATGCTTTGATACGGGATCATCCAACCGAACGTGTCCGTCGAGAATGGCCATGGCCAGGCCCGCCGCCGTGATCTGCTTGGACAGGGATGCGATATGGAACACCGTGTCCATATCCACCGCGCGCCCCGACTCAAGATCGGCAGGCCCCTCGGCGCGGTGCTCAACAAGGCCGTCCTCAGTGACAAAGCCGACGATAAAGCCGCCAGGTCCGCTGTGTGCGGCCTGGTGAAGGACCAAAAGGCCCACAAGGGCGGATACAAAACTCATGGGCAATCTCACGCAACAACGGCGCCAAGCCTGCCGGGCGTGAGCCGCCGGGTCCAGGCCTAAAGGGGGCAAAGGGTCCGCTGTTCCCCGCAAGCACTTGGTGCTAGAGGCCGCGGCTCTCGAAGGAGTTCTGGCGTGCGGTTTCTATTCTTAGGCGACATTTTTGGCCGATCGGGCCGGACGGCGGTGGTGGAGCGATTGCCTCAGCTGCGCCGATCCCTGGGCCTGCATTGCGTCGTCGCCAACGGTGAGAACGCGGCCGGCGGCTTCGGCATCACGCCTGACATCGCCGAAGACCTCTTCGATGCGGGCGTCGACTGCATCACGATGGGCAACCACGCTTACGATCAGCGGGACAGCATCGCCTACTTTGATGATGAGCGACGGTTGCTGCGCCCAGCGAACTTTCCCTCATCGAACCCCGGGCGTGGCGCGGGCCTTTATGAGACCGAGAGCGGCTATCGCGTGCTGGTGGTGCAGGTGCACGGACAGCGCTTTATGGCGCCGATGGATGACATGCCGCCAGCGATCGAGCGTGAGCTCGCGGGCCTAACCCTTGGCGTTGATGCCGATGCCATCATCGTCGACGTCCATGCCGAGGCGACCAGTGAGAAGGGCTGCATCGGACATTGGCTCGACGGCAAGGTCTCGTTGGTGGTGGGCACCCATACCCATATCCCGACAGCGGATACGCAGATCTTGCCCGGCGGCACGGCGTTCCAGACAGACGCTGGCATGTGTGGTGACTATGACAGCGTCATCGGCATGGAAAAGACCACGCCCGTGCACAACCTGCTGACGAAACTGCGCGGCCCGCGGATGCAACCCGCAGCGGGCCCGGCGACCATCTGCGGCTTGGTGGTGGAGACCGATGCTCGGACGGGCCTAGCGGTCTCCGCACAACCGTTGCGGGTCGGTGGGCGTCTCGCCGAATCGATGCCTACGTTTGATTGACACCGACCGTCGTATCCAACCGATTAGTTAGTGACATTTCTCAGCGACAACGGGCACATTATGTGGGTGAGCAGGGAAGGGTGAACGAGCATGTTCTTGGCCATTTGGATGTTGGCATCGGCGACGGCGGTTGATCCGCTCGACGTGACAGGGGTCTGGTATCCCGGCGACGAGGACAGCCAGGTGGAAATCGTGACCGAGGGAGACTCGGTATCGGGGCGCCTCATCAACTACGACGGGGTCGAATTCGGCCCTCACTATGACTCAGAGAACCCTGACGAAGAGCTGCGTAGTCGGACGATTCTCGGGCTGCCCATCATTTCCGGGTTCCAACGTGCCAAGACGAAATGGCGCCGCGGTGACATCTACGACCCGAACGAGGGCAAGACCTATCGCTCGGCCATTTTCTTGAAAGACTCTGACACGCTAGGCGTCCAAGGCTGCATTGCGCTCTTCTGCCAAACGCAGGAATGGAAGCGTGTCCCTGCTGAGAGCATCATCCGATTTGAACCGCAGGCTGATGAAGCGCCTGCACCAGAGGCCGCTGAACAATGATCGCCTTCGCCGCTCTTCTCTTAGCCTTTTCCGGGCCCCACGATGTTGAAGGCGTGTGGGCCACCGGCAACGGGCGTGCTCACGTCGAGATTTCAGAGACCGCGGATGGAAGCATCCGTGGAGAGATCATCTGGTACGCAAGCTACGGCACGCCAGAGGATGACGGCGGCATCCTGGGCATGACCCTGCTCGAAGACTTCGAGCGCGCCGACGACCGCTGGCGCCGCGGGACGATCATCAATCTCAAGAACGGTCGAGCCTACAAATCAACGCTCGAACGCGTCGATGAGGACACCCTCGCCGTCGAGGGTTGCTTGTCCCTGTTCTGCCGGACGCAGTCTTGGAAGCGCGTGGCGCCCGAGGACATTCAACGGCTCTCGCCTGCCGATTAAGGGTTCCCGGCAGAAACGAGCGGGCTAAATGACGTAGCATGGATGCTGCTCGTGATATGGCCACCTTCCAAGTGCTGGCCCGCACAGGAACAATTTCAGCCGCTGCGCATGAGATCGGCGTAGCACCCTCGGCTGTTTCGCGGCGGCTCAAGGCGCTTGAGGCTCGCTTGGGGATTGAGCTCGTCAGGCGCTCGACCCGCGCCATGGTGCTGACACCGGCTGGTGAGGCCTATCTCGAGCGCTCTAAGGAGCTGCTCTCCAGCATCGATGCGCTGGAAGAGGAGATGCGCGAAGAGGCACTCGGCGTCGCTGGCACGATCCGCGTGGCCGCTCCCCTGAGTTTCGGTGTCTGCGCCCTGCCGCCGGTGGTCAGCCCGTTCCTCACCGACCATCCCGATGTGTCGCTCGAGCTCGATCTTCGTGACGACCAGGTCGATCTCGTCCGCGAGGGTTTCGATATCGCGCTGCGGATTGGCGAACTGGCGCCCTCGACGCTCATTGCCAAGAAGCTCAACGACATTCCCATGGGCGTCTATGCGTCACCCGCCTTCATTGAGAAGCATGGTCCGTTCGAGAGGCCTGAAGATCTCGAGGGCGTGCCGGGCATGATCTACGCCAATGCCCAACGCGCCGATGTCCTCAACTTCACAACGGAGGACGGTAGCGACGGGAAAGTGACCCTCCACCGTGCAATCACCTCGAACAACGGGGACATTCTCGCGGAGCTCGCCGCCAAATCGCACGGCATCTATTGCTGCCCGACTTTCATCACCCGCTCACTCGTCAATTCTGGTGACTTGGTGGAGATCCTCTCCGACACCCACTGGCCCGAGATTGCGCTCTACGCCGTTTGGCCACCGACCAAGCATCTTCCGGCGCGGGTCCGCACCTTCATCGATGCCATCGCCGGTGCGTTTAAGCCCTCGTCAAAGGGTTAAGGCTGCGTTAACCCTTCACTTCGGGTGAATGGGGTGAGCGCCATGGAGAACATTTTCGAAGATCTGCTGCAGGCTTTCGGCTACGCGGCAAGCTCAGATCCTCTCTACGTGCTGGTGCCGCTTTTGGTGGTGGGCCTCATCCAAGGTCTCGTCACCGATGGGCCGGTCGAAGCCGCCGCGCGGGCGCTCACTGGCCTGTTCTGGTTGGCGGTTTCGGTTTTCGTTCTCGACGGCTTGATGAGCGACGACCGGTTGTCACCAGCGGCTTGGCAAGATCGGTTTGGCATGGCCTGGGATGAGCTGATGCGCCTCCGTCTCATGGAAACGCTCGGCTTCTACTTGTTGATGCTCGCCGTCATTCTGGTTGTCAGCCTCGTTCGAGGGATCGTGCGGCGATAATTCGGTCTGCCCCCTTAACAGCGGCGCGATTGGGCCTTAGACGCCTGCCTTCGAACTGTTCTTGAGGAGGCATCCATGGCCGGCCACTCCAAATGGGCCAACATCCAACACCGCAAGGGTCGCCAAGACGCCAAGCGGTCGAAGCTGTTCTCACGCCTGTCTAAAGAGATCACGGTCGCTGCCAAAATGGGCGCGCCGGATCCTGCGTTTAACCCGCGCCTGCGCCTGGCCGTGGCCAACGCCAAGGGCCAGTCGATGCCCAAGGACAATATCGACCGTGCCATCAAGAAGGGCTCGGCCGGTGAGGGCGATGACTACGAAGAGATCCGCTACGAGGGTTTCGGCCCTGAGGGCGTGGGTATCATCGTCGAGGCCCTGACGGACAACCGCAACCGCACGGCCTCCGAAGTGCGTTCCACCTTCTCCAAGAATGGCGGCAACCTCGGCGAGACCGGATCGGTCAGCTTCGGCTTCGATCGCGTGGGCCTCATCGAGTACAAGGCCGAGATCGGCTCCGAGGATGACGTCCTCGAAGCGGCCATCGAAGCAGGTGCCGAAGACGTCCAGTCCGGTGAAGAGGTCCACACGATCTACACTGCGTCAGACGACTTCGCCGAAGTCTCGAAATCGTTGGAAGACAAATACGGCGAGCCTGCCACGGCGAAACTCGCATGGCGTCCGCAGAACATGATCGAGGTGAGCTCAGGCAAAGCCGAGAGCATGGTCAAACTGTTCGATGCCCTCGACGATCTTGACGACGTCCAAAATGTCACAGCTAATTTTGAGCTATCGGACGAAGACGCCGAAAAGCTGGCAGGCTAAGACTATAAGGGCCCTGAGGGGCCCTTTTCACCCTCTCTCAACAATTCGAAATTGATCCGTAAGCCTACGGTTCTTCACGTTCAGCCTACGCTTGGCGTCTACTCTACTCTTACACGAAGTGAGAGGGAGTTATTCGTGTCACAAGTGAATGATTCCGTGCTGCAGCGTGCGCTGAGCAGCACCTCCGACCTATCCGATACATCGTTGGCAACCAAGATCCTGCTGTCGCGCCTCCGGCGGGAGGTGGCCAACGACCCTGGATCGATGTCGGCCAAGATTGACGAACTGCGAGCCTTCTTCGCCAAGCACACCTTTGCTGAGCGCGACTTGGCTGCCCTGTAAGAGAGAGACACCATGAAGAACCTGATGATTTCCCCCGCCGAAGCTTCTGACCTCATCCAGCGCGGCATCGTTGCTGTCATTGCTGGCGACGAGGCTGTGCTCCGTACCCTGCCAAAAAGGTAACTGGATCGGCGGTACCAGCGTCTATTTCATGACCAACCAAGGTGGCCGCGAAGATCGCGAGAACGTCTTCGTCACCATCCTGACGGATGCCACCAATTCCAAGTGCCGCTATCTTAGCGAAGCCGATTTGCCGACGGTGGCCGAGGGTCGCTTCGACAATGGCGCGACGATGATGCTCGTACCCGGCATGTCATCAGCTCACCAAGCGTTCGCTCTTGATGGCGCGGGCTACGACAACCTGTTCGATCAGCCGGTTATGGGGTGGATCGCGGGTGTGCACCTCGACGAGATCGGCTCCGTGAAACCGAAGGTCGTCGATGGCTCCACCGGTGAGGTCTATGACGACGGCGCTATGGTGCTGTATGCTGAGCTTGAAGAAGGCAAAGCCGCTGATCTCGACATCATCAATCTGTTTGAGCAAGATCAGTCTGCGGATGAGATCCAGTTCAAGGAAAGCGGCTTCGGCGTCACCACTGCCATTGTGAACGGTGAGGAAGTCAACTTCGCTGACTACATCACGTCGAAGGGTGTGAACACACAACTCCCGCTCGTGGCCAACTATGCCGGTGCGATGATCAACGTGTCCTTCCAGGCGGTGGATGAGGAAGCAGGGACGGTTGCCCTTTACGCGCCCGTGATCGAAGGCACGACCTATCGGTTGGCGAAAGACCCTGGTGACTATGCGGCGGCCTTCGCGAAGCAGATCACCGAAGGTGGCCGCGGCGAGCTGAGCTGCAACTGCATTCTCAACTACGCCTATGGTGAGCTCGAGGGCAAAACGACGGCTGACTTCACGGGCCCAATCTCCTTCGGCGAGATCGCTTACGTGCTGCTGAACCAGACCATGGTGCGCATGAAGGCCGTTAGCGCCGAGGCCATCAAGGCCGCGTAAGCCAGAGACATGCCAGTGTTTTCACGGTGCTCGCAGTGAAAGCTGCGAGCACGTTTTTGTGACACGTACGCGCCCCGCAAAAATTCAGTGACTACGCTTGTAATCGTTCCGGGGCCTTCCTACGTCGAATATCGATATGGGAAGGGAGACCTCATGCGCGCACTTTCGGTTGGCCTGTTGGCCGCAGCATCCACCATCGGCCTTTCAGCGGCTCAAGCAGAAGAGCTGGTGATCCAAGACTTCTTCGGCACTGTCGAGTTGGAGCTGTCCGGCTCTCAAGACATCACGGTAGCGAAATCAGGCCCAGACGCGAGCAGCGTCACGATCCGCGGCGGTTCGGACAAAGTTGTCGACGGCGGTGAGGAGATCAACCGCAACCGCTGGTACAAGTCCTACCAAAACAAGCGCCGCGGCTGGAATGGCAACCGGAAGCGCGACGAGGATCCTGTCTTCGAAGAAATGCTGAAAGAGCGTCCTACCCTGACGATTTCAGCACCGGTCGGTACCGATATCATCGTTGAAGGTAGCGCGGTGAAGCTCACCGTCACCGGCGGTGACGCGGGTGCCGTTGATATCTCGGACAACGTGCATTTGCTGGCCAAGCTTGGTGACTTTGCCGAGGGTAAACTATCCGTGCACGGCAGTGGCTACATGAGCGCTGGTGATGTTGCTGGCGACTTCCAAGGGAGTGTGCACGGTTCGGGCGATCTCTATGTCGGGAACGTCGGCCGTGCCCAAGTCAGCGTGCATGGCTCAGGTGACATGATCGTCAAAGACGTCAACGGTCCTCTCGATGCGAGTGTCCACGGCTCGGGCGACCTGAATACGGGCGACGTGGCTGGTAAGCTGCAAGCCAGCGTGCACGGTTCCGGTGATCTTGAGATCGCTTCCGTGGAAGGCTCAGGCGAAGCCAATGTGCACGGCTCGGGCGATTTGGAAATCGACTCAATCGGCGCAGGTTTGGAGAGTTCCGTTCACGGATCAGGTGATCTAAGCGTGGGCCGGGTGGACGGTGACATCGAAGCGACCATCCATGGTTCGGGTGAGCTCGACATCGCGCGCGGCAAGGCTGGCAA
>JABSRH010000077.1 GCA_013215175.1 Parvularculaceae bacterium | reverse complement strand
CTGGATCTTTTTTCAGTCCGTTGGGCCGTCGGCCTCTCGTGTCCGCCAAAAGCCGCCGAGAAGACCGCTGACGACAGCTGTCCCTAGCGCCCAAGGGAAGACTGCGGGGGCGTCGATGGCGCTGTTCGTTGCGGCAAGCATCAGGGCGGCCAGGACGAAGCCGACGGGCAGGCCGATGGCAGAGAAAAGCACGACGCGGGTAATGGAAAAACTCATGACGAAACGCTCCTCAGCTGACGCTTTGCCTACAATAGCTGGGTAGAGGCGGTCTGATTTGCAAGGCGATGCGGGCCAGCCTAGTGGCTGACCCTGCCGAGATGATGGTGCGCCTAGAATTGTGCTCGCAGCATCTCGAGATAGTCGTCCGGACTACCCGCACGGAAGTTGGTGCTGTCGAAGAAGGAGCCCGAAGCTTCGTTGGCGATCTCGGGTAGCAGATCCGCCTTCGCGCCAAGGGCTTCGAGGCTGGTGCGCAGGCCAAGTCCCTCACAGAGCGTGTTCATCCAATCGCGCAAATCAGCGCCGTCTGGGACGCCAAGTGCCTGCCGCACGTTGGCCATGGTTTCGGGCTGGGCGGGTTCGTTGAAGCTCATCGCGGTGCCTAAGACGGCCCCTGTCAGCTCGCCATGGTGGCCGTGAAAATAGGCACCGAGGGGAACCGATAATCCGTGTGCGGCGCCTAATTCCATGGACATCGCAAGGCCACCTTGCAGCGAGCCGATCATCATGTCGCGACGGGCCGCGATATCACCCGGTTCGTGCACGGCGCGTTCGATCGCGTGGGCAATCCGGTGAATGCCGTCCAGCGCTATGGGCTCTGTCAAAGGGTTTGAGATGTTTGAGCAATAGCCTTCGATACAGTGCGACAGGGCGTCGATGCCTGTCGCGGCGGTCAGCCTTGCTGGAAGCGACACGGTGAGCTCGGGGTCACAGATCACCGCGGCTGGCACCAGGCGCTCACTATCGATGATCGACTTTTGGCCTGACTCCAGCGTGATGACGCAGCCGAAGGCGACCTCTGTTCCGGTACCTGACGTGGTGGGGATCACCAAGATAGGCGGCACACTGCCTATAGGGCGTGGATCGGGGCCGGTGATGTCGAACTCGCCGAGCTTGCCTTCATGGCTGACGAGGATCGAGACCGCCTTGCCCAGATCCATGGATGAGCCGCCGCCTAAGGCCACGATGCCGTCGCAGCCTTTCTCTTTGTAGAGATCAACGGCCTGCAGAACCGAGGCTTCTGTCGGGTTTTCCGGTGTCTGGTCGAACACGGTGAGCGCTGCGCAGAGGCTGACGCAGCGATCCGCTAGGCCGAGGCCAGCGAGGCCAGGGTCGGTCACGAGTAGGGGGCGCTCCATCCCCAGACGGGCGACTTCTTCGGGGAGCTTATTCAGCGCTCCCTCTTCCAAAAGAACATTCCAAAACATGTAGAGACGGGGCACTGACAATCCTATCCGCAGCGGTGACTACTCAATATGGGCGGTCCTATAGCGGTTAGGTGCGTCAATTGATACGTTTTTGCTGCGATTGACCAATGCCTATCGCGAAAAAGTCGGGAACTTAGCCCTGATGGCGCATGGTGAGCTTGCGCTTGTCCTTCGCTGTAGTGTTGCGCGTGATCAGATCAGCCAGGGTTTGGGTCTGTTTGATGACGTTCAGACCTTCTTCGCTGAAGGTTGCTGGGCCGAAGACAGACTTGGCGAGCAGGGGGTTCGTGAACGCTTGCGTGAACGCGTCGTGCGCCACCATGATGCGTAGGAGATCACCCATCATTTGCGGTTTTTCATAGTGCTCAGCAAAGATGCCCACGAACCATTCTAGCTTGTCGATGGAGCCGTATAGGTCTTGCAGCTCAGCAGCAGATTGCTTGTCCTTCGTCAGCTCAAAGAAGGATTTGATGGGCTTTAAGCTGTAGAGTTTGCGGTACTCGTTGTAGCTCGCGAGGTGCGTAGAGCGGCCCATCTCTATGGAGAGGCGCTTCACATCGGCACCGCCCTTCATATTGAGGAATGAGGCCGTGTTGAAGAGGCCAATACGGCCAGCCCGCGTGCGCGTTGCGCCTAGGAGCGCATCGCCCAGGCCCACGCCTTCGAGCCAACCATTCGGACGGGTGAGGGCCGTGGCGGGTTTGACGCCGTCGCCACTGTCAAATTCGTCTGGGATCAGATCATGCCAGCGGTAAAGCAGCGCGAATTCTACAGCCATGCGGTTGGTACGATACCACGGCTGTTCTTCTGCCCACCCGGGTGGCACAGCGAGGTTCAGGCGTTTGGTAGCGATGTGGGGAATGTAGTCGCCGAGAACAATGTTCAGCAATAGGACGATCATCACGTTGCGTGTGGTCTCAAAGACTTGATCGTCTTCCCAATCGGGATGGGCCTTGGCAATGACGCCTGCGACGCGGTTGTGCTCGCGAAGGAAGAGGGCATTCATCGCCGATTGGCCGAGCGTCGCGCTGCCGAACTCGAGCCCCGTGGCCCAAGCGGTTTTCAACTGTTCGTCAGTCCAGCGACTGAAGATGCGGTGGAGATTGTCATCCGTATAGAGACCAGGACGGTCGTCGGTTTTGGCAAATTCATCGCGCAGGTGAATGCCGTCCTCTCGCTCTTCGAACAGCAAGACGGGCCATTCCTCGCCATCGACGATCCGGGATTTGAGGCGGCCACCATTGCCGAGGTCCCGTAGCATTAGGGTTTGGGTCTCTGACGAGCCGTACAGCTGGTTGAGATCGATTTCCTGGTTGCTTTCGTTCTCGCGGAACTTGCGGGGCTCGTTGGGATCTTCCCACTTGGTGCGCAAAAAGCCGTCGACGAACCATTGCGCGAAGATGGGGAACATCAGGCTGGTGTCGTGGGATGGTATGAACTCATCGCGCTCGAAAAGAGCGGCGAGACGGTCCAAATCAGGCTCAGCGGGGGCCTTGGCGCCCGTGGCAGGGGGCAGATGCCGGCCGGAAAACTTGCGCTCCACCAACCCGGTCCAGGTGACGTAATTCGCATGCATGGAATGGGAGTAAGGCCGCGGGGGACACGCCTCGGCGTACTCGCTGATGCCTGCCTTCACCGCCATGAGGCGCAACGGCTCGATGCGGTTCACGATGGCCGCGATGATATCGATGATCCTGGGCATGAAAACGCCCTCCTTCCCCGGCTTCAGGGTATGCGGAAGAGACGAAAGGCGAAAGCCCAGGAATGAATTTCGTGCAATGCAATAAAAGTGTCACAAGATTCGGCCCTTTGGCGCGAATTGTTCAAGTAACAAAAAGCTATCGCAGCCGAATGCAAACAGCTATCGCCCCGGTCTTGCCGCAGGGACCCTCGTTCCCCCCTCAATCCTTGCGGTGAGGTACTCATGACATGAGTGGACGGCTGGAGTTTAGGTGTTGCCTCAAAGGCTTCGCCGTGACCAAGCTCCGGCCGTTTTCCTTTGGGCGAAGGTCAATAGCTTCGACGATTTGATACAAAAACTGCCTGCGAAGGACTGTTCATCGTAGGCGCGCAGCGGTAGTAAGTATCACTTGCTGCGGGGTCCCTTGTTCCCCCTCGATCCCCGTGGCGAGCAGCTCATTCGTGAGTGGACGATCGGAGTGCGGGTGCCGCTCACGCAGCGCCCCGATCACGCTCCGGCCGTTTCCTTTTTCCCAGGCCAGCGCACAAAAAAAGGGCTCCCGAAGGAGCCCTGATATTCAGTCTTGTGAGGGGCCGCGGGCTTACGCCGCTTTTTCTTCTGCTGGGTCACGGAGAACGTAACCACGTCCCCAGACCGTTTCGATGTAGTGCTCGCCTTCGGTGGCGGCCGAGAGCTTCTTGCGAAGCTTACAGATGAAGACGTCAATGATCTTCAGCTCTGGCTCGTCCATGCCGCCATAAAGGTGGTTGAGGAACATCTCTTTCGTGAGGGTCGTGCCCTTACGAAGCGAGAGAAGCTCGAGCATCTGGTATTCTTTGCCGGTGAGGTGAACGCGCTGACCAGCGACTTCCACCGTTTTGGCGTCGAGGTTCACAGCGAGCGAACCCGTGTTGATGATCGACTGTGAGTGACCTTTCGAGCGGCGCACAATCGCGTGGATGCGGGCCACCAGCTCGTCCTTGTGGAACGGCTTGGTCATGTAATCGTCAGCGCCAAAACCAAGGCCGCGGACTTTGTTTTCCGTGTCGCCAAGACCCGTCAGGATGAGGATCGGCGTACCAACTTTTGCGACGCGCAGCTGCTTGAGCACGTCAAAGCCGGTCATATCCGGGAGGTTCAGGTCGAGGAGAATAATGTCGTAGTCGTACAATTTGCCGAGGTCGACACCCTCTTCACCCAAATCCGTCGTGTACACATTGAAGCCGTCTGACTTCAGCATCAGTTCAATTGACTGTGCAGTTGCGCCATCGTCTTCGATCAGCAGAACCCGCATGGAACCTGTCCTCCTCGTCCGTTCCGGTCCGGCCGCCGGAGCGGCACTTCACTTCCTGTTCAGGCTAACAAGAATTTACTTTCATAAAGTTTAATGACCGAACGGTTGCCGATTCGGACGCCACGCCTGACCCGTTAATCTTTGGGCTGCGTCGATTCACGCGTAAAGAGTAAACACAACCAAGAGCAGCAAAGAAATGCCCTGTTTTCCGCTATTTTTTTCGGAAACGGTCCAGGCTCACCACGTCGGCGCCACCTGATGGAGGTTGATCGTCCGGGGGCGTCGGATCGTCTTCGGGCGTGTCAGATTGAGACGGCTCTTCGGCTGCAGCATCGTCTTGTGTCTGAAATTGGAGCGCGAAATTGGCCGAGGGGTCAGCAAACTGAGTAACCGCGGCGAGTGGGATGATAATCCTTTCGGGCGTACCCTTAAACTGTAGGGTGACGCCGAAGCCTTCGTCGAACAGCTCCAGATCATCGAACTGGTGCTGAAGAACGATGGTCATCCGCTCGGGATACTGGCTCTTCAGACGATCAGCTAGTTGGACGCCGGGCTGGTTCGTGTCGAACTCGATGTAGAAGTGATGGTCGCCCGGCAATCCGCCAAGCTCGATCGTCAGCGAGATGACGTCGCGCACGACGCCGCGCATCGCGTTTTGCGTCAGCCAAGCATAGTCGAGTTCGGTATCGTCGCTCATGGCCCCGGCACTAGAGGACCGAGCCGCGCCTGTCACCCATTGTCGGCGGTGAGATCAGCCAAAATCTTTGTGACGAGGTCCGGCAGGCGAAGCCCGCTGTCCGGTCCGAAGGGCAGGGTGGCCGCTTCGACGGTGAGGGCTTGGCGGGCGACGATCTGTAACTCGAGTTCGTTGAGCAGAGCCTCGTCGAGCTCGTCGCCGAATGGCCCGCCGGTCATGTTCAGCACGACGCCGAGAAGAGGGGTGCCGACCTTTTGGAACAAGGCCGCGCCGCGTCGCACGTCCGCTGTAGCCAGGGGTGACGGCGTGGCCACGAGCACCGCGCCGTCGAGCTTGAGCCGCTGGATCATGGAGAGGTGAGCGTCACCGGTGCCTGGCGGGGTGTCGACGATGAGAACGTCGAGCTCACCCCAAGCGGTGTCGTCGATGAGCTGGCGTGCGGCGTTCATCACCATCGGCCCGCGCCAAGCGACAGCGGTGCGCTCGTCCACCATGTAGCCCAGGGAGACGAGCTTGAGCCCGGCCTGCTCGGTGGGAATGATCTTGCCGTCTTCAGCCCGCAATCTCTCGCTTGTGGGAAAGAGCACGGGCAGAGAAGGCCCGTGAATGTCGAGGTCGAGAAGCCCGACCTTTTTGCCTGCACGCAGCAGTTCCAGAGCGAGAGATGCGGCGACGGTGCTCTTGCCGACGCCGCCTTTGCCGGAGGCCACAGCGATGACGTGCTTCACGCCCTCGGGCCGTTGAGGACCCTGACGTTCGGTCGGGCGGCTACCTAGACGGAGAGGATCAGCATGGCCGCCGCCTGCAGGCTTCGGTGTTGGTGCCGGCGGGGGAGGCGGAGCCGTGGGTTGGCCATGGTCACTGGTGACCACCACAACGCGGTCGAGACCGCTGGCCGTCGTCAGATCGGCCTCCAGCGATTCCACATCAACGGAGCCGCTACCAGCGTTGAGCAGCACCGAAGCACTGAGACGATCGTCCAATGAACGAAGGTTCACAGCCCCCTCGAGACCGCGTTCAGACAAGGCTTTTCGCAGAGAAGCTTCAGCACGGCCGCGCCTTGCGGCGTCTTTCAGACGAGAGAGAACCATAGGTCGCTCCCTGCGGTCGTTGCGTTCATCTTTCAATGCCACATATACGTCATTGAGACAGGCTGCGGTTTGTAACTCTCCTGCGCCCCCGCAGCGGCGCGTTCTTAGTACGGCGGATAGATGCCCTGGACGGACAAGCCTAACGGCTCGAACAATGGCCCTTGGGGTCGACCTCAAAACAATGGTGGCGGCGGAAGCAACGGCGGCGGCAATGGTCGTGGCGGTGGCGGCGGTGCCCCGGATCTTGAAGAACTTCTGCGCTCAGGTCGCGAGCGCTTCGGCGGTGGCCGAGGCGGCAGCGGCGGTGACGGCCAGCCCATCAACCTGCCGCAAGGCCCGATCATGATCGCGATCCTGATCGGTATCGCTGCGCTGTGGATCTTCTCTGGCGTGTATCAGGTGCAGCCAGGTGAGCGCGGTGTGGTGACGACCTTCGGCAAGTTCTCGTCGCTGACCGATCCTGGCCTCAACTGGCACATCCCTTTCCCGGTGCAAGAAGTCAGAACTGTGGACGTCGCCGACCAGCGGAGCGTGTCGATCGCGGCGACAGGACGTCGTCCCTCCATGCTAACGTCGGACTTGAACATCGTGGATGTGGGTCTTGATGTGAACTATCGCGTGGCGAGCGACGCGACTTGGAACCCCGAAAGCGGTGAGCTGCCGAATGCAGCGAAGTTTGTGTTCGCCATCGAAAATCCGGACGCGACGGTGCGAGCCACCGCCGAGGCGGCGCTTCGCGAAGTTGTCGGTGCGAACAAGTTCGAGCCGATCACCTCGCGCGGTCGTTCCATCGTCAACGACCGGACAGCCGAGATCCTTCAGCAGACGCTCGATAGCTATGGCAGTGGTATTGAAGTGGTGCGGGTGAACTTCGGTAAGGCTGAACCGCCAGCGCAGGTTGTTCCGGCGCAGCGCGACGTGATCGATGCGACGTCGGATGCGGCGCAGAAGGTCAACGTCGCTCAAGGTTTCGCCAATTCTGAAATTCCGCGTGCACAAGGTGATGCTCGACAGCTTGTTCTGCAGGCTGAGGGTTATGCTGCTGCGGTGGTCTCGGAAGCAAAAGGTGACGCGGCGCGCTTTATCTCGATCCTCAGCGAGTATGAGAAGGCGCCCGAGGTGACACGCCAGCGTATGTATCTTGAGACGATGGAAGGTGTCCTCGGCGACATGAACAAGGTGGTCATCGACGACGATGCTGGCGGTACACTGCCTTATCTCAACATCAACGAACTGGCCCGTGATGCGCAGCGTCAAGCGGTCCGTCGTTCGCAAGAAGGAGGCAACCAATAATGCAGCGCTCCCTTGGATTTATTGGTGCCGCCATTGTCGTGGTCGGCTTCATCGCTCAAATGGCGTTTTTCACCGTGCGGGAAGATCAGCAGGCGATTGTTCTGCAGTTCGGTGAACCTGTCCGTACGCTGCCAGCGGGTAACGCTGGTCTGCACTTCAAGACGCCGTTCATTCAGAACGTCATCGATTTCGATGCCAAGAACCTGAACTTTGATGCTGACCCTGTCGAAGTCATTGTGGCCAACGAAGAGCGGCTCTTGGTTGATGCGTTCGTTCGTTACGAGATCGACGATCCGCTGGAATATTACTCGGCCCTGGGCCGTGGCTCCGGCGATCCTTTCGCGATGCGGACACGTTTCAACGAGCGTATCGGTGCGGTTCTGAACGAAGCCATCCGTCAGGTGCTGGGTGAGGTGACGATCTCTGACATCATCACCGAACAGCGCAGCCTCCTGATGACTTCGATCCAGAGCAACGTCGCGCAAGAAGCCGACAGCCTTGGCGTGAGCATTATCGACGTGCGCATTCGCCAAGCTGACTTCCCGGAAGCCAACGCGGCGAACGTCTACAATCGGATGATCTCGGAGTATTCCGAACAAGCCCAGCGCATCCGTGCTGAGGGTGATCGGGAAGCTCTCGAGATCCGCGCTGCTGCCGAGAAGGAAGCCGTCTCAATCCGTGCTGCGGCGCGTGAGCAGTCGGAAACCATCCGCGGTTTGGCGGATGCCGAGCGGAACGCGATCTTCGCCGATGCGTATAATCGCGATCCGGAGTTCTTCGCGTTCTACCGTTCACTGACGGCTTACGAGAAATCACTGGCAGACGGTTCGACGACGATCATCATGTCGCCGGATTCAGAATTCTTCCGGTACTTCAACGACCAGGCTGGTGGGCCGAACTAAGCCAAAAAGTCGCAGGGTCACGCGGGTGACCTTGCGGCTTTGTTATACGCCCCTCTCGAATTTGCCCTACGTTGGGGTTGACCCTGCGTGCCTGGGGCAGTGCACACTTATGGACCGTCTGCGACGGTGGAGTGGGGCGCGCGCCAACCTGAGTGCCTTGGCGCCTCCTACTCTGAGCAGGACGACGAGAGGAGACAATGATGGTCACGGACAAGCAATTTTTGGATATGGCGGGGCTGAGGACAGCTTTGCTCGGTGGCGCGGCGTTGGCGCTGGTCGCGGCCTGTGGCGGCGGCGAGAGTTCGAGCGAAGCACCGAGCAAGCCGATGCCCGCGAAGGCTGCTGAAACAGAAGAAACCGCGCCACCTGCCCCGCCAGCTGCCGAAGCTGAGTTTGAAGAGGTCGCTGAGGCAGCCTCGTCGGAAGCGGAAAGCCTCGTGGATAGTGCTAGCGCGGCTGTCGAAGAGACCGCCTTAGCAGCGGAAGAGATGGTGGATGATGCGGTGGATACCGCGTCGTCGATGGCTGACGACGCCCAGGCTGTTGCCGAAGACATGGCTGACGATGCCGCAGCGAAAGTGGACGATGTGGTCGCTAGCTTCACCGGCGATGTGGCTAAGGGCAAGCGCGTGTTCACCAAGTGCATGAGCTGCCATTCGATCAAAGAGGGCCAAAACCGCGTCGGGCCGTCCCTGTACGGCATTATCGGTCGCGAAGCCGGGACGGTAGCGAAGTTCAACTATTCGGATGCCAACAAGAATTCGGGCATCACGTGGACGCCGGAGATCCTCCTCGACTATCTTGAGGACCCACAGGGCTATATCCCCGGTACCCGGATGGTCTTCCCCGGCCTGAAGAGCGAAGAGGATCGTCAAAACGTGATTGCTTACCTGCAGGAAGAAGCGAAGTAATTTCGCTCTTCCTACTGACAGAAAACGGGCCGCTTTCCTTTGTGGAAGGCGGCTCTTTTATGATTGGGCGGGTGACGTCACTTGCCGGATAACGCTGAGATAACCCGGCGCGATGTCGGTGTTTTCGAGTGCACCTTGCTGCGTCAGCAGCTTGTGCGCGCGGGCGAGGCGGAAGCAGGGCACATACATCAGCGCATGGTGCTCTGCGTGGTAGGCGACCCAATAGGGGGCGATCAGGACACGCTCGAGAAAGTTTGTGTGCGTTGTGCGCGCTTGGCTGAGCGGGTTGGCGTGGTCGCTCTGAACACAGGCATGCTCAGCAATGTTGCGCAGCCGCGTCGCCAGAGGGTTCCAGGTGGCGAGCGGCAAAAGCCAACCGACGAGGTACAGCATAGGGTGGCCGAGCAGCGTCAGCACTGCGAGCATCACGGAGTTGGTGACCGCCATGCGGCCGAGCCCTGTGCGGCTGGCGATCACCTCGGCACCGGGCGCGGTGGCCAATTCGGGTTTGAAGAACGCCGCGAAGACGGCGAACGCACGCTGCTTGAAAAAGGTCTGGCCGGTGAGATCGCGCACGATCTTACGGCGCAGCGAAGCCTTCGAGACGGGGAAGGGCGCTGACAGGGGTAGGTCCGGGTCCTCGTCGGTTTGGACGAGCCTGTGGTGGGTCAGGTGATAGGGCCGGTACCAATTGAGGTCCGAGCCGACCGGCGCGGCAGACAGCCACTGACCGAGAAAATCGTTTAGCCGCTTGTCGCGGTGAAGCAGGCCGTGGGCGGCCTCGTGCATCAAAATACCAAGGCCGAGCTGGCGGGCGCCGATGACCATCGCGGCGATCACGATCACGAGAAAATGATAGCCGCTCAACGCGATGGCGGCCATGGCGAGGCCTATAACTGACCATGCGTGCAGCACCAGGGCCGGACCCTGCCAGGTCACGGGCGCGGTCAGCTCAGCCCATTCTTGGTCGCTAAACAGCGCGCGCGGGCGCATCTTCGTTGCCGTCATGTCTCCCCCTTAGCACAAGCGTGGCGAACTTTCTTGCACCCCCGTTCGGGCAGGCTAAGACAAAGCATGGCTGAGAGTTCGTTTTTGCTCGATTATCTGCCGATCCTGATCTTCCTCGGGTTGGCTTTAGTGCTCGGTGGCGTGTTCCTTGTGATCCCGCTGGCTTTGGCTCCTTCCAACCCTGACCTGCAGAAGAACTCGACTTACGAGTGCGGGTTTGAGCCCTTTGAGGATGCGCGGGTGAAGTTCGATGTGCAGTTCTACATCGTGGCGATCCTGTTCATCATCCTGGATCTCGACGTGGCGTTTCTGTTCCCATGGGCGGTGACGTTGTTCAATCCGGAGCTGGGGCTCGACCGCGATTTCCAGATCTTCGCCTTCTGGTCGATGTTCGTTTTCCTCGGCGTGTTCTTCATTGGCTTCCTCTACGAGTGGAAAAAGGGTGCGCTTGAGTGGCGCTAGTCGCCCTCCCGCCCGGTTTCGAAGATAAGGACGAGTTCTCTTGGCCCACGATACTGACCTGAAAGACGGCGCGAAGGTGAATGACGCGCTGCCAAAGGTGACGCCAGCGGGCGACAAGCCCTTGGCCACGTTCCCAACGACGACGGTCGTGACGCCGAAGGACCTGCCCTACGGCACAGCGGGACGGTCCGATGTCGTGGGCTATGATCCCAAGGCTGAGGACCCCTTCTTCCGCCACGTGCAGGGGGAGCTCGACGACAAGGGCTTCTTCACCGCGCCGGCTGATGCCGTGATCAACTGGGCCCGGACGGGCTCGTTGATGTGGATGACCTTTGGCCTTGCTTGCTGTGCCGTGGAGATGATGCAGGCGTCGATGCCGCGTTATGACCTGGAGCGGTTTGGCATGGCGCCTCGGGCCTCCCCGCGTCAGTCGGACCTAATGATCGTGGCGGGCACGCTCACCAACAAAATGGCCCCTGCGTTGCGGAAGGTCTACGACCAGATGCCGGAGCCTCGCTATGTGGTTTCCATGGGTAGCTGTGCCAATGGTGGCGGCTATTACCACTACAGCTATTCCGTGGTCCGAGGGTGTGACCGGATTGTGCCGGTGGATGTCTATGTGCCGGGCTGTCCGCCCTCTGCGGAGGCGTTGGTCTATGGCCTGCTGCAGTTGCAGAAGAAGATACGCCGTGAGGGGACGATTCAGCGATGAGAGTTCTTGTGGCTTCCGCAACAGTACTGCTTGGGTTGTCGGCATGTGCCAGTGGGGTTCTGACGATTGATGCGCGAACTGACACAGCCACCCGTTTCTTCTCACCAGCTCGGGATGGTGTGATGGCAAATGTGCAGGAGTGCCCTTCTGCTTCGAACACGTACTTTGCAGAGGTCATGTTCGACATTGCGCCGGATGGCGCGGTGGAAAATGCAAGGCTTGTGCGCAGCAACAGCGACTGCTTTGGCCAGAAGGCTCTCGATGCCATTCGGAGTACAGAGTATGCTGGCTTTGAAAAAGACGGCCAACCCGTGCGCTATACCAATATGACGCGTTCGTATCAGATCAAACGCTTCCAGCGCCCTCTGACATTACCCGCTAGAGATTGATGATGAGTTCAACATCCGCCCTCCTCGAAGATCTCACCGAGCTTGAAGAGCATATTGAAGGCACGCTGGGGGATAATCTGGCGTCGTCGCAGATTGCTTTTGGTGAGCTGGGCATCACGGTGCCGAGCCAGCAGATCCTCCCGACGCTGAAGTTTCTGCGTGACGATAATATGTGTCGGTTCACGCAGCTGATTGACCTCTGCGGGGTGGATTACCCTGAGCGGCGTAAGCGCTTTGATGTGGTCTATCTGCTGCTCAGCATGGAGAACAACCTGCGCATCCGCGTGAAGGTGCTGACGGGGGAGGGCGAGAGTGTGCCTTCGGCTTGTCCGGTCTTTCCCAACGCCGACTGGTATGAGCGGGAGGCCTTCGACATGTATGGCATCGTCTTTGAAGGTCATGCCGATATGCGCCGCCTGCTGACTGATTATGGCTTTGAAGGCCACCCGCTGCGCAAGGATTTCCCACTGACCGGCTATACCGAAGTGCGCTGGGACGATGAACAACAGCGCGTGGTGCATGAGCCCGTGAAGCTGACCCAAGAGTACCGCAATTTCGATTACCTCTCACCTTGGGAGGGGGGCGACTATGTGTTGCCCGGTGACGAAAAAGCTGACGCCGAGTAGAGCCCGCCATGTCCTCCACCCGCACCATCACCGTTGAAGATAGCCCGTCGGACGCTTCTGCCGACCGTCCGTTCACGATCAACTTTGGCCCACAACACCCCGCGGCGCACGGTGTCTTGCGCCTAGTGCTGGAGCTTGATGGCGAGGTCGTAGAGCGGGTCGATCCGCATATTGGCCTTCTTCATCGTGGTACGGAAAAGCTGATCGAGCATAAGACGTACCTTCAGGCGATCCCATACTTTGACCGCCTCGATTATGTGGCGCCGATTAACCATGATCATGCCTTCGTGCTGGCGGCGGAGAAGCTGCTGG
>JABSRH010000076.1 GCA_013215175.1 Parvularculaceae bacterium | reverse complement strand
CTGGCCTGTGCCGTTCGTGAAGACCTCAGAGGGTCGGTCGCCGTCATGGGCAATTTTGACGGTGTACACCGCGGCCACTTGGCGTTGATCGCCGAAGGGCAGAAGCTCGCGGATAAGCTAGGCAAGCCGCTCAGTGCCGTGACGTTTGAGCCCCACCCGCGGCGGGTGTTCAAGGCTGATGCGCCGCCTTTCATCCTAACACCCCTCGAAGCGAAAGCGGATTTGCTGGCTGCCGCTGGCATCGCCAACGTGTTCGCCCTGCCCTTTGTGCCTGAGCTGTCGTCGCAATCGCCTGAGGCTTTTGTCTCGGATGTGCTGCACAAGACCTTGGGCCTGGCTGGCGTGGCGACGGGCCAAGATTTCCA
The DNA here is from genome assembly GCA_013215175.1 of Parvularculaceae bacterium. Lineage (GTDB taxonomy): Bacteria > Pseudomonadota > Alphaproteobacteria > Caulobacterales > Parvularculaceae > Parvularcula. Next base: position 12,556 of record JABSRH010000076.1, on the reverse strand, counting down.
GTTCGGCAAGGGTCGGGCCGGATCGTCGGAGACGCTGGCCGCCATCGCTGGCGGGTTGGGCATGGCCTACGAGGCCATCGCGCCGGTGGGTGACGGCGAGGAGAAGTTCTCGTCAAGCCAGGCTCGCGCCGCCTTGCGCGAAGGGGACCCGAAGCGCGCCGCCGAAGTGCTGGGCTATGAATGGTTCCTTGATGGCACCGTGACCGAGGGCCGGAAACTGGCCCGAACGCTGGGCTTCCCCACGGCGAACATCGCGCTGGGTGATGTGCTACGCCCCCTTTATGGTGTGTACGCCGTTCGCGTGGAGTTGGACGGTGACAGCCTGCCCGGCATCGCGAACATCGGCGTGCGGCCCACCGTGGATGGCAAAGAGGAGCGCCTGGAGGTGCACCTCTTTGATTGGGATGGCGAGCTCTACGGGAAGGACCTCCGTTGCCGCTTCGTGGACTTTATCCGCGAAGAACGCGCCATGGCAGGCCTCGACGCGCTGAAGGCTCAGATTGCTGAGGACAGCGCGAAAGCGCGCGGGATGCTCGGGCTCAGCGCCTAGCTCGTAAAGCCCTCGAATTCGATGTTCTGCACAATGAATTCTGCTGGTTGCAGCGGGGCGAAGCCGACATTGACGATCATGCGGCCGTTATCGATGTCGTCCTCGGTCATGGTCTCGCCTAAGCCACAACGGACGAAGAAGGCTTGCTCCGGCCGCGTTCCTTGCAACGCGCCTTGGCGCCACAAGCGAGTGAGGAAGTTCTCGATGGCGCGGCGGGACGCCTCCCACAACGGCTCGTCATTGGGCTCGAAGACCACCGCTTGCAGCGACCAACGCACAGAGTGGGTGATGTGGTCTAAGGTCCTCCGTGTGGGGATGTAGAGCGTTTCGGAACCGCTTGGCGCTAGGGTCCTCGACCCCCAGACCACCGGCGCTCGACCTCCTACTTCGCGAACCGTATTGATACCTTCCGGGTTTAGCACCTGCATATCAGCCGTGGTGTAGCGCTGGGCCGGGCGTTGGCGAAGCGTGGCGTAGGTGCCCGCGGGTGCTTTCCAGACCCCTCGGTTGCCATCGACGCGGGTGATGAGGCCCGCGATGGCTGGACTGATCGGCACGGGCTGGCCGTCGCGATCGGTCAGCTGATGCCCATAAAGCGCCGCATGCGAACTGTTGATGGCGAGGCGCGCACGCCAGTCGCGTGCGTCGGTGACGGCGTTGTTGGCGCCGAAGGCCATCCCATCGATGCGCGCTGGCGTGTCGATGATGGCGAGCGCGCCCAGCGCTTCTGCCGTGCGCGTGGCCTCGCGGTAGAGCTCCGCAGCCTCGTCAGGTTGGGCGTCCGCCAGCTTGGCCACCTCGGGCACGAGGATCAGACCAATGGGCAGCGGTCGCTGCGAACCCTTCCAATCGCCGCCGAAGAGCTGGCCCATGTCGGCCAGGCTTTGCAGTGTGATGTGGGTCAGCTCGTGCGCGAGCAGGCCCTGCCCTTGATCCTCGAGAACGGGGAAGAGATGCAGAGAGCGTCCGCCGTGGCCGAAGAAGAGATCGACGTTTTGCTGCAGCTCATCCAGGCCAGCTGGCTTCGCGACGCCCGCTACCTCGCCTGGCTTGGTGATCAGCACCGGCTCTTTGCTATTGAGGTGGGCGGTGACCATCAACGTCTGCGAGGTCTCAAGGGCGCCTACCTTGAGGCGCAGACCCGATGGCACCTCTTCGATGTAGACACCAGGCGAGAGAGGCACTTGCGCCGAAGCGCTCGTCAGCCCCGCTGCGAAAGCCGCGCCGCCTAGCAAGCCTTGTCGTCTGTTGATCATGGCTGTCCCCCTCCAGCTGGACGCAACAACCAGCTACGCCTGCTCTATCTACAGCACTCGGCATCCTGGTGCTATCAGCTTACCACTGTTAGACCGGCTTCAGCAGCATGTTTAATTTCCGACGGTTAAGTCACTGAGGCATCAGATTTACGTGTCAGAGCAAAAACATCCGGCCACCTGGCGGCTATTCTTCACAATGTTCTTCGGGACAGTATTTCTATTGCTCAGCGCAACAGGATTTGAAAAAATCACAGGTTATTCAAAGTTATATTTCCTCGGCACCGCAGCTCTTTTTTGGCTTTCTTGGTCCCTGAGCAAGTCACGCTTGAGCCAGAGAGACAAGCCTTAGGCCCCAACGTAACTCGGATGTTTTAGAGCCCCCGCCGCATACAGACGCTGAACGGGTCTTCGCGGTAGACACCGAAGGGTTCGCAGAGGTCGAAACCCGACTTTTCATAGAACCGGCGCGAGGCGGCGAAGCCTTCGGATTTGCCGGTTTCCAGCAACAGCGTGCTGACACCATCCTCGGTCGCCTTTGCCACCAGGCTGGCGAGCAGTGCCTGGGCGATGCCCTCCCCGCGGCGTTCTTCGAGCACGTGCATCGTTTTGATCTCACCGCGCGCGTCATCAAGCTTGAGCAAGCCAATGCAGCCCAACGGCTCCCCGCCATCGGAGGCCAGCCAGTAGGTGAGCGGCGCCGTGGTGGCTTGGCCGACCTCGACCGCGTGCCCTGATCCGGGCGGGGTGTGAGCCTCAGCGAAGGCCTTTTGCCTAGCGATGAGCGCTTCGATCCGCGGATCCTCCCGCGAGACCTCAAAAACCTGCACCATTTGGCCCTCCTGCTTGGTTCTAGCCGTAGCACTTCTGACCAACCGGCGCTAAGCGCATCGGCTATGGCTGACGATCAAGGTTCGATGACCGATTACAAAGACACCCTTTTCCTGCCGGCAACCGAGTTCCCCATGCGGGGCGGCTTGCCGAAGAAGGAGCCCCAGTACCTGAAGCGCTGGGAAGAGATGGGCCTCTACGACAAGCTCCGCGCCGATGCGAAGGGCCGGACGCCCTTCGTGCTGCACGATGGCCCGCCCTACGCGAACGGCCACCTGCACATGGGCACGGCCCTCAACAAGACCATCAAGGACTTGATTGTCCGCACCCGTCAGATGATGGGATTTGACGCGAACTATGTACCCGGCTGGGACTGCCACGGCCTGCCCATCGAGTGGAAGGTGGAGGAAGCGTTCCGCGGCAAGGGGCGTAAAAAGGAAGACGTGCCACCGGCGGAGTTCCGCTCCGAATGTCGCAAATTCGCAGCCAAGTGGATCGACATCCAAAAGGCAGAATTCCGCCGCCTCGGCATCGAGGGCGATTGGGACACGCCTTACCTGACCATGAACTTCCCCACCGAGGCGACCATCGTCGCAGAGTTCTTGAAGTTCGTGGAAAAGGGCCTCGTCTATCGCGGCTCGAAACCCATCATGTGGTCGCCGGTGGAACAGACCGCGCTCGCTGAGGCCGAGATCGAATACCACGATCATCAGTCCACGACGATTTGGGTCAAGTTCCCGTTCATCGACGCGCCCGAAGGCCTTGAAGGCGCCGACGTGGTGATCTGGACCACGACGCCTTGGACGATCCCCGCGAACCGCGCAGTCTGTTATGGACCGGGCCTCTCCTACGGCCTGTTCGAGGTGGAGAGTGTGCGCGAAGACATGGACTTTGCGCCTTTCGCCAGGCCGGGTGACAAGCTGATCTTGGCGGATGCCTTGGTGGACGACGTGATGGGCTCAGCCTTCGTGGCGTCCTTCAAGCGGCTGCGCGATGTGGCGCCTTCGGAGCTTGATGGCACGCGGATGCGGCATCCGCTTCATGGTCATGCCGATTCCTACAATTTCGACGTCTTCATGCTGCCCGGTGATCACGTTACCGATGAGGCGGGCACGGGCTTTGTGCACACGGCGCCTAGCCACGGTCAGGAAGACTACTTTGCATGGCTTGGTGCTGGTCTGCCACTGAACGATATTCCTTACACGGTAGGGCCCGATGGAGCTTACACGGATGAGGCGCCTGGCTTTGAGGGCAAGAAAGTCTTCCGCACGGAAGGCAAAAAGGCCGGTAAGGACGGCGATGCCAACCCTGAAGTGCTGAAGGTACTCATGGAGAAAGGCTCGCTGCTGGCGCGTGGTCGCCTTACGCACTCCTACCCGCACTCCTGGCGGTCGAAGGCGCCGGTGCTTTACCGGAACACGCCGCAATGGTTCATCCGTGTGGGGACCGGTGAAGGGTCACTGCGGGAAACCGCGCTGAAGTCGATCGACGACACGACGTTCTATCCTGAGAGTGGGCGTAACCGCCTACGTGGCATGGTGGAGCAACGCCCGGATTGGCTGGTCTCTCGCCAGCGCGCTTGGGGTGTGCCGATCACGCTTTACGTGGATAAGGATGGCGAGCCGCTCGTCGATGCGCACGTTAATGCTCGCATCGTTGCGGCGATCACCGAGAAAGGTGCGGACGCTTGGTTCGACACGCCGGATGCTGAATTCTTAGGTGATCAGTACAATGCCGATGATTATGAGAAGGTCACGGACATTCTCGATGTGTGGTTTGACTCGGGTTGTACCCACGCCTTCACCCTCGAAGATCGCCAGGATCTGACCTGGCCTGCTGACGTCTATATGGAAGGCTCGGACCAGCACCGCGGTTGGTTCCAGTCGTCGTTGCTCGTTGGCTCCGGCACGCGGGGTCGTGCGCCTTACAAGTCGGTCTTCACCCACGGCTTTGTCATGGACGACAAGGGCCGCAAGCAATCGAAGTCGCTGGGCAATGTGATGAGCCCTGACGATGTCACCGGCCAGTTTGGCGCTGACATCTTGCGGATTTGGGTGGCTAGCTCCGACGTTCACGAAGACATCCGTGTCGGGAAGGAAATCCTCGGTAGCGCCGTGGATGCCTACCGCAAGCTGCGCAACACGCTGCGCTATCTGCTCTCGGCGCTCGATGGGTTCACGCCGGAAGAGCGGGTTGAGCCTTCGGAGATGCCGGAGCTTGAACGCTACATCTTGCATCGCCTCGAAGAAGTGAATCGCAAGGTGGTGGCTGACTTCGAAGCCTTCAACTTCAAAGCAGCGTGGCGAGCCCTAGCGGAGTTCGCGATCCAGGACCTGTCAGCGTTCTATTTCGATGTGCGGAAAGACTGCCTCTACTGTGATGCGCCTTCGTCGACGAAGCGGCGCGCCACGCGCACGGTGATGGCCACGCTGCTGGACACGCTGACACGTCTACTCGCTCCGGTTTGTCCGTTCACGGCGGAGGAGGTCTATGACCATTTCCCTGAAGGCCTGGGCGCGAAGTCCGACAGCGTTCACCTGCTGCAATTCGCTGAGGTGCCGGCCCGCTATCGCGACGAAGAGTTGGCCGAGACATGGGCTCGCTTGCGCTCCGTTCGCCGGGTGATCACCGGCGCGATAGAGATGAAGCGCAACGACAAGGTCATCGGCGGCAGCCTGGAAGCTACGACGCGCTTGTTCATCGAAGACGAAGCGCTGGCCGACATCGCTAAGTCCGTGGACTGGGCAGAAACGGCGATCACGTCACAGGCGGAGCTCGTCGTGGGCGCAGCACCCGAGGGTGCCTTTACCCTGGCCGATCAACCGGGCGTGGGTGTGCTGATTGAAACAGCGCAAGGACAGAAGTGCAGCCGGTGCTGGCGGGTTCTGCCCGACGTCGCGGCGGCGACCATGCTGTGCAGCCGCTGCGCCGGGGTCGTGGGCGCATGACCCCTATCGCGGCGTTGATGGCGGTCGTTGGGCGGCCCCTGTTCCGGCTGGGGATGATCCTCGCAGCTGCCACCGTGGCGCTCGATCAAGCGAGTAAGCTGTGGATCCTGCATGGCTTGCGTTTGCCGGAGCGTTTCTCACGCCATCTCGAGCTGGGGCCCGTCTTTGACCTGACCTACACCGAGAATACCGGCATCAGCTTTGGCCTGTTCGCTGGTGGGATGACGAGCCGTGTGATCCTGTCGGTGCTGTCGCTGGTGATCTCGGCTTTCATTGTCCGCTGGCTGACCACTATTGAGCGGCCGGTCACGGCCCTGGGCGCGGGGATGATCCTGGGCGGCGCGATCGGGAACCTGATCGACCGCGTGCTCTACGGCTTTGTCGTGGATTTCATCAATTTCGGCGACATCGGGTTCGCCTATATCTTCAATATCGCCGACGCGGGCATCAATGTCGGCGTCGCGTTGCTGCTGCTGGATACTCTGGTGCTGGAGCGGCGCGAGAAGAAGATGACGGAATGATAGCCTGGTAAGGGCTAGCCCCTAAACGTGGGGCGTTGTAACGATCTTGAGAACGAAGTGAGCAGGTAAGCATGCGCAGTCTTTTCATCCTCACCGTCGGCGCACTCGCGCTCACGGCTTGCGCCTCCGGCGACCCAGTCGCCAACCGGAACGCCCCCGACGAGTTCTCGATCCTGACGAAACCGCCTTTGACGGTGCCGCCAGACTACGCGCTGAAGCCGCCGCGTCCGGGCGAGACCCGTCCTGAGGAGCTTTCGACCTCACAACGGACGGAGCAGCTCATCCTCGGTGACCGCGAATATGAGCCCCCCACCAACGGTGAGCTGGCGCTGATCCAAGCCGCTGGTGCTGTGGACGTGGACCCATCCATCCGCGCCATCCTGGCGGCGGAGAATGGTGGCCGTGTCGATAAGGATGACAGCCTCTCGAACAGGCTGATCCTTTGGCGCTTCAAGGGCGAACAAGTCGACGATAGCGCTGCTGCACTCGTGGTGGAGGATCGCGAAGGCTGGATGAATTCGCGCCGCGACTCGATTGAACGGGTCACCGGGCCGGGTGCGGAAGTCATCATCGAGTCGGATGACCGCAACGTTTTGGCGCTGCCTGGGATCAATTGATCCCAGCTGCGAACTTTTGGTGCTCCGGCAAAAGAAAAGCGGCCCGTGGGCCGCTTTTTTGTGGGCTATGTCTTTCTTCGTGACTTAGATCACGTCCGGGTAGAATCGACGTTTGATCAGGATCACCAGGCCAGCCAGGAGCAAGATAGGTCCGGTCACGATGCCAGCACCAACGATGACCGCGCCAGCAATGCCGATCGCGCCAATCGCTAGGCCGAAAATCGCAGCACCCATCGCCGTGATCATGCCGATAAGGCCCATCACCAGCTGGATGACGGCAGCCGCCATGCCAACAGCAGCGCTGCTGGTCACTTCAAACATGCCCATCTCGTCGCCGGTAAAGCCGTTCGCCGCAACGGTCTCGCCACCCGTTACGTAGATCGCGACCGACAGGCCGATGGTTCCTACAACAAAGGCGCCAACAGCCGCGCCGAGGCCATGGGCCACTCTCGCTCGCCGGTCTTCTGCCTTAGATTTCGTCATCTCGTTCATAGCGCACCTCTCACAGCACGGATGTGGTGGACATTACGGCTCGTTCAATCCCTGACTAGACCTTTTTTGCAACAGACCTTTGCGCAAAGTGAAAACTGAGGATTTTGTAACAAAGCTTGGCCGCGAGGAAATCGCAGGCATGCAGCTCTGGGCGGGGGGCAAGCTCGACGATGTCGGCGCCAACCACCTGAGAAACCTCGCAAGCGCGGCGCAGAATGGGCATCACATCATCCCAAAAGAGCCCTCCTGGCTCTGGCGTACCGGTCGCAGGCATCACCGAACCATCGAAGCCATCTAAATCAAACGTGATGTAGACGGGCTCGCCGTGCAGCGGTTTCAAGGCCTCTTCGATGTCCCAGGAGGCCTTATCTTTGGCCCAACGCATGTGAATCCGCTCTCGATTCGCTTCGAGGAAGGGGATCTCGGTCCTGGATATGTTGCGGATGCCGAAGCTGACGGTGCTCACGCGCTCATCGTCGAGACAACGCCGGATTGCGGCAGCATGACTGTAGTGCTCGCCGTCGTAGCCATCGCGGAGGTCGGCGTGGGCGTCGAAGTGGAGTAGCGTTAGCTTGCCGTGCTTCTCCACCAGCGGGCGGATCGCGCCGGGCGTGATCGAATGCTCACCACCGAGGGTCAGCGGGAAAGCGCCCTGCTCCATCGCGTCGCGCACATAGCCCGCCAGTTGGTCGAGAGCGTCCTCGGTTTTAGCCAGAGGCTTGGCGACCTCGGCGATCTCCGTGCGGAAGCTGCGGATAGGCTCACACCAGAGTTCCTCATCGAAGAGCTCCACCTGCGGTGCCGCCTCGATGATCGCTGCGGGTCCCTTCGCCGTGCCGCCGCCGTACGAGACGGTGGCTTCGTGGCCGAAGGGAATGATGCGGACGAGGGGCGCATCGGCGGGAGCGGGTTCGTAGTCTTGATCAAACATGGATGGGCTCGTTGGTCAGTTGTGCCGCCTGGCTCTAACCTTTTGAGCCCGAAGGCAAGAGTAGGCACCGTTGCCAAGGGCGAACAGATCGTGAATAGTTCACAGCTGATTTTAATGAAACGGGGGCTCCCATGCTTAGACTCTTGAAAATTGCCGCTGTCGCAGCGGCTGCCATCGGCATCAGCAACGCTGCTGTCGACATCACCGTCGAACAAGAAGGCGCCAACGTTGTTGCCACTTTCGAAGGCAACGTGGACCTCACGGGTGCGACGTCAGCAGGCGGCGCCAATGGAAACCCCGGGGTCAACGGTTCTTTCCCGGCACTGAACTTCTTGCCGGTGGGCTTTAGTACGCCGGTTGACTTTTATCTATCCGAGGCGATCCCAACCTTTGGTTCCGCGCCGGGGTTCAACGCCGCCAACCTGCAGTCGGGCGACTCGTTTGTGATCAACTTGGTCGGCGGAAACTTCGTCCTGGGCCTGGCGCAGGGCTCGAACGGCGGTGCCATTGCAGGTGACATGACGTGGCTGGGCGCGACGATCGCGGGCCTGTCGCTGATCGAAGGTCAGTATAGCTGGCTGTTCAATGACCAGCGGATCACGTTGACCATCGGCGACTCGGTGATGGATCCCGTACCTGTGCCAGCCGCAGCGCTGCTATTTGCACCAGCCCTTCTGGGTGGCTTGGCCGCATCACGCCGCCGCAAGTAAGATCGAGCGACACGGTTTTTCGAACCCGGCCGAGCTTCTCGGCCGGGTTTTTGTTGGCTAATGGACGATTTTGGCGACGTATTCCGGCAGCTGGAACGCTGCCCTATGGACGTTGGCGTTGTAGTACTTGAAGCTTAGGTCGCTCGCCTTGATCTGTGCACCGAGCTCTGTGCTGGTCTCAGGCGTCTCGTCGCTGTCCGTGGCGTAGCCGAGGGTCATCACACCGCCCGAATAGGCGGGCACCGTGATGGCGTAGAAGCGGACATTCTTGAAAGCTGCCTTCTGGTTGTCCGCGGCCTTCTTGAGCTCTTCTGGCTGCAGGAATGGCAGGCCGCACTGGGTCACCATGATGCCGCCTTGGTTGAGGACGCGCTTACAGCCAGCGTAGAATTCCTCTGTGAAGAGAACTTCGCCCGGGCCCACAGGATCAGTGGAGTCGACGATGACGACATCGTAGGTCTCCGCCGTTTCTTGCACGAACTTGGCGCCGTCGGTGATCGTCACCGTCACGCGCGGGTCGTCGAAGGCGTCTTGGCAGACGGTCGGGAACCATTTCTTGGCAAAGTCGACCACGTCGGCCTCGATCTCGACGAGGTTGACGTGCTCAACGTTCTGATGACGCAGCACCTCCCGGATGGCGCCGCCGTCACCGCCGCCGATCACCAGCACGCGCTTGGGGGCACCGTGGGCGAAGAGCGGCACGTGGGTGACCATCTCGTGGTAGATGAACTCGTCCGCAGTGGAGAGTTGAATGAAGCCGTTCAGCGCGAAGAGGCGTCCGAAAATCTCGTTCTCGAACACCACGATGTGCTGGTGGTCGATCTCACCCTCGAAAAGGACATTGTCCACGCGCAAGGCATGGCCGATGGCGCCCGTGACTTCTTCCTTGAACCACGTCTCGCCATTGATCGTGTGCAGATAGTTGGCCATCAGACCACGCCCTCGCCGCGATAGAAGGTTTGGACGTTCACTTGATCAGCGTCGAATGCCTTCTTGAGGATCGCGATGGCTTTCTCAGGCTCAGCGTCGCCGCACATGAAGACATCGAACGCAGCGTAGTCACGCTCAGGCCAGGTGTGCACGGAGATATGGCTCTCAGCCAAAACCGCCACGCCAGACAGACCGCCGGACGGAAGGAAAGTGTGCACGTGCAAATGCAGCAACGTGGCGCCGCACTCCTCGACGCACTGATTGAAGGTCCGCTCCATAAGCTCTTTGTCGGTGAGGTTCTTGGCACCAACAAGGTCGATGATCAGGTGCGTGCCAGCGAACACCTTGCCATTGCGTTGGATGAAGTGGTCGAGCTCCTCGCCCGACGCATGCTGATCGTTTGCCGGGGTTTCAAAAGGAAGAATGTTGGTCTGGCTCATGAATGGGCCTCCTCGGCAGCTTGATGGTCCGCGCCGGTGTAAAGAGATGGAAAAGGGTCGTCGGAGACGGAGGCATGGTCATACTGTCCGTATCCGTTGAATTTGGTGGCCATGGCTCGGCCATAAGCGCCGAGGGTACCGAACTCGAGGTAGTCGCCTGCATCTGTCGCTGCAGGCAAAAAGAAGGGTCCGCGCATGGCGTCGGCGTCATCGCAAGTGGGACCAAACAGATCGAAAGCCACGAGGCGGTCCGACGATCGTGATTGATTGGTCACCGGGAAGCGCCAGTCGAGGTGTGCTGCGTCGTACAACGCGCCGAAGCTGCCATCGTTGATGTAGAGCGTGTTGTCACGGCGGTCGTCGACATGGACCAGCAAGCTCTCGGCTTCTGCGCAAAGCGCCCTACCCGGCTCGCACCAAAGCTCCGCATTCGCTGCACTCGGGAAGTCCTCCCAACGCGAGGTGATCTCACCTAGATAACCCTCGAGTTGTGGCGGCTCCATGCCGGGATAGTGAGCCGGGAATCCGCCACCGACGTCGAGGATATCGATGAACACACCTGACCGCCGTACGGCGCGTGCGGTACGCTCCATCGCACCAGCGAAACCTGCTGGGCTCATCGCTTGGCTGCCCACGTGGAAGGCGACGCCAAGGCGTTGCGCCACGGCGCGGGTGGCCTGCAGCAGTGCGACTTCGTCGGTCTCGCGGACACCAAACTTGGATGCGAGAGAGATCTTAGCCAAGTCCGATGCCACTTGCATGCGAACGCAGAGGGTCAAGTCGGACGCGTCACCCGTGGCTCGCTGGATCTTGTCGAGCTCGCGTAAGCTGTCGAGCGAGAAGATGCGCACGCCGTGCTCGTGATAAGCCTCAGCGATGGCGGCTTCGGGCTTGATTGGATGCATGTAGGCGATCTCGGCCTCGGGAAAGCCAGAGCGAACTGCCCGCACTTCTTCGAGCGAAGCGACATCAAAGCGCTCGATGCCCGCATCCCACAGGCCCTCAAGGATCCAAGGGCTCGGGTTGGCCTTCACCGCATAGAAGATGTGGCCAGGAAAGTGTTCTTGGAAAAAGGATGCAGCCCGCCTCAACGCATGAGGCCGCCGGAGAAGCATCGGCTGTTCGGGGCGAAGGGCTTGAACTACCCGCCGCGCGTTATCGTATTGGACCACCGCATGGGACCCCCGTGCATAAGACGGCTACGGGCCGTGTGCCCCTGACCGCCGTTAAACAAGAGTGCCGGACCCCGTGCAGTGGGCCCCTTTGGACGGGGCTTTTGTGGGATTCGGCAGAAGATCGCCCGTATAGGTCGAAGATCAGATTGTAAAGAACAGTGTGTACCCCCTAAACCAACGCAAAAGTGTCGCGATCAGCGGCTATAAAACGAGAAACGCGACAACCAGGGGCGCCCCATGATCATCTCTCGCCGCAACGCATTGTTGGCTGGCCTTGCTGGCAGCACAGCTGCCTGTGTCTCCCAACCCAACCTTGGCGCCTTTGAAAACCCTGCGGCCACCGGCGCAGGCGCCTTTTCGTGCGGTGTGGCCAGTGGCGACCCTGCCGCCGACTCCATGGTGCTTTGGACCCGCGTCGATGTTGCCGACGGCGGGAACATCAGCGTCACGGTGGAGGTAGCCACAGATGACAGCTTCAGCACCATCGTTTGGTCCAAGTCCGTTGAGACCGGACCTGCGAAGGACTGGACCGTCAAAGTCGTCGCGGATGGCCTCACTCCGGGAAGACGCTACGCCTACCGGTTCAAGGCAGGCGGCGAATTGAGCACCGTGGGCCTCACCAAAACCTTGCCTGAGAGCACCGATCGTGCCCGCTTTGCGGTGGCGAGCTGCTCTCATTACGGCTTCGGCTATTTCAACGCCTACGATCATATCGCTCGGCAGCAGGAACTCGACGCGGTGCTGCACCTCGGCGACTACATCTACGAGTATGGCCGCGACGCCTATGGCGGGCCGGAGGGCGCCAAGATCGGGCGCTTGGTCGAGCCCGCTCACGAGATCGTCTCGCTCGCCGATTATCGCGAGCGCCACCGCCAGTATAAGCGCGACGGCGCCCTGCAGCGGATGCACGCGACACACCCCGTCATCACGATTTGGGACGACCACGAGACCACCAACGATAGCTTCAAGTCGGGCGCGGAAAACCATCAGCCGGACACTGAAGGTGATTGGGGTGATCGCAAGAGAGCGGCTCTTCAGGCCTATTACGAGTACATGCCCGTGCGTGACCCAGAACCTGGAAAGGCGAGAGAAAGTCTTTTCAAATCGTATTCTTGGGGCAAATATCTCACCCTTCCTATTATCGAGAGCCGTTTGGCC
>JABSRH010000075.1 GCA_013215175.1 Parvularculaceae bacterium | reverse complement strand
CATCCGCACTAAATCCCTCGCCCTGAACCACCGACAAGACGCAGTCATCGGCAACGAAATCGAAAATCTCATCAATGTCTTGGCGAAGAACGCTTTCGTCCAGCGTGATCTGCCACTCAAAATAAGGCGCGGCTGGGTCGAGGTCATCAAAGCTCGGGATGCTCGACGTATCGAGGAGGACTTCCGCTTCGCCTAAATCACGCAGCTCACGGATGAACGGCGCAGCATCATTGCCGCGTGCATAAAACTCAGTCTTCGGCGCAAAGGCAACCATGAGGTCGCTAGAAACACCAGCTTCCCCGCCACCCGAATCAAACTGCGAGAGGATATCGAGAGGATCCGCAGCGGGCGCCTCTTCCTCCGAAGCGGTATCCAGGCCAAGGTCGGCCATGATGGACACCGGTTGGAAGATCGCGTCGGCATCGAGCTCTTCTTCTTCGGGACAGATTTCCTCAAGCGCCTCGTGAACGGCTTTGATCTCAGCCTCATCGGGAGCTTCGCCACCGTTCTCATGCGAAATCAGGCCACTGAGCAGGTCTTTGCCGCGCAAGAACAGCGCACACAAATCAGGATCGAGCTTCAGCTCCCCACTGCGCACGAAATCCATCGTCGTTTCGAAGATGTGCGCGCATTCGGTGATGGCGGTCATGCCAAACGCACCGGCTCCACCCTTGATCGAGTGGACGGCACGGAAGGCCGAGTTGACCAATTCCTCGTCCTCACTCCCTGCCTCCAACGCAAGCAGATCGGTTTCGAGCTTCTCGAGAAGCTCGTCACATTCGAGAAAAAACGTTTCCCGGAGTTCGGCGAGTGGGTCAGACATCGTACTTCTTACGCAGCCAGACGTTTTACAGCAGAGACGAGACGCTCGTCATGGAAAGGCTTGGCCATCCAACCGCTTGCGCCTAGGTTCCGCGCTTTGGTCTTCAGCTCAGGAGCCGTCTCGGACGAGATCACAAGGATCGGCGTCATCTTATATTTGTCATCGCCGCGGACACCCTTGATGAAGCCCAGGCCATCCATGATCGGCATGTTCATGTCCGTGGTGATCACGTCGGGTTGAACTTCGGCGAGTCGCTTCAGACCATGTTGTCCGTCCTCGGCCAAATAAACTTCAAAGCCTGCGCCTTTCAGCACATGCTCGATCATTGTTCGGACAGTCAGGCTGTCCTCAACTGCTAAGATCTTCAACGTCATCAGGCTTGCTCCCAATTTCTTCGGCGCCCAGCAGTGAAAGTGGCAGACCGACCGTTTCTGTGCTTTTACAAAAAACCTCAGAAGGCTCGACAATCTCGAAGTCTTTGCCTTCATCCCGCCAAGTTTGGCAGGCGGCCACTAAAATCTGCATGCAGAGCACACCGATCTGTTCGACCTTGGATGCGTTGAGGACCAATGTATCAGCGCGATGGGCTGATAACTGAGCATAGAGTCCCGGCGCAGCAATCGACGCGAGCTTTGGCTCAAGCGTGATCTCGCAATATCCGGCTGCCGGCTCGGTCATCTTGGCGATATCCCTGATACTCTCTCCGCCCCCTAACATTCCGTTAGGGAACAACTCTCTCCAGAATAATCTAGCTGATTATGTTTGCTGGTCGATTAACCGACGGGAGCAGATGGTGCGGTTTCCACATGTTGGATGCGGTACTCGCCCGTGGTTGGTAGAAACCGGACACGGCGAGGATCACGTCCACCAACATCTTGATGCACCAACTTGATTCCTTGTTCCTTGACCCATTCAAGCGCGAACTTTGCGTTCTCTGTACCGATAGGATGAATGTTCGACAGGATGTCTGACCCGCCTGCGACAACAGCCTCCAGTCGTGATCGATCACAACCAACCGCACAAAGATTGTTCACTAGAGGGGGTAGCGCGATCGTGCCGTACCGTGTGTCACAGTCTTCGCCCTGGGGTGCATGCGCAAGCAGAAAATGGTTCAGTCCGCCTTTGCCCGCGACCGGGTCGTACAAACAGAAGGCAATGCAACTGCCCAGGAGCGTCGAGTAAACCACACCGGGATCACCACTCCACGCCAGACCACCAATGCCGATAAGCGTAGGCGGGCGACGCCGAGGAGCCGCAGATTGGGCTGCGAATGTCACGAAGCCCTTTTGGCAGCCAAGGTGCGACAGGCTGAGAGCAGAATGTTGGAGATCTCAGGCAGTGGTGTCGTCATATCCACGGCACCACATTCGTGGGCCATGCGAGGCATTCCGTAGACGACGCTCGTGGCCTCATCCTGAGCAACGGTTGCACCGCCCGCGTCACGAATGGCTTTGAGGCCCTTCGCGCCATCACGGCCCATGCCCGTCAACAGCCCACCAACAACGCGCTTGCCGAGATGCTCCGCTGCGGAGTTGAAAAGAACGTCCACGGAAGGGCAGAAGCCATTTTGTGCTGGCCCATCGTCGATCATGCACACATAGGGATCTTTACGGCTGAGACGCAAATGAGCGCCTGCCGCTGCGACCAGAATACGACCTCGCTCAAGGCGATCACCTGACCGAGCAATGCTAACGCTCGGCGCACAGACACCATTAAGCCGCTGAACAAACAACGAAATGAACTTCTCAGGCATGTGTTGAACGATAGCGACCGGTGGACAATCGTCGGGGAATAGTCGCAACACGGAGATCAGTGCATCCACCCCGCCGGTCGAGGCCCCCAGAACGATCAGCTTCCGGGGATCAAATTCACCCTCGCTGTCCTCACGGTCCTGCGGTACCGACTTCGTACCCTCGTCCACCGCCTCTTTGATCTTCTGTGGGAGCGCATCGAACAGGTCGATGCCGCTCATACCGGAGGGTTTGAATAAACAGTGTGCGGCACCCAAACTCAGGGCGCTGTACTCAATCTCTTGCGCATTATCCGTCTTGGATGTCACCACGACCACTGGCAGCGGACGTAGGCGCATCAGCTTCTCGAGAAACGTCAGGCCATCCATCCGCGGCATCTCGATATCGAGCGTGACCACATCGGGGTCGAGGGTCTTGATCGCCTCTCGAGCACCGTAGGCGTCACCGGCATAGCCAATGACTTCAAGGTCGGGATCGCTGTTGATCACGTGGGCCATCAGTCCACGCATCGTCGCGCTATCGTCGATAATCAGCACCCGTGTCGGACGCTTGCGAGCAGTTGCAGACAAGGCTCGCTTCCTCCCTCATGACCCTGAACGCATGTCAGCGCCCCCCGCGCTGCCACCGTTCCTCGATTGAATATCGCTGGAAAGACTTAAAACTCTTCCCAATTCTCATCTTCATCTTCTAACTTTTCGGCCGCTCCGCCGACGCCAGCAAAGAACGCCTGCGCAGCTTCACGCTGCTGGTGAACAGCGGGCGCAGCAGACGAAGTATCGTCGCCGGCGCTTTCCAGCGCGTCATCGAGATCGAAGCCGTCAGCTTCCACTTCGATATTCGAACCCTCGCCAATGTCGAAATGAGCGACCCGGTCAATGAGTTGGGCTGATGCCTTGGCCAGTTCGTGACTCGATGCCGTCGACTGTTCGACCATAGCGGCGTTCTGTTGCGTCACCTGGTCCATTTTATTCATGGCGGTGTTGACCTCAGCCAGGCTGATCGATTGTTCCTGTGCGGACATAGCAATCTCAGAGACCAGAGAGCTAACGTTCTCCACGCGCGAAACAATGTCGGACAAGGCGGTACCCGCCTTATCGACCAGCTCCACACCCCGGCTCACTTGCTCAGCACTGGTCGAAATCAACTCTTTGATCTCCTTCGCAGCATCTGACGAACGCTGAGCAAGGGCGCGGACTTCTTGAGCAACCACAGCAAAGCCGCGACCAGCATCGCCAGCACGAGCAGCCTCAACACCGGCGTTCAGCGCAAGCAGGTTGGTCTGGAAAGCGATATCGTCGATCACACCGATGATCTGGTTGATCTGCATGGAAGATTGCTCGATTTCGCCCATGGCCTCTACAGCGTTGCGGACCACGGTACCCGACACCGAAGCTTCGTCGCGGGTTTCAGAAGCCATCTTGTTAGCCTCTGTCGCACCTTCCGCCGTCTGACGAACCGTTGCGGTGATCTCATCAAGAGCAGCTGCGGTTTCTTCTAGTGTAGCGGCCTGGCTCTCAGTCCGGTTGGACAGATCATCCGCAGCTTGACTAATCTCGCGTGCACCCTTGCGAATGCTGCTCGCCGTCTTCGTGATCGATTGCATAGCCTCACTAACGCGGCCGATGGCATTATTGAAGTTCACACGCAGCTGATCATACTCGGGCGGAAAACCCTCATCTAAATCAAAAGTTAGAATGCCGTCGGCCAATTTTTGCATGGCGTGAGCCAACTGCAAGACTACCTTATCTTGGTCCTCAGCAACCCGAACACGCAACTCATCAGCAGACCGAAGTTTAGCGACCGCATCATTGAAATCGTAGCGCAGCTGCTTGTATTCTTCAGGGAAGTGATCGTCGAGCTGAACGGTGAGATCGCCGTGCACCAACGAGCCAAAACCGATGGCCAGCTGCTCGATCACCATGAGGAGGTCCTCCTCACGCTTCTGCTGATCAGCCCGATCTTGGGCGCGCTGTTTAGCGACAGCTTCCGTGCAGTCGACGGCGATCTTGACCACCCGGTCGACCATACCATCAAGACCCAGTACGGGCATATAGGTGTACTGAATGAAGACCTTTGATTGATCCTGCGCAAGCCGATGAGCACGACCAGAGACCGGCACGCCAGAGCGTAGCGTGTTCCACATTTCATCGTGTTCGAACTCGGTGATCTCGTCGAAGTCGACAAACATGCGGTGGTGCTTACCGACGACGTCTGATTCCGAGTATTTCATCAGCTTAAGGAATAAGTCGTTCGCACCCACGATGGTGCCGTCCGGCGTGAACGTGATCTTCGCCTGCGATAGGTCGATAGCCTGCATGAAGCCTCTGGTCGCCCGTTGTTCCGTGGTGTCGGTGAACTCAACGACGACATCGCCATTGTCATAAGACGGATAAACAACGGCAGAGAGCACGCGCTCGCCGATCTGCATGTCCACATGGCTCACCTGTGACGGGGTACCGGCGATGGCAGTCAGCAATTGCTCCGTATCGACCGCCTCCGTCACCGTTCCAGCGTCAACAAAGCGGTTGCCCACCGCGGTGCCAATAGGCGAGGCCATGCCTTGGCAGACATCGCTCAGTAGACGCACCGCAGCTGGGTTGGCGTTCGTGACATTGCCCGTCTTACCCACGGTGACGATAGCCGTGGAAACGGCGTCAGCAGCAGCAGCGCGGCCCAACAGCGAAGCTCGCTCGGCTTGTTCGGCGCTGATATCGTCGAGCACCGCAATCACTGATGTCAGCGTATCGCTGTGAGAAATGACCGGGGCGAAGGCCACCTTGGTGGCCTTGCGATTACCAGCTTCGGGGCCCCAATCACCTCGGTGATTGGCATTGCCGCTCGAGCGAAGCTCTTCGCGAACCTGCGCGAAACCAGTGTCTGCCGTCAGATCACTGAAGGAGCGCCCCACAAGGTCGGCTTCAGCCACGTCAAACAACACGCAGGCTTCCGCGTTGGCCGAGACAACCGTGCCGTTCGGATCAAAGGCGACGAAGGCCTTCGATGATGCGAAAGCGGTCTGCCACGCATCGGCATCTTTCGCTGACGCCATCACGTCACTAGCGTCTTGGCCAATGAACGTCACGGACTGTAGCGCACCGCTTTCCGTTCGTGTCGGGATGAACGAGCCAGTGAACCAAGACACCTCTGCGCCCAGCGTCGTCGAGTAAGTGCCGTGCACGGCGCTGCCCGCGCTGAGCTCGCTCCAGACGCCTGCCTGATCAAAGGAGAAGACACTATCAGCTGTCTGCGCCGTTGCGCTGGCGGCCGACACACCTGTGATGTCAGTGAACCGAGCGTTGGCGGACGTAAGCTGTCCGCGCTCATCGAACGTGACGACGGCCAGCGCAGCCTCGCGCTGTTCCGCGGCGCGTGCCGCTTCGATATCATCTGTGACATCTGTAAACTGAACAAGTATCTCTTCGGTGCTCAGCGCCGAGACCAGGGCGCGCACCGTCCGATCACCACGCACTACGTCAATCGACCGGGCTTCCCGACCGAGGTCCATGAGTACCGCTGACGGGCCCGTCGGCCCCTCGTCAAAGAAATCCACAACGGATCCGACGCCAGCACCCGACCAATCGGCGAAGGCTTCCGAACTCACCAACTGATGGAAGGCGGCGTTGGCCGAGACCAATTCCCGATGAGCGTTCAAGCGCACCATGGCTGTCGAGGCCTCGGCGAACGCTGCGCCCTCTGCCGCCGCTTCGCTCTGAGCGCTGGCAAGCGCCGTGGTGTCGGTAAAGACGCCGACCCAACCTTGATCGTTGCGATCCACCGTGACAGCGCAGGAACGATCGGCGCCTTTGCTATCGGTCCAGGTTAACGCCCCTTCGTCTAGGCCGCCGTCCGGCACGACGCGGAACAGTTCTTGGAACGAAAGACCCACCACATCGGCATCAGCGCGACCGGTGAAGCGACCAAACGCCGCGCTCGCCTCGACACAGATATCGTCAGCATCAAATCGAGCAAACGCAGCCGACTGGCCGATTTGCTGGCTGAGGGTCTCCATGGCCACCGCGCGCTCCTCAGCGCCGGTCGCCCGCTGCTGCGCCACCGTTTTGGCGTCGCGTTCAGCGGTCAGGCTGCCGTTGATGGCGGCGCGAAGAGCCTCCGAACCGTTCTCCAAGCTATTGATTTCACCAGCGGCTAGGCGCTCAGCATCGTTGATGAGAGCCGCTTCCTGCGAAGCCCGTTGACCAGCCTGCAGCCCAGCAAAGATCGCAAATCCAGCGGTCACGACCGCGAAGACGATCGTCAGAGCGGCAAGCACCGCGGAAGAGCCCAAAACAACCCCGGATACGGCTACCAACGTCGTGGCAACAGCTGAGATAATGGTGGCACGCGATGATAACGCGTTGTTTTTGTTAACAGACACAGTGAGGCTCTCCAACCCTAGTGCCCATTGCATGCCTGAAGACGGCTAAATTCCGGTTATTTTGCCACAAACAGATCGCTAACAATCTGCCCGATAGGGTATCGAAAGGGCTTTATCCGCGAGCCACTCGGCCCTATTTCTTGCGCATGGACGGCAATTTGAAACCGCAAACGATTTCCATGACCGACAGTGCGGCCCGACGCGTTGCCGAGGTTTTGGCTGATGAGCCCGCTGGCTCCATGCTGCGCGTGGCTGTGCTCGGCGGTGGCTGCTCAGGGTTCCAATATTCGTTTGAGATCGTCACTGAGCAAGAAGACGCCGACCTGGTTCTTGAGCGCGATGGTGCCAAGATCGTCATCGACGAGGTCAGCCAAGAATACATGCCCGGCGCCGTGATCGATTTCGCGGACGAGCTGATTGCGGCTGCCTTCAAGATCGACAACCCGCTAGCCAAATCCGGCTGCGGTTGCGGCACGTCTTTCAGCATCTAGCGCCATTAGTGCCTTCCGCCCGGGCGGCGTTACGCTCTAAGCCCAAGAAAAAGTCGGTTGGAGTACCCCCATGGAAGCTGTGCTACCCCCCCTGTTCATTCAGGTAGCCCTCACCTTTTTCGTTTTGCTCGTCATGGCCACGTTGCGCGTTGGTGAGTCGTTGAAGGACGAAAAGGTCGCCGCCGCGGTCAAGGCTGGACAAAAGGGCCACTACAGCCCGCGCGCTGAGAATGTCAGCGACAACTTCAAAAACCAGTTCGAGCTGCCGGTGCTGTTCTATGCGGCCGTGCTCCTCGCCATCGCCACGGGCCCCATCTCTGATTTCTTCGTCAGCCTCGCCTGGGCCTTCGCTATCAGCCGCGTTGTCCACGCCGCCATCCACTGCACGGTGAACATCGTGATGATCCGCTTCGCTGTCTTCGGCATCGGTATGGTCTGCCTACTGCTGATGTGGTGGGAGCTCTTTCAGAAAACCATGGCAGGTTAACCCATGAAAATCGCCACCTGGAACGTCAACTCGATCAAGGCGCGCAAGCCCCGGATCCTCGACTGGTTCGACGAGGCTCAGCCGGATGTCTGTGTGCTGCAAGAACTCAAATGCGTGGACGAGGCATTCCCGGCGAGCGATTTCGAAGACCGTGGCTACAACGTTCATGTGCACGGACAAAAGACCTATAACGGCGTCGCGTTGCTATCCAAGCATCCCGTGGAAGACGTCATCCGCGGTGTGCCGAACTTTGAGGATGAGCAGTCTCGCTACATCGAAGGGACCATCATCCCCGACGAGGGCGAAGCCGTCCGTGTCGGCGGTCTCTACATGCCCAACGGCAATCCTGCGCCAGGGCCGAAATACGACTACAAGCTTCGCTTCATGGAGGCGTTGACGGCGCATATGGCCGACCGTCTACAGGCAGAGGAACCGTTCCTCGTGGCTGGCGACTACAACATCATTCCCGAGGCTCACGGCGTCTACGACCCCATAGGCTGGAAGGACGACGCCCTGTTCCGGCCGGAAAGCCGAGCCGCCTATCACAAGATGCTCAACCTCGGCCTGACCAGCGCCGTGCCAACCTTGCTCAAAGAGCCCTATTACACGTTCTGGGATTACCAAGGCGGCGCGTGGAAGAAGAACAACGGTCTCTGCATCGACCACTTCCTCGTCTCGCCAGAGGTCGCCGACCGCGTCGAAGAAGCCGGCGTCGATATGGACGTCCGCGACCCGGAAACGGGCAACGGCGACGTCAAACCCTCCGACCACGTCCCTGTTTGGATAGCCCTGACATGATCAACAAAAGCCGCCTCGGACTGCTCGGCTTCGGCCTCCTGGCCTTGGGCCTCGTGGGTTTCTCTTTCTACAACGTCATGACCCTCGAAGTCGTGGAGTGTGAGAACTCACTGGTCGCCGAATACCCCTCCGCTTCCGGCGAGCTGAAAGCCGTGGTCTTCGACCGCAGCTGTGGTGCGGCAACGCCGGTCTCGACCCATCTCTCGCTGCTGAAAGCCGACGAAGCTATCGACGATGCAGGTGGCAATGCCCTATCCGTACGCGGACTGGCAACCGAGGCCATCGGCGCCATCACCTGGGACAGCGAAGAAGAACTCTCCGTCGAAGTTCTCACCGACGAACTTCTCATCGAGCAAGACCGCTCCACAGTGAACGTCACCGTCAACCTGGTCCGACCTTAGGCGTCGTTCCCGTTAGCTCATCATAGAGGAATAGCATCATGGCGTTGCTCGCGAGACTTTGGATTTGTAGCATTCTTGCGTGGCCGGCCTTCGCGATGGCGCAGGAAGCTCCAGGCATAACACCCCAGAGTGCCACGCACGACATCAGAGGGCTCCATGGCCGCTGGCACCAAGTCGAGGTCACGTTGCGGATAGACGCTTCGCTGGGAGTCGGCCCAAAGGCGGAAACGGCATTAGTCCGATCCCAAGAAATCCAACGTAAGGTAAAACAAGACATCCGCGAGGGCCGGATGGCGGTGATCACGCAATTCAATCACGATAATACGTACAGCAAAGAAGTGCTCTACACAGAGCAAAAACGCTTTCCGCACTACCGAGAACTAGGCGTCTGGAGCTTCGATGAAGCGACACGAAGACTTGTGAGAAATTCGTCCGATGCCGAGAACCCTATCCGACAGGAGACGACGATCTTACACTTAGGATCGGATGATCTGGTCCTTCAACTCGTCTTCGATGAAGACGAATATCAGGGCATTGTCGAGACCATCCGCCTACAGAGGTTCGTCGAAACAAGCGCATTTCTCCCTCGACCTTAACGCTCTTCATCGCTGCACGGAGGTAAATCCGACCGACGCGGCGCTTGCCCGTGGCGACGCGAACTTCGAGCGCAGACAACTTGACTGACTAGTCACTCTACCCTATGGCTCACCCATGAACGAGCGGCAAAGGCAGATCATCGCGGCGGCGATCCCCTTGTTTCTGAAAGAGGGAATTAGCGTGCCCACCTCGCGCATCGCCAAGGTGGCGGGCGTCTCCAACGGTACGCTGTTCAACGCTTTCGCGACGAAGCAGGATCTGCTCGACGCGATCTACCGGGCCACCAAGCTGTCGATGTTCGCAGCCTTCCCGCCGCCCGAGGACGTGCCCTTTGGACGCCACCAATTGCGCAGTAGCTGGGACACCTACCTCACCTGGGCCCGCGCGGCGCCTGACGACCACAAGGTCATGCACCTCCTCAAAGACTCAGGCCTCGCGAGCGCGGAAGTCCAGGCCGAGATCGAAGAGCTCAGCGCCCCGCACGCCTACATACTGATGAAAGCTTGGGAACAAGGAACCATCCGTGGACCAAGCATTGGTTTCATCAGTGACGTGATCTTCGCACAGATCGATCTCGTCATCAGCCACAACCTCACCGGAGCTGACGAAGACCTCGCCTTCGACATGCTCTGCAACACATTAGGGATAGACACACCATGAAAGTCTTCGTCACCGGCGCCTCTGGCTTCATCGCCAAGCACATCCTCCGTGAACTGTTTGAGAAGGGCTATGAAGTCCGCGCCTCCGTACGTTCCGAAACCCGCAAGGCGGAGCTAGAAGAGCTCTTCCCCAACGCTAACCTCGAGTTCGCCTTCCTCGATCTGAGCAAGGACGAGGGTTGGTCCGACGCCATGGCAGGCTGTGACGTGCTCATGCACACCGCATCGCCCTTTCCGCTTAGCGAGCCGAAGGACCCGCAAGAGCTCATCCGCCCTGCCGTCGATGGCACCTTGCGCGCCATGAACGCCGCGAAGGCCGTCGGCATTAAGCGTGTCATCCTCACTTCCTCCTGCGCGGCGATTTACAAGGACGCCTCCAAGCCTAAGCAGGACATCTCCGACGAGAAAAATTGGACGACCCCAGACGATCCTTCGGTGGGTGCCTACGAGGCGTCCAAGACCTTGGCCGAAAAAGCGGCCTGGGACTTCGTCGCTCAGCACCCTGACATCGCGCTGACCACCATCAACCCTGGCGGCGTGTTTGGCCCCAGCATGGATGCTCGCTACGGCTCGTCCCTCGAAATCGTGGAGCAACTCATGGGTGGCCAGTTCCCCATGGCGCCGCCGATGGACCTCATCCTGGTGGACGTGCGCGACGTGGCAAGGATGCACGTCGCTGCCATCGAACTCGAAGCCACAAAGGGCGAGCGCTTCGCCGCTGTGTGCGATACGTTGCCCATTATCGAACTCGGCCGCATCCTGAAGCGGTGGGATTCGAGCCTCAAAACGCCCTCGAACACCATGCCCCCATGGCTCGTCCGCATTCTCGCGATGTTCATGCCACAGATGAAAGTGATCGCCGCTAGCTTGGGCCGAAATCTCGCCGTGTCTGGCGCGAAGGCCGAGCGTGTCTTCGGCTTCAAATACATCCCCGCCAAGGATGCCATGATCGCCTCAGGTGAGAGCATCCAGAAGTACAAGTCTTAGCGGCTAGTCTAAAGCGCTGCGGGGAGAACCTCCGTACGCAGCGCTCGGCTCGCGCGACCATAGTCGTTGCGCGGGTCCCAGCCATGGAAGACGGCGACAACGTCTTGATCCGGGAACACCATAATACGCTGGCCGCCATACCCGTAGCCTGTATAGACCAGCGGTCTCCCGTCCTGTTGTTCGGGGATCCACCATTGGTATCCATAGCCGTGGGCATAGTCGGAACCAAAGACCGACGTATCTGCAACATATGGCGTCAGCGACCGTCGGACCCAGTCTTCTGAAACGACACGCTGACCATTCCATTCCCCGTTCCGCAAGAACAAGTAACCGATACGCGCCGTGTCGTGGGCGGATAAATAGAGGCCACCTTGCGTGTCGGCCTCCCCGTCCGGTGTCTCTTTCCAATAGTAGGCGCCGATGCCAATCGGCTCAAAAATCCGCTCACGAACCCATTCACTGACCGACTTCCCCGTCGCAATACTGAGGATCTTGCCGATCAGCACGCTCGCCCCGTCATTATATTCGAAGACGGTGCCCGGGTCTTCGTCCATCGGTTGGTTCAGGATAAACCGCAGCCAGGCATCAGCATTCTCCAACGCGATGGTGCTCTGGACCTCATCTCCGTCCTCAGGCTTGCCGGTAACCCAGCGTATACCGCTCCGCATGGTGAGCAAATCAGCCAACGTCATGTCAGCTCGGCGAGGATCCGACCGATCGAATTCGTAGTCACGAAAGAACGGCATGACCGGCACATCGGTTCCCCTAAGAAGCCCTTCATCGATGGCAATGCCGACACCGATAGACGTGACGCTTTTCGAGACCGACTGAAGCGTATGGAGCTCCGTTCCCTGATAAAAGGGATGCCAATCGGTGTTGTCGTAGTCATACATGGCATCGTTCACATCCGGACTGATCAAGTCCTCCGGCGACAATTGCTCCACCAAGGCATCATAGTCGTGGTCGATCCGCTCATCGACGACAACGCGGCCATGGCGGATGAGCAAAAAGTGATCAACAAGGCCGTACTTGTCTTCTCTCAGTTCACCGATAAAGTGGTTGATGGGCGCAGGATCAAAGCCCTCCCCTGCCAGCGTGGAGACTTCCCAGCTCTCGCCCGGCCAAGAGATCGCGGGCATCTCCTGTCCCGTGTGCATCTCTTCACTACCACAACCCGCCAAAGCCAGCGACAAGCTAGTCACTATCATCGCTATCCGGAACATTTGCTTCTCCCACTCATGGCGCCCGGCGGCGCGGTTGATTTCACCAAGAATCGCAGCCGCTCGTCACGACAAACCAGCACCAAGTCGGCGGTGGCTGATGGCTTATGAAATGCCGTGACGGGCGGCTAGGCCCAGCCGCAGCCCAGGGGCGCGGGATTCCGCAAAACAAGTGACCATATTCCAGTTGCCGCCCCCACCAGTTCACCTTACGTTCCTATTTCTCCCTAGTTTCAGGATTCGCCCATGAAGTGGTCGCCTCAACAAGACGACGCCCTGCTCGCTGCTAGCAAATGGCTCAAAAACCGCGACGATCAGGTGTTTCGCCTGTTCGGCTATGCGGGCACCGGCAAGACTACGCTGGCCAAAGAACTGGCACAGCAGGTGGACGGCGACGTGGTCTTCGGCGCCTTCACCGGCAAAGCCGCCCACGTGCTGCGGCAGAAGGGATGCGACGGCGCGCAGACCATCCACTCGCTCATCTATCGCCCGGCCGTCGCGGAGGACGAGGACCCGGGCGAGAGCCCGATGTTCACCATCCGCCGCGATGCCCCCGCTGGCGAGGCGTCGCTGATCAACATCGATGAATGTTCCATGGTGGACGAAGAGCTA
>JABSRH010000074.1 GCA_013215175.1 Parvularculaceae bacterium | reverse complement strand
CAGCTTCGACGTATTTCACGAGCAGTGGACACGGACGATATTTGGAGTCGGCCAGCCCTTCGTAGAGAACCTGCATGATCGAGAGGCAGGTATCGAGGCCGATAAAGTCGGCAAGAGCTAGCGGCCCCATCGGGTGGTTGGCGCCGAGTTTCATTCCGCGATCAATGGCTTCCACCGTGCCGACGCCTTCATAGAGCGCAAAGATCGACTCGTTGATCATCGGCATGAGCAACCGATTGACGATGAAGGCAGGGAAGTCCTCGCTGACCGCCATGGTCTTATCGAGCTGGTTGATGATCCCTTCGGCGATCTCGAAGGTTTCTTGGCTAGTGGCGATGCCGCGAATGACCTCGACCAGCTTCATCACCGGCACTGGGTTCATGAAGTGAAGACCGATGAAGCGGTCCGGTCGGTCCGTCACGGCAGCGAGCTTGGTGATCGAAATCGATGACGTGTTGGTCGCGATGATCGCGCCCGGCTGCAGCACTTCGGACAGAGCACGGAAGATTGTCTTCTTCAGCTCTTCGTTCTCGGTGGCGGCTTCGATCACCAAGTCGGCCGTAGCCAGGTCTTCCATAGTGCGAGCGGCTTCAATCCGCGCGTGGGCAGCGGCGGCCTCATCGTCTGAGAGAATACCTTTGAGGACTTGGCGGCCTAGGTTGGCGGTGATCGTCTCGCGAGCTCGGTGGATGGCGCTTTCGTTCACATCGTGCAGCAGGACGTTGTAGCCAGCCTGCGCGAGAACGTGAGCAATGCCTGATCCCATTTGGCCGGCGCCGATCACGCCGATCTGTTCGATAGCTGCCATCTTCGGGCTCCTTATCTTGCCCGAACCATGCGCCTCACCGCGTTGCAGTGCAACATCTTAGGTGGGAACGACCACCGCGAGGTAAGCTGCCAGCGAGACGAGCCCCACCATCGAGCCGATCGTGACGACGGCCGACACCCCACCGACCCACTGCTTGTAGACGTTGGACAGCACGATGGAGGCGACAGCGGGAGGCAGGCCCGTGAACAAGGCTGCCACGGAGGTGGCAGCAGGGTCGTTCGTGAACAGCCAGACGAGCCCTGCGGTGACAGCCGGGAAGAAGACGAGCTTAATCGGCAGCAGCAGGGCAGCGCCCTTGAGTTCGGTGATCTGTTTCTCGAGCACGAGGTTTGCGGCGGTGACGCCCAGGACGAAAAGGCCTACTGGCCCCGCGGTGCGGCCCATGAATCCGAAGAAGCCAGAGAGGGCGTCAGGGATGGGTAGGTTGATGCTCCCCGCCACAAGGCCGAGCAAGATACTGACCACGATGGGATTTTGCAGCGCACGCCCGAGAGCTGTGCGCACAGATCGGAAGATAGCCTGGCTGCTCGATTCGCCGCCTGTGCCGTCGGCTTCGGGCCATGTCATCAGCGCCGTGCCGAGGGCGAACACCAGTGTGCCCTCCATCAGCACAAGGACGAGAAAGGGCGAGGCCCAGCCATCAACGGCCGCAGCGATCGGGATGCCGAGGAAGATGGCGTTGCCGCAGGTGGTGGCGAAGACTGCTGCGCCCGCTTCGCGCACGGTGAGGCCAAGCGGACCGCGCGCGATGAGGAACGCTGCGAGAGAGGCGAGCGCTGTGGCGATGGCGTAGCCAGCTGCGAGACCGACGAAAACGTCGCCGGCCACAGGGTTAAGGCGCATAAAGTTGAAGCCAGCGAATGGCATCGCGACCACGAACACGAACCGCGACATGCGGCGTCCGTCTTCGCCATCGAAGAGGCCCATGGCACGGGTCACTGCGCCCACGAGAATGGCGCCGAAAAGCGGGATCAGAAGGGACGCGAGGGAAACCATCGCGCGCCCATGCCCTCGGTTTTAGCCGTTGGCAACCGTGGCGTAGGGGCTGGCGTTGTTATCGTCCTCGGTCATGCTGACGATGGCCGTCCGCGCCTGCTCGTAGAAGGGCGCCGGCCGCACGCCGAGATGCTCCTTGGCTTCGGCCAGCGGCATCGCGAACAGGGCCGGGATGTTGTCGAGGTAGAAATACCTCGCCTTTCGTCCGTTGGCCCAAGCCTCGTAAAGGGCACGGAAAAGAGGCTGGCGCGGGAACCAGCGCTTCATCTCCACCACGCCCAGCACCGCGATGAAAGCATCACCAAAGCCTCCTCGGTTGTTGCCGTAGGTCCAGGCGAGGTTGCACAGCTCACCCAGGGCGCCTCGGCTGTAGCCGGTGAAGACATGAATGAGATCGTGCAGGTCGCGGAGCCGGTCGTAGTGCCATTGGATGAGGTCGTCGTGTTGCGGGACGTTGGCGCGACGCTCCTCGGCCTCGAGCCCCGCCGCCGTCAGACCTTCGGATTGCATGAAGTGCAAGTAGGCGCGACCCAGGGTTCCGTCGGGCAGCTCGGCCAGTGCCGGGTGATTATCGAGATAGGGGATGAGGCTCTCATGGCGGTGTACCGCGTCGGTATCCCCGCCAAGGGCAAGGCGCTTGCGGAGGTCTGTCTCAAAGTACCGGCCACTGAGCGCCCGACCGATTTTAAAGACCTGCACCGTGTCCTCTTTGTCCGCCAACAGCTTGCGGAAGCATCGATAGGCCTCAGCGAGGTCACGCCCGCCGTCAGCGCGATCTGGCGCGCGGAAGATCATGCCGCCGAATGTGTCGTTGTCTTTGATCCTTGTCGGCACGCCTGCCTCCCCTTTTTCGGGGAGGCTAGGCCAGCACATCGTGTGAGGGAAGTCGGCCAGGCGAGACCCCCCTCGGGGGGCTGGGGGGCGAGATAATCCGAAGTTGGTCTCTGCCTGGCCTGAGACTGGCCTATCTAAACATTGGGGCCATTCTGGGGTGGCGGTGTGGCAACACGACGGCAAGCAACGGTTTGCGCTTTTGTCGCACGGCCCTACACTTAGCGGAATGAACGGAACGCATGTCAGCGCGGGGCGCGTGAAGCCCCATGTCCATTTTGACCGTCGCGAGCTCGATCGGCTGCTTCAGCTCTATGGGTTCTTTGTCGCGAAGGGCGATTGGAAAGACTACGCCATCGACGACCTGCCCGACCGGGCGGTGTTCTCGATCTTCCGCCGCGCTGCGGAGGCGCCGCTTTATCGGATCGAGAAGCAACCCAAGCTCGCCCGCCGCCAAGGTGCCTGGGCCGTGGTCTCGATGAGTGGGCAAATCCTGAAGCGCGGGCACGAGCTGGAAGCTGTCCTGCGCGTCTTCGACGCCAAGAAGCTCAAGGTAGTGAGCTAAAGAAAAACCCCGGCTTTGAGGCCGGGGTTTCTCGGAATTGATCCTGGCCGGAGGCTTAGTCGTTCGACAAGCTCAACAGGTTCAAGATGTGGATGAACAGCGTCACGAACGAGCCGTAGAGCGCGAAGGCGCCGAAGATCGCCATGCGATTGTTCATCTCGCCGCCGCCTTGAACGTAGAGGTTCTTGATCATTTGGGTCTCGTAAGCGGTGATCGCTGAGACCACCAGAACCACGGCGCCGGATACCAAGAAGCTCAGCAATTCAGAGCCGAGGAAGATGTTCACCACGATCGCGATCAGCAGGCCGATCGACGCCATGAACAAGAAGCGACCCCAACCGGACAGGTCTTTCTTCGTGGTGTAGCCATAAAGTGAAGTCGCTGCGAAGACCGACGCGGTGATGAAGAACGCTTGGGCGATCATCGGCGCAAGGCCGACGCCGATGTAAGCGGCTACCACTGGACCAATGAGAAGACCCCAGAGCCCGACGTAGAGCCAATAGGCGCCGTGGGCCATGGCCACTGAGCCGTTCATGATCATGCGGGGTGCCAAGAAGCCCAGTCCGATGATCCCGATGAATGGGATAAAGCGCAGACCCATCGCGGCCTGCATCAGCTGCGGGTTCAGGACAAACACAAAAGCCACTAGCGCCGTCGCGGCGATTCCCATGGCCATGTAGTTGTAGACGCCGAGCATGTACTTGCGCAGGCCTTCGTCGAAGGCCCGGACGCCGAGCCCAGCGCGTTGTTCGTAAAGACGTTCCGTCTCAGACATTGATCACTCCTTTGGCGCCAGCACCCAGCCGGCGCACTCGTCATCAAGATAAGGATCAAGCCCTAACGTGCAACCACCAACCGCTGCGAGAGTGGAAAATGGTTAGCGCGGCCCGGTGCTTGCAGGATCCCACTAAAATGAGTGCGACTTCGTGACGGAGGCGTTGCCACGGCATCCCAAATGGTTACGGTATTCTTAACAGAATGGGTTGGTGGCGGTCGTTTCGGTTGGGAACGGCCCGAGACCTGGGGAAGGGCGAAACTAAAAACCATGACCAAGACACTGCACAGCCGCGCTCTCATTGGCGGCTCGCTCTCAGTATTGGCGACGGCAACGCTGATGACGACGACGGCTCTCGCGCAAGGCGGCGATAAGAAGGGCCCGCCGACCATTGCGGAGAAGACCGAGGGCTATGACGTTACGGAAGGCCTCTTCCCGTTCTACATGGACCCGAAGACCGGCAAGATGTTCATGGAGGTGGGCGCTGACCAGCTCGATGAGGAGTTCATCGCCTTCACCTACGTCGAGAACGGTGTGATCGAGGCTGGCGCGTTTAGGGGTGCCTACGCTGATCAGCGGGTGATCAAGTTCGACAAGCACTATGGTGCGCTTGAGCTGTCTGAGGTCAACACGTCATTCTATTTTGATCCCGAGAACGCCATCTCCCGCGCCAAGGATGCGAACATCAGCCCGGCCATCATCGGCAGCTTGAAGATCGTCGCGACAACGCCGGCCGAAGGCGAAGATGGCGAAGCGCGCTACCTCATTGATGCTGATGCGCTGTTCAAATCAGAGACGCTGACCCAGATCACGCCAGGGCCTAACCCCTTCTCTGGCCCATTCTCGTTCCAGGTCGGCGGTTTGACGCGCGACCGGACCAAGTATGACAAAGTTAAGGGGTACCCGGAGAACATCGATGTTCGCGTCGATTACGTGTTCCAGAACCCATTCCCGTTCAATCAGGGCTCTTCTGCGGTCACGGATGCACGTTCGGTGACACTGAAAGTTCAGCACTCGATCATCGCGATGCCGGACGACGAGTTCACGCCGCGCTACGACGACTATCGTGTGGGCTATTTCTTTGATCAGGTCACTGACCAGACAAGCTATGAAGCTGCTCCGTACCGGGACATGATCAACCGTTGGCGCTTGATCAAGAAAGATCCAGACGCCGCGATCTCCGAGCCGGTCGAGCCGATCACCTGGTGGATCGAAAACACCACGCCGGTGGAGCTCCGTGAAGCCATTCGCGAGGGTGTACTGGCTTGGAACGAAGCCTTCGAGAAGGCAGGCTTCAAGGACGCCGTTGTGGTGAAGGTTCAGCCAGACGATGCTGATTGGGATGCCGGCGACATCCGCTACAACGTGATCCGTTGGACGGCCTCGCCGAACCCTCCGTTCAGTGGCTATGGCCCAAGCTTCACGAACCCACGCACCGGCGAAATTCTGGGTGCGGATGTGATGCTTGAACTCGCAGCCATTCGTGGCGACAAGTTGCGCTCGGCTGTGTTTGCGACGGACGGTCTGCCTGCCAACTTCGACGATTTGGTCATTGATCCGCAGGCTGTGCGTGACGGTACCGTGTCGTTGAGCGACCATGGTCATGATGATGACCACCATCATCATAGTCACGGCGACTATCATCATGCGCATTCCCATGAGCCTGGCTTTATTGGCCAAGAGCTGGGCGATCGCATCATGTTCAGTGAATCGGCGATGCAGTCGCTCGGTGCCACGGATGCTGAGCTTGACGAAATGGTGCGTCAGAGCGTGGTGAGCCTCTCCATGCACGAGGTTGGCCACACCCTTGGTCTGAACCATAACTTCAAGGCAACATCCGTCTACGGACCACGTGAGGTTCACAATAAGGACCTAACGCAAGGTGCGCCTTCGAACTCGGTGATGGACTACCATGCCGTGAACATTGCACCGATCGGTGTCGAGCAGGGTGACTATCACCATACTCGTCCGGGTGCTTACGACATCTGGGCCATTGAGTTCGGCTATAGCCCGGACCTCGACGACGAAGATGTGCGTGATGCGCTCTTGGCCCGTTCGAATGAGCCGATGCTGACGTTCGGCAACGACGCCGACGACATGCGCAACCCGTTTAACGGTATCGATCCGCGGGTAATGGTCTTCGACCAATCCTCTGATCCCGTCGCTTACGGCGTTGATCGCATCGAGCTGGCCCGTTCAATCATTCCAACCTTGCTCGAGAAGTACGACGCGAAGGGCGAAGAGAGCTATCAGCGTCTGCTGCAGGAGTACCTTGTTGCCTCTGGCCAGATCGCTCGCATGGGCATCAACATGTCCAAGCAAGTCGGTGGCGTCTATGTCGAGCGGGTCGAGCCAGGCCAGGATGACACCATTCCGTACACGCCTGTCCCGGAAGAGACTCAGAAAGCGGCGATGAAGGCGCTGGCCAAGTACATCTTCGCGGCTGATGCCTTTGAGGTGCCGGAAGACCTGTTGCGCCACCTCCAGCAGCAACGCCGCGGCTTCAACTTCTTCTTCAACACGGAAGATCCCAAGCTGCATGCTCGAGCCGTGGGCATTCAATCGGCGGTCCTCTCGCAGATCATGAGCCCGGTGATCATGGAGCGCCTGACGGATTCGTCGCTGTACGGAAATACCTATTCAGCGGCTGAAGTCATTCAGGACCTCAACGAGGCTGTTTTCGGTGGCGACCTGACGGGGCGGCCGAACACCTACCGCCGCAACCTGCAAATCAGCTACACACAGCGTCTGGTGAACATGGCCTATGGTTTTGGCTATGATCCGATTGCTCAGTCCGCGGCGCTTGCGGGTATCCAAGACGTCAAGGCGCGCTTTGGCTTCTTGCCTGAATTCGTGCTGCCCATGGAGACGCGGGCACACCGCGCCGCCATTCGGCACGAACTTAACTGGCTTATCGACTGACGGGGAAGGTCAGCTCACAGAAAAAGGCGCGCCCTTCGCGGGGTGCGCCTTTTTTGTTGGCCTCAAGGGATTGCGCGCTGCCTAGGCTTTGCGACGTAGACGGCTAGCGAAGAAGCCATCCATACCGCCCTGATCTTTCAGGCGATGCGGCAGGCACCGTACGTCACCGTGCTTGTTGATCACCGGTAAGCCAGCCACCTCGTCGGCGGTGACTGGAATGCGCTCAACATCATCGCGACGCTCTAGGAGTTTCTCGATTTGCTCTTCGCCTTCGTCCGCGAGGAGGGAGCAGACGGCGTAAACGAGGGTGCCGCCTGGCTTGGTCAACTCGATGGCTTTGTCGAGCATGCGAGCCTGAAGGCGGATCAAGTCCGGCACTTGGGTGTCGCGTGATGTCCACAGAAGGTCCGGGTTACGACGAATGGTGCCCGTGGCCGAGCATGGCGCATCGAGCAGCACCCTGTCGGCGAGGTTCGGGGGCGACCATTCGAGGATGTTTTCCTCGAGGACAGCGGCCTTCAGGCCAGTGCGCTCAAGGTTTTCTTGCAGCCGTTGCAGGCGGTAGCCCGAGACATCGACGGCGAATACCTCCGCGCCGGTGGAGGCCAACTGCATCGTCTTGCCGCCGGGTGCCGCACACAGATCAAAGATCTTGTCCTCCGCCTGCGCGCCTAACAGCTCAGCGGGTAGGGTGGCGGCGAGGTCCTGGGCCCAGAAGGCGCCTTCTTCAAAGCCGGGGAGGTCGGGCACGCGCGTCGAATTCATCCGTACGGTGCGCGGGCCCATGCGTCGTGCGTTCAAGTCTTCTGGCCAGGCGATCTCGGCGGCAGGGTCTTTCAGCGATAGATCGAGCGGCGCCTCTTCGCGATGGGCCTCGGCTATTAGGCCAGCCGTCTTGGCGCCATGCGAGCGAGCCAGCCGGCGCCAAAGCCAGCCCGGCGTGTCCGTGCGCAGCGGCACTTTCTCCGCTTTTTCGGGTCCCGTCTCGCTGAGGCGACGCGCGATGGCGTTGACGAGTTTGGTGTAGCCCCTCGTTTCGACGCGCAGCTTGGCCAGCTCCACGGCGGCCCATGCTGCTGCGTGCGCATCGGTACCCATTAAGCAGAGCTGGGCTGCGGTGATCCGAAGGATGTCCTGCAGATTTGACTGCTTTGGCTTCAGTGGTTCGCGAAGATACGAGCCGATCACCTCATCAAGCGTACCGCGACGGCGCAGCGTTGTCGAAGCCAGCGCTCGAGCAAAACCGCGGTCGCTGCCTTCCAGTCGGCCAAAGCTCCGGCACATTTCTAACGCTTGATCGAGAGGGTGACCGCGGGACGTGAGGCGCAGAATGTCTAGAGCCGCATCGCGTGAGCCAATGCCAGGCGGCAGCGGTGGGCGTTCGGCATATTCCTCGTCGTCGCGGTGATCGAGCGCCCGCTCGTCGCGATCTTCCTTGCGACCGCGTTTTTCGCCGCGCTTCGCGAAGGGCTTGCGCTCTTCGTCCCGAGAAAAGCCTTTTTTCTTAGGCCTGTCGCCATCACCGCGGAAAGGCTTGCGTTTTTCATCCCCATCTGACGGACGTCGTTTACTCCCTCTTAACTCTCGGCTATGCTCGGGGCGAGATTTATGGGGTGACATAAGATGCGGACTCTTTTGATTTCGGCCATGACAGCCGTGATGGGTATAGGCGCGGCGAGCGCTGCTGACGGCGCGCTAAGCATCTCTAGCAAAATCCGCAACCCTTCGGCACCTCTGACGAGCTTGCACGCCGAAGCCTTGATCCCGATCGTTTCGCAGATGGGCCTCGATTATGAAGGCGTGACGCTGCCGAACGGCGACAAAGCCCTGCTGGTGAGCACGGCCACCGGTTCGCGCTTCCAGATCACGCCCATGGCTTGCGGCCAGGATGGTCGTTGCAAGGGTATGCACCTCGTCTCGATGTTTGAGACCGCTGTGGATCGCCGCACGGTGAGCGCGTTCAACGATCGCTACGCCTTTGTTTCAGCGGGCCTCAGCAAGAAAGACCTGGCTTATCTTGCGCGTTACGAGATTGCCGACTTCGGCCTACCGCGCGGCAACATCGCGGTGTCGATCGATGTGTTCCTCGAAACGTCGCGCCTCTTCGCTGACCATCTGGAGCAGGCTACCGGTAAGCTGAAGCAAGCACCTGACGGCAGCGATCTGTCGGCAAACGCGCTGAACATGGAGGGCCTGATGACCTCGGTCAGCCTCCGCGCCAGCAGCAACAACGCTTACGAAAGCCACAGCCACTCAAGCTTCGTGCCGCATGGCCACGCGCTGAGCTTTGAGCAGACCCACGACATCGTGGAGACTTACGTGCGCGCTGAGGAGTACTATCCCGGCCGCATCGTCAACCACATCGGCAACTAAGCCGAGAAGACAGACGGCGAGGAAAGCTTTTCCTTGCCAACCCCCGGCCGGGTCGCCCATACGGTGAGCCCGGCTTTTTGCACCCATAGCTCAGCTGGATAGAGCGCTGCCCTCCGAAGGCAGAGGTCTGAGGTTCGAATCCTCATGGGTGCGCCATTTCTTTTTCTTCCCCTTGAATTGCACCTAACACCTTGAATGGTAATGAGAAATTTGGGTTCGAAAACCCATTTTTCCGGCAGTAGGTCAGACGCTCAGCAAAGGTCAGTCGCAGCACCGTTCGCCTATGTTCAGTGTTGCCCGAAGCCCAGAGTTTCCAAGGGTTTGCGAGATAGCTCATGGCGAGTTCGAACATCTCGTCGAAGGTATGCCGTGGTCGCTCGGTTTTGCGGCCTTGTTCGTCGAGCACTAGGCGTTCTGTTTCCAGCGCAGCGATCCGCTTTTCATAGGCTGCGATGACGGATGGGGTCGAAGCATCGACTATCCGGTCGAGCAGTCCTTCGATTTGCTTCTCGATCTTTGCCGCCTTGGTTTTGATCGCTTTGCGGGTCTCACTGGCTTGAGCGAGCCGTAGGTCCCAAGCGTCCTTCATCATCGCCTGTATGAGTGAAGCGAGCGCTTTGGTGGGTTGGAGGCTTTTCAGCAACGTCTCAAACGCGCCCTCTAAGTCAGCGCGCCGAATCGACTTGCGGTAGCTGGGGCAGGTTTTGTCCGCATAGCACATATAGTAGGGATGCTTCTTGCCTGTCTTGCTGGTGGACCAGCATGCCGTCAGTGCGTTGCCGCAATCATGGCAGGTCACCGAACCTCTCAAAACGAAGTCTGTGTTCATATCTTTGCGGGCGGGAGCCTTGGCCTTCTCATCCAAGTGCTCTTGAATCCGCTGGAAGGTAGCAAGAGATACCAGACCTTCGTGACGCGCTTCCCTGAGGCTGATGTTCCAGCTGGGCGCTTGAAGATAGCCTGCATAAAGAGGCTGTCTCAGGAGCTTCTCGATGCGTTCATGGCTCAACTCGTTCTGGCCTTTGGGCTTTGGAAAAAGCGCGTGGTTGTCTAGGAAACGTTTTGCCTCCACCTTGGTTTCAAAACGTCCGCTTGCGAAGCCTTCGAGGGCTTCGGTGAGAATGCTGGCCACAGGCTCATCCCGCACCAGCACTTTGCCCTCGTGGCGAGTTTTATCATAGCGATAACCAATTGGTACACTGAACACCCAGTAGCCATTGAGGAGTCTCGATCGCATGCGGTTGAGTGTTTGCTCTGCATTCTTCTTAGACTGGTGTTGTGAGACCGTGGCGAGGATGAACTCTTGCAATTCGCTATCCGCGTCTTCTCCAAACTCGATGCTGGGCGATTCAAGAACGCCTCCTGCCAAGCTTATAGCGGAACGAAGTTCAATATGCGCTTTCACCCCGCGAGCCAGCCTCGAGATGTCGTCGATGACCACGGCATGAGGGTCGTGACGGTGCTTCTTCAAAAAGGCGAGCATCGCCTTCATGCCAGGGCGATCGATGAGACGACCAGAGAGATCGTCGCTAAACACCTGCACCACGTCATAACCGCGATAGTTCGCATACTCACGGCATCTTGTTTCCTGCGAGCCAAGGCCGTCACCACGCTTGGTCTGAGCGGTGCTGGACACTCGCACATAAGCCACAGCCTTCTTGATGGCGTTCGGTTGTTCAATCAGACCTTTCATGGTGTGCCTCCTTTCGTCAGCTTGGTTTCTGGGTCGGCGCTCTTGGAAAAGATCGTCAAAAAGTTTGTAGACTTACATTGTACCGCACTCTTCGCATCGTTTGGGGTCTCAGCGGCGGCGGTGCCAACTTGTCCACAGGCTTCTTGTGCTTGTTGGATGGGGTGAACGCCGAAGCCCAGATCGACAAAACTGACCACGATGTTCCAAATGGTCTCCAGAAACGCAGCCTTGTCTTCATCGCTGAGATCGCTGTCTTTGAGGAAGTGAGCATAACGCTCATAATCGACCAACACCGACGGCTTGTCGGTCACCGCAACATCCAAGAGCCCATTCGTGGTCAGATCATTATCCGTTGTCTTTGTGCCCATGATTGGCCTCCTGTTGTTTTATGCGTGTCTGGTCTTTTCGTTCCTTTCTGTTTGTAGAACAAAGAGTGAACATATATCGGAATTGAGATTTTGGCAAGCGATTTTATCCGCTTACCGATCGATTTATCGCTCGTGGGAGCGAACTGGTTGCGGCGTCTCTTGGAGCGGCGCTGCGTTGTTCATGACCAGATCACGCTGTTCGAGCAGGGTCGGCTGCGCTGCTTCTTGAACGGGCTGCTGCTGTTGAGGGATAGGCTGCTGTTGGCCTTTAAAATATTCTGTCCACCGCTCTATCTCTTCGTAAGCCTTCGGCATCAGCTTTTCGAGTTTCAGGACATCGGTAGCGGTGAAGCTTTGGCC
The DNA here is from genome assembly GCA_013215175.1 of Parvularculaceae bacterium. Classification (GTDB taxonomy): domain Bacteria; phylum Pseudomonadota; class Alphaproteobacteria; order Caulobacterales; family Parvularculaceae; genus Parvularcula. Next base: position 1,507 of record JABSRH010000074.1, on the reverse strand, counting down.
ATCGCGCAGCTCTCCGGTTTGGCGATCACGATAAGTCTTGGAGATGCTGACGGTTGGGAACGAGCCGTTCTCACCTTGTTGCTCCCAGATTTTGACTTTGACCGCACCATTGCTGAGTGTCTGGATTGGGCCATGGTTTTTTTCTTCCGTCATAGGATGTTCCTTCTAGTCGTTGGTTGTTATCGGGAGCGTTGGCGGAGGAAGGCCTCACGCCGCTCTACAGCCAATTGCTGATAGTGATGGGCGCGATCCACAGGTGCGCGAAGGGCTTCAGGCGGCTTGATCTTGAGGGCTGGCTTAGGGTTGGCCACCTTTGCTTGGGCCGCTGCACCGCGCCCATCCTCACCGCGTTCGCCGCTCGAAGCTTTTGCGTTTTCGCGACGACGTTCAGCCTCCGTCTTGTCTAAGTCCGCCAGCTGTTTGGCGAAGAGCGGATCTCGATTGAGGTCAAACTCACGGCGCAGAGCGGGAATAGCTTCTAGCTTCTCCGGCGCGATCCAAGGTCCATAGATCTTGGACGAGCCTGTCACGGGCGGGTTCATGGTTTTGGCCATGCGCGGCTATCAAGGATCACAAAGAACGGGCAATACGGAGTGAGGTGATCAGCGATGACCTGGCCACGCGCGCCGATATAAATACAGTGCGTATAAACCCGATCCGAATAGCCATCGACATAGCGATATTACCACCGCATATGCGGACCAATGGGGCTTATGACGAGCGCCACAAGCGCGATCAGGGGAAGCTTACTGGCGAGCCAACCCAGGGCTTTTGAAACAGTGCCCAACCTTGAACGCTGCACTTGCTGTCTATCCATATCCACCTCCCTGCGATCATGCGTATCGCCGGACCTTCCGGCGTTTGAGACGCAGGCGCACAGGCAGGAGGAAGGGCTTGCCGTGAAACGGATTGATGCCGACCTCTTCTTTTCGCCAGGGCGCAATGGCTGCGTAAGGCGGTAATTCTACCAGCATGGGTTTGTGCTTGCGGACAATCAGCACAGTTTTTTCGGTACGGCGCAGCTCATCAGCGGTCATCAGAGGGCGGATGTCCTCACGAAGATCATGCCCTTCAATCTCGCCTATGACCTTTGCGGATTGCCGATGGCCACGGGTCATGATGGCGGTTTCGCCGAGCATCTTCTCCACCATGGAAAGAGTCTCAGGCTCGCGAGTGGCGGGGAGGATCTGCTTAATTTCCGTCTCTGAAAGCAAGGTATTCAGGGCCTCCTGACCATAGACCCGCCGGAAAGCCGAAAGTGATTGGACGACGAGATGCAAGCGCAATCCATAGGAACGACCCCAGGTCAAAAGAGAGCCGAGCCCATCAACCTTATAGTTCGTGCACTCCTCCGCATAGAGATAGGTCGGAACCGACTTGTTCTCGTGGCGTTTGAGCTCTGTCAGCATGCACCAGTTCAGAAGGCCCAGGACAGGTGCTTGCGCTTCAATCCGGGAGGCATCGGCCACCAAGAACACAGTGACGGGCTTGCCGTCCTTTTGCTCGG
>JABSRH010000073.1 GCA_013215175.1 Parvularculaceae bacterium | reverse complement strand
GGCCAAAGCCATCAGTGAAGCAAAAGATCGCGTTAGCGCGGCCTTCGCCTCCATCGGCCTGGGCCTTCCGCCCAAGCGGATCACCGTCAACCTCGCGCCCGCTGATCTGCGTAAAGAAGGTAGCCATTTCGACCTCCCGATCGCCTTAGCCCTGATGGCGGAAATGGGCGCGATACCCCGCGACGCCGTCGAAGGCATGGCGGTGATGGGGGAGCTTGGCCTCGACGGCTCCATAGCCAAGACGGTGGGCGCTCTGCCCGCAGCCGTGGGCGCCAACGCGCTTGGGCTCGGCCTGATCTGCGCGAAAGCGTCTGGCGCCGAAGCAGCCTGGGCAGGGGGCGACGGCGCGATCATCGCCGCCTCGACACTTATTCAGCTCGCGAACCATTTTAAAGGGACCCAAGTCCTTAGCCAACCAGAGCCTGGAGATCTTCTCCAAGCAGGCCATGTACCGGACCTCGCCGATGTCAAAGGCCAAGAAACCGCACGGCGAGCCTTAGAAGTGGCCGCCGCCGGCGGGCACAATATGGTGATGATCGGACCACCGGGGGCAGGCAAAAGCATGCTCGCCAGCCGCCTTCCTGGGCTGCTGCCCCCTCTATCGCCGACAGAGATGCTCGACGTCTCGATGATTCACTCCGTGGCTGGCCTCATCGAAAATGGCGCCCTCAGTCCTGTGCGCCCCTTCCGGGCGCCGCACCATTCGGCCTCTATGGCTGCCATGGTGGGCGGCGGCATGCGCGCCAAACCCGGCGAAGCCTCTCTGGCCCATCATGGTGTCCTATTCTTGGACGAACTGCCCGAGTTCAACGCTCCAGTGCTCGACAGCCTTCGCCAGCCGCTCGAGACCGGCGATGTTCTTATCGCCCGCGCCAACGCCCACATCCGCTACCCCGCCAGGTTCCAGCTCATCGCAGCCATGAACCCATGCCGCTGCGGCTCATCTTGCGGACGCGGACCATCCTGCGCAGCAAAGTACCAGGCTCGCGTCTCAGGGCCTTTCCTTGATCGAATGGATATCACCATCGAGACCCCGCCGGTATCGGCCCTCGATCTCACTTCCCGCGCACCGGGTGAAAGCACTGCAACCGTTGCCGAACGAGTGATGCGCGCCCGCGAGCAACAGCTTGCGAGGGGAGCGATCAACGCGCACCTCTCCGAACGAGATCTGGCGGATGCCTGCGAGCTGGACGACGATGCGCAGCAGCTTCTCATGCGGGCCTGCGAACAGCTCCAACTCTCGGCGAGGGGCTATACGAGGACGCTCCGCGTTGCTCGAACCCTCGCTGATCTGGAAGCATCCGAGCGGCTCAAGCGGATCCACATCGCCGAAGCCATCAGTTTCCGCCGCCCCGAGCCCGTGAAAACTGTCACCAAACGGTACGAAGCCTGACAACCACCTTTTCACCAATTTGTGACAAAAGAACACAAGGGAGTGGAGCGTGGTATCGGTGGGAGACAAAAACTCGACACACGGACTTGCAGATTGGCCGGTCGCAGCCTTTGTGACCGATAACGATGCCTGCATCGTCGACGCCAACGCAGCAGCCGTTGCTTGCGGTGCGGCCGCAGGCCAATTTTTCTCGAACCACCAATACCCAAAAGGTTGGCGTCGGTTCGACAATGGTAATTCCCTACCCACCATCCGCATTCAGCAGGCAAACGGCCACTATCCGCAGCGATACAATCTCGTTTCTCAGCCAGCAGGCGCGGGCCAAACGCTTCATCTGCTGACGCCGTTACCCGTCAAACGCCAGTCGAAGGCTGACGGCAAAGGCACCGATCAAACTCTTCAGTTCCTCGCCACGATGAGCCACGAAATGCGCACGCCGCTGAACGGCATCATGGGCATGACCGACTTGCTGCTTGAAACGGGTCTAGACCCCAATCAGCGCAACTTCGCGGGCAACATCAAAAACAGCGGCGTCGCTCTGCTCGACCTGATCAATGCGATCCTGGACTACGCAAAACTCGAAACCGATCAAGCTGCGCTCAGGCCCGAGGTCTTTGATCCAACGAAGCTTTTAGAGGCCATCGCAGAGTTACTAGCACCCAAAGCGGCGGAAAAAGGGATCGAGGTCCAAACGCAAGTGCATCCAGGCATGCCGCATCGCTTGCGCGGCGACGTCTCAAAGCTTCGTCAGCTGATGATCAACCTTGTTGGCAACGCAGTGAAATTCACCGAACAAGGTGGTGTACTGATCAGCGCACGCGTGCACGAGACCTCGGATAAGGCTTGCGAGCTGGCGATCGAGGTCGCGGACACCGGCGTTGGCATTCCGCAAACGCTGTTACCAAAGCTATTCGAGGCTTATTCGCGTGCCGACAGTGTGGAAGAGCGTTCCATCGAGGGCACAGGCCTGGGCCTCGCCATCGTCAAACAGCTGACAGCAAAGATGAGCGGTTCCATCCGTGTCGAGAGCGAAGAATCGAAGGGCAGCACCTTCTTCTTGCGGGTGCCATTCGATATCGTCGAGCCTGCCGTTCGTGACGAACGCTCACCGGTGAAAGCCAAGCGCGTTGTGGTGCTCGCTAGCAACCCGATCATCTGCAACGCCATGGGCATCGCCCTGCGCATTGGCGGCGCGCGCGACCTCTATTTCGCGCAGCGCACGGGAGAAGCGCGGCGGCGCTTGCGCGACTCTGACGACACGCTATTCATCTGCGACTACAATTTCGCCGACGACGCGGCAGATCTTTGCAAGGTCGCCACGCGCGCGATCGTTTTGCTGCCCACGGGCGCTAAGAGTGCCTATGAGCGACTGCATACGCTGGGCTTCGATGCCTACCTCACCAAACCCATCCGTAAACGCAGCTTCCACCGCGTGCTGATTGGCGACGACCTCTCCGTGACGCAAGAAGAGCTCGACCGGATGAAAGAGAAAGAACCGGCCACCACCGAAGCGCCACCGATGGACATTCTGTTGGCGGAAGACAACGAGATCAACGCCGTGCTCGCTCGCGCGGTGGTGGAGCGCGGGGGTCACCGCCTGACCCTCGTCGGCGATGGCGCCGCCGCGGTAGAAGCCGCCAACGCGCGCGAGTTTGACCTGATCCTCATGGACATGCACATGCCGGTGATGAACGGCCTGGAGGCCGTCAAAGAGATCCGCAAAGCCGAGACGAACAGGCGTGTACCGATCATCGCGCTGACGGCAAATGCCCTGCAAGAGGATCAAGACGCATGCTTCGCTGCGGGCATGGACGATTTCCTGAGCAAGCCCTTCGAACCATCCGTACTCTTAGCACTGATCGCGAGCTACAGCTCGGCATCCGATGAGGACACCGCCTCGGCCAACGCCGAGGCCAAGTGATCTAAGACGAGGCGGCCCGCTTGCGTTGCCGCCAACCGCCCGTTTTCGTGGGTTAGCAGCCCGTCATGAATCCAAGGCTCCGCGACCTGCAGCAGCGCTAGCGCGTGCTCACCCAAGCGCCTCAACCGCAGCCCCTCGACGGGACGAAGTCCTGAAGCCAAAACCTCAAGGTAGTGCTGCTCAGGCGAAAGCGGCTCCACGAGTACACGCTCGCCCACTGACAACGCCGTGTACGAAGAAACCTTCGGCACGCCTTCTGTCGCCACCCGAGCTGCCGCTGCACCCAACCGTCCATGCGCACCGGGGCCAACGGCAAGCCAATCGGTATCATCCCAATAAAGACGATTATGCACCGCCTCTTCTCCGGACCGGGCATGGTTCGAAACCTCATAGGCGGGAAACCCGGCCTCGCCGGTGACGTCCTGAGTCAGTTCGTACATATCCGCTGCGTTGTCATCAGGCATAGGCAACAGCTCACCTCGCGCGGCCGCCTTGCCAAACGCTGTCGCCGGTTCAATCGTCAATTGGTACAAAGACAAATGCCCAGCGCCAGAGGACAGAGCTTCTAATAGACGCTGTCGCCACACGGCAGCGGACTGGTCTGGCAGCGCATAGATGAAATCCAGGCTAACCCGGTCGAACGCCGCCAAAGCTGCATCCACCGCCACGCGGGCTTGCTGCCCATCGTGGTTCCGCCCAAGATAGCGAAGCTCTTGGTCATCAAAACTCTGCACACCGAGGGAAAGCCGATTGAATCCTAAGGATCGAAAATCAGCAAACCGCCCCTCGTCACCGGGATTGGCCTCGAAGGTGACTTCCGCTCCCGGTTCCACACCGAACAGGGCTTCCGCCTTGGTCATCACCGCTTCGGCCACAGAAAACGGCATCAGACTAGGGGTGCCGCCGCCGAAATAGATGCTGACCAGTGGCCGCCGCTCCGCTCGGTTAGCGAGAAATTCGAGGTCGTCACAAAGGGCTTGAGCCCACGCCGCGGCATCCACCTCTCGATGCCGCGCAACGGTAAAATCACAATACGGACAAATCTTGGCACAGTACGGCCAATGCACGTAAAGGCCTAAAGGCCTCATCGGTCCAGCTCGGCCAGCACCTTGTCCATGGCCCGGCGGCGGTGAGAATAGCGAGCACGTTCCGTGGCCGTCATCTCGGCAAACGTCTTCGTGTCACCATCGGGCATGAACACCGGGTTATACCCAAAGCCCCCGGTGCCGCGGCCAGGGAAAATCAACCGTCCGCACACCTCACCGCGGGCACGCAAGATCCTGCCATCGGGCCAACGCAGGATCACGACACTGACAAAATTGGCGCGGCGATCTTCCCCCGCCGCTTCCACTTCCCGCTGCAGGCGAGACATCGCCATGCGAAAGTTACGCTCAGGTCCCGCCCAATCGGCGGTGTAGACACCCGGTGCGCCGCCCAGAGCGGAAGCCTCAAGCCCGGAGTCATCCGCCATCACCGCCAGACCAGCCGCCTCGCCATAACCCACAGCCTTCAGCATAGCATTGTCTTCAAAGGTCGTTCCGGTCTCTGGCACGTCAGGCAAACCGAGGCTTGACGCAGTGACAATCTCCACGCCTCGCCCCTCAAGATACAGCTGCATTTCCTTGACTTTGCCCTCATTTCGAGTGGCGAGAACCAAGATATTGCGTGGAAAGAGCGACATGGTGCAAAACCTTCAAGTTATGGAGGACCGTTAGGCGGACTTGCGGCGGTATGAAAGATCGTTCATGTATCGGCCACTCTTTTTGTTTATCGATAAAGGATAAGAAGCGCTCGTGACCATTCGCGTAACCTTGGACAAGATGCTAGCCGAACGCGACATGTCGCTGACGGAACTGTCCGAGCGCGTGGGTATCACCATTGCCAACCTTTCGATTTTGAAGACAGGCAAGGCCAAAGCCGTCCGCTTCACGACCCTCGAGAAAATCTGCGACGTCCTCGATTGCCAACCCGGCGACGTTCTCGAATACGACCGAGACTAGGTTCCATAACCAATCACGAGGGCGCAAGCACCGATGTGTTTAGTAGGTCCAACATTGATGTCAGAGACCGCCGAATTGTTCCCAATTCATAGGCAGACAGGGTCATGAAGGTTCGGCAAGCGGTAACGGGCGACGCCGAGGCCATGAGCGAGGTACTCAGGGAGATCGTGGTTCAGACGGGTCGGCAACGGAGCACCGAACCTGCCCTCATGATCTCCAATTACATCGATCATCCGGAGCGTGTCCGATGCTCTGTGGCGGTGGACGAAAACAACAATCTGATCGGCTTCCAGTCTTTGGTTCGATCATGGCCTGACAATTCGTACGGTGTGCCGCTTGGCTGGGGTATTGTCGGTACTCACATCAGCCCGCGCGCTCATCGGAGGGGCGTGGGAAAGGCACTTTTCGCTGTCACTAAAGTTGCTGCAGAGGCAGCAGGATTGCTCAAAATCGACGCCTATATTGGCGCCGATAATCCGGGAGCGCTAAGCTATTACGAGGCAATGGGTTTCCGGACGTATCGCGAAAACGAAGACGTTGTGCAGAAGGCCTACATGGTTGGGGGTGGCGAATTTCAACGCACTGGGAGCTAAAGCTGACCGCCATCAAACCAGTCTTTAAGACTTTGAATCAGCTGACTGATGCGCACTCTCTTGGTCAATTTCAGTCTTTTGATTCAGTACGGAGACTACCAACATGGCGAAGGCGCCCACACACGGTTATTCCGGCAAGCCGCTCGCCGCTAAGTTAGGCATCAAGCCGCACCACAACGTGCTGACCATCGGCGCACCTGATCACTACGCTGAGCTTTTGGCCGACGCGGACGACAGCGTGCAGTTCCACGTGCGCGCAACCTCGGCAGGCATCGTCCACCTCTTCTGCCCGGACACCAAGACCCTTGAGCGCAAAATCGAGGGCGCGCTGAGCAAAGTCGCCGAAGGCGGCATGCTCTGGGTGAGCTGGCCGAAAAAGAGCAGCCCGCTGTTCAAAGACCTCACCGAAGACGACCTCCGCCGGATCATCCTGCCCACCGGGTTTGTGGACGTGAAGGTTTGCGCCGTCGACCAGGACTGGTCTGGGCTCAAATTCGTTCGCCGGAAGAGCTAGCTGGCGTCCAGCGCCATCCGAAATCGCCGGCTGACGGGGACTTCAGCGCCATCGCTCGTGGTCGCCAGCATGTCCTGCCCCTTGGGCACAGCGCTGACGATGGCGCTCGCCACCACCACGTAGGAGCGGTGCACCCGGCGCGCGTCGATGCCCGCCTCCAGCAAATCCTCTTCCACCGCCTTCAAGGTCGAGCGAACGAAGTACCGCCCCATCTTGCCGCGGATTTCGGCGTAGTTGCCCGCCGACTTCACCCAAAGCACGTCGCTCGCGGCCAGCATCACGGTCCGGCCGCCGGAGCGATAGGTCAGCATCTTGGGTGCCGCCGATGCCTTGGCTTCGGCCAAAGCCCGATCCTTCGCCGCCATTTCCCGGCCAAGCACGAAGAACATCACGAGGATGAAATAGGTCACGCCGTCCTTGCGCATCTCATAGATCACATCGCGCCAGGGCGCGTCGGTGAAGAGATACCCGACACCGAACAGCGGCTCATGCAGCAGCTTCCGCAAGGCGACCATCGCCGCAATATGCACCAAGCTGAAAGCCACAAAAGCGACGGCCTGCACCCAAGCCACACGGCCGAGCGGATGGAGCCCCGGCATCCCGCGCGAGGTCACCCACGCCACTGCTGGCATCAGTGCCAGGATCACCACGACGCTGCTCAGCTCGTAGAGGGCAAACTTGCCGGCTGAGCCCGAACCGGCGCGCTGGACCTCGGTGTTCGCCGAAAGGAGCGCTACCAACGCGATCACCAAGGTCAAAACCCCAAACCAGATCATCGTCCGGCGATCCGCTTCGGCATCAATGGCTTGAGGGCTCGCACCGTTCGTCCCTGGGCCGTCCCCGGTCGTCCCAAGCCCTGTTCCACCTGTCACGGAAGATGAAGCTTGGTCACCATCAGGGTGCGAGCCACGCGCAAGCTCGGCAGATCGATCCCTGTCACCAACGCGGGTTTCCATCGATGTCTCTTCCCTCACCCTCGCGGCGCTACGATCTCGACTGGCTCCGCGCCATCGCCTTCGGGCTGTTGATCGCCTACCATATCGGCATGGCCTACGTGCCTTGGGGGTGGCATGTGAAGAGCGCTAACGGCTCCGAAGCCTGGCGGCTGCCCATGCTCCTCGTGAACCCCTGGCGGCTCAGCCTGCTGTTCTTGATCTCGGGCGTCGCCTTACGGTTTGCGCTCGACAAGCAAGGCCGAGGCCCCGTCGCCGCCTCCCGAGCCCTCCGTCTGGGCCTGCCGATCGTGGTGGGCATGGCGCTGGTGGTCATGCCGCAGAGCTACTTCGAGCAGCTCGAAAAAGGCGAGATCGAGCCCGGCATCTTGGCCTTCTGGCCCGCCTACCTGTCCTTCGAGCAGCAGTTCTCCATCATCACGCCGACCTGGAACCACCTGTGGTACATCGTGTACCTCTTCATCTACGTGCCGGTGCTGGCGTTCCTCTATCCGCTGCTCGTCCGGATCAGCAAAAGCCGCGCGTTCGAAACTGTAGCGGGCCGCCCCCTCGGCGTGCTGCTGGGTTTGGCCCTGCCCTTCATCTTCTATCGCTATGGGTTAGAGCCCCGCTTCCCCACGACCCACGCGCTGTTCGATGATTGGAACACCCACGCCGTGTCCTTCACTATACTGATCGTCGGGTTCCTGATCGCCAAGTCGGAAGCCTTCTGGAACGCAATCCGCAAAGGCCTACCGATATTCCTCAGTGTCGCGATCATTCTCGGCGTATGGCGAGGGCTGGTAGCGACAGCCTCCGACACCGACGCCGCCGCTATTGCTGAGTTCTGGATCAGCGTGATCACCCTCACCTGGCCCCTCGCCAGCGTGCTCTACGCCTGGAGTGTCATCCTCAGCCTCCTCGGCCTAGCCCAGCGCTTCCTCAACAAGCCATCGCCGCTGCTCACCTACCTCACCGGCGCGGTCTTCTGCTGGTACATCCTGCACCAGACCATCACCGTAACCCTCGTCGCCAAGCTAACCCCCCTAAAGCTGGGCGGCCCCCTAGAGCTGGCGCTAGTAGCCAGCGGCACCATCGCAGGCTGCGCCGTGGGCTACGAGCTGCTGAAGCGGGTGCCGTGGGTGCGAGTGGCGTTTGGGATTAAGGCGTAGCGGGCTCGGCGGCAATACGCCGGCATCAGCCCTTCGCAGCGGGCCGTGGGCACGACGGAAAACAGCGAGTAACGCCCAAACGAGAGCCCCACAGCATCAAGACTTTACTGTACTGAGCCGCTTTTGCAGAGTTCATACATGGCCCAATGGATATTCCAGCTCTGGCCCAACCAACGGGACATCATAAGCGTTGGGTACCGTATGGACGACGTTGGAGAGGAAGTAGAACGCATCGTGAATGATGCGCTCCGGTATCCTTTTCATTTTCACGGGATAAACAAGATTGTCGTTCGGCTGGGACCATCTCCAAACAACGCGCCCGACTACATCGAACTGATGGGCGTTGCCAAAAAGCAGTACACTGCATTTTCTGCCGACGAATATGTTGGATTGGCCGAAGAACGACGTCGACGAGAGCTGATACTCATTGTGCAGTCTGTGTTCGACTGGCTCCTTGAAGAATTCGAGGACGCAGAGTTCATCAAAGCGGCCCAACAAAACCTCGGATGGTAGTTTCAACTAGACGAGCAACGTTGCTTTGTATGACCTTAGATTCAATGTAATAATCACTGTTCACGATGGATGTTCGCGGCCCCGGGTTTTCAGAACCAAGTTCGAGCAGAGCTCTAACGCCCCAACTTGCACCCCACCCTCAGTTAAGCTAGGCGCCGCGGCTCCTTCTTAAGTCCTGTAGCAAGGCGGCGAAAAGCTATGTCCACGACCCTCATCTCGGCGTTGCCCGAGACCGACACCGATCAGCGCACATCTCTCATCGGCCTGACCCGCAAGGGTCTGGCGAAACGTCTGGCTGAGGATTTAGGCCTCACTGACAAAGAGGCGCGCATGCGCTCGCGCCAGATTTGGGGCTGGGTCTACAATTTCGGCGTCACAGAATTCTCGGCGATGACCAACATCGCCAAGGGCATGCGGCAAAAGCTGGACGATTGGTATCGCATTCCGCGTGCAGAGATTGTCGAACGCCAAGTCTCACGCGACGGCACCCGCAAGTACCTGCTACGCTTCGCCCCTGGCATCGAGGCTGAAGCGGTTTTCATCCCAGGCGTGGGCCGTGCAGGCTCGCTCTGCGTATCGAGCCAAGTGGGCTGCACCCTCAACTGCACCTTCTGTCATACCGGCACGCAAGCGCTCGTGAGGAACCTCACCGCCGAGGAGATCATCCTGCAAGTCTTGGCGTGCAAGGATGATATCGAAGAATGGCCGTCGGGCAAGGACGACCGTCAGCTAACGAATATTGTCTTCATGGGCATGGGCGAGCCGCTCTACAACCTCGACGGTGTCGACACCGCCATCAACGTGATTTCCGATGGCGAGGGCATTTCCATCAGCCGCCGCCGTATCACCGTCTCCACCTCTGGCATCGTCAATCAGATGCATGATCTGGGTGAGCGCACCGAGGCGATGCTCGCCATCTCGCTGCACGCCACGAACGATGAGCTGCGCGACGTCCTTGTGCCAATCAACAAAAAGTGGAACATCGAGGCGCTTCTGGAAGCGTGCCGGAACTATCCGGGCACGTCGAACGCCCGGCGGATCACGTTTGAATATGTGATGTTGAAGGGCGTCAATGACAGCGACGCCGAGGCCCGCGAATTGGTCCGCTTACTGAAGGGTATCCCAGCGAAGATCAACCTGATCCCCTTCAACCCTTGGCCCAACAGCCAATATGAATGCTCGGACTGGGACCGCATCGAGGCCTTTGCCGAGATCGTCAACCGCGCCGGCTACGCCTCACCCATCCGCACCCCAAGAGGCCGAGACGTCGGCGCCGCCTGCGGCCAACTCAAGACGGACAGCCTCAAAAAGCGTGCCAGCGAAGTTCGCGCTGAGGCCCTCACCTAAACCCATACGCGCGAGCGGAAAGCCGTGGCGAGCACGATGACCAGCGCCACGGCCACCGGAATCATGGCGATCCATTTCGCTTGATCCAGGGGCAACGCTAGCCACGCCACCGCGTGACCAATACCGCCGAGCATCAACAAGAAACCCGCCATGCGCTTCATGCGAAAGGACGCACCTGGATCTTGCCCACACGACCTCTCCGGGTTCTTTTTCGGCATCAGGTTTCCGAACCAAACCAAGATCAAACCGGCGATGACGCCGTTCACCCGCGCTGCCTCCAGCGACGCAAGACCAGCTTCATTCAGCATACGGGCGCCAAACGCCAACCCCAACACACCAGCTGCGAATACGAGAGAAGTGACAATCTGACGGTTCATGACGTCTGTTCCTTTCCATTGACCACGGCCTCTGCCGTGGATGCTCCGCGGCCAAAGCCGAATTCCTCTGCAAACCCCAAAAGGGCGTCTTCCAGGACCGACACCTGCAAGTGATAGATCACCCGCTTGCCATCCTTAGTGGTCGATACGAGCCCCGCCTCCTTCAGCACACTGAGATGAGCCGACATGGTGGGTTTGGAGAACGTGAACCGCTCAGCGATATCGCCCGCTGATAGGGGACCATCCTTCAGCATGGTGAGCACCTTGCGGCGGGTCGCATCGGAGAGAGCTTTGAAGACGGAAGCCATGAATCGTCATTTAGCTAATTGACTAATCGTTGTCAAGGATCGCCCTTGCCCGCGCCTCGGAAAACAACAAATCGGAGCCTTGTCACCGCCAAGGCCCCTTGATGTTTCTCGCTTTCCTTCTCTCCCTCGCCCTTGAAGAGCCGAAGACCGCTCAAATCGACGTTCGCTATGAGAACCTGTCGGCTGAGGCCCAAGCGGATTTCGAGAACGCCGTGGCCGTGTGGGAGCGCTGCCTAGTCTCCGACGCGCCGATCAAGATCGTGGCGAGCAGCATCAAACGCGGCCCTACCGGCTTTGCCAACCACAATTCCGTTCGGAACAAGCGCTACTTGCCCAAGCGCGGTGTTTGGTACCCCACAGCTTTAGCCAGCGCCCTCCGCGGACGCCGCGTGACGGAGCAAGACGATATGAACGTCTTCCTCAAAGAGGCCGGCGACGGCGACAACTGGCACTTCTCGCAAGACGATCCGATTTCAGAAGGCAAGGTCGATTTCATTAACGTGGCCATGCACGAAATCGCTCACGGCCTAGGGGTCTCGTCCGTGATCTTCGTCCCGTGGGAAGGTGAGCCCATCGCCTCCATCGGCCGCCCCGATGAATTCGTCGATTTCTTCGAGTGGAGCTTCCCATTCCGCGAGCAGGACGGCACGCCGGAGGTCTATGACACCTTCCTCAAACTCGCTGATGGCCGCCGGATAACCAAGGACTTCCCAGAGCCGTCGCTTGAGCTGACCTACGCGGTGGCCAACCCGACGATCCATTTTGACGGCAAGCACGCCGTCGCAGCCAATGGTGGCTACCCGGTGGGGGTTACACCGTTGAATGTCAGCCACATCCCAGCATTTCCGCGGCGGGCGACCCCGATCATGCTTGCAGACTCAGGCCAAGGTGAGAGCATCCGCCACCCCGACAAGATCTTATTGGGCATGTTGAGGGACTTGGGCTGGACCATCACCGACGCCTGTTTCGAGCGCGGTGCGTGATCCTATCCGCTTGGTCTTCCCTTTCCGGGGGTTTCAGGTTAATGATTAGCAAACGGGAACAGTGTGGGCGGCAACGATGACACGGATTGAATCGATCTTTGGAACCGTGATGGCGGTAGCCATCTTGGGCATCTTTGCCTTTGTTTTCTTTGGCGAAGGTTCGCTTTCCGTGGCCTCGACCAGCACCCCGTCGACGGTCGATCGCTCGACCAAATCGGTCTCGGTCAGCCTCTTCGGCGAGGATGACGAGTATGTGCCGCCGTCAACCAACTGTGATTGCTACAACTACGCCTACGACTTCGCGCGCGATGGCATCACCGCTGGCACCGTGGATTACGAGAGCCAGCTGTCGATCTGCTACGAGCGCCTAGGCTCCATGGGCGCGGCTGCGTTCGAGCGGGGATTCGTCGATGCCGTGGGCGAGCCTGGCAAGCCTGAAACCCGCAAGCGCAAAAGCTGCCCGGTTCGCGAGTTTCAATAAGGCTTAGCCTTCGACCTTCAATGGCCTATTCATCAGCTTGCTGATGAGCTCATCTACACTGATGGCCCCATCGATAAGGGCGGCCACGCCTTCAGCGATAGGCATATCCACACCCTGGGCCTGCGCCTGCTCGACCAGGGGTCTCGCCGTTGCTGCGCCCTCAGCGACCGTGGGTTGCGACGCCAAGTAGGCTTCAGCATCCGCGCCCTCGCCCAGCGCAAACCCGAGCGAAAAATTCCGCGACTGCCGCGAACCGCAGGTCAGCACCAAGTCTCCGAGCCCGGACAATCCGCCCATGGTCTCCGGTGCCGCGCCCATCGCCGCGCCAAAGCGCTGCATCTCCGCAAAGCCACGCGCTAGCAGCGCCGCCTTGGCGCTGTCACCCAGTTTCTTGCCTTCAGCGATGCCGCAAGCAATCGCAAGGACGTTCTTCACCGCCCCCCCAATCTCCGCACCCTGCATATCCGAAGAGGCATACGGACGAAATGTCGGTGTCGCCAAGGCATCAAGCCAGAACTGCTGATCAGCTTCATCGTGGGTCGCCAGCGGCACCGCCGTAGGCAGGCCTCGCGCCACATCCAAGGCGAAGCTTGGCCCCGAGAGAACCGCACCGCGCGCCTCGGGCCACGCCTCGCCCAACACTTGGTGCATCGGCGCCATCGAGCCTCGCTCCAAGCCCTTCGCACACAGAGCAACAGGCAAATCAG
>JABSRH010000072.1 GCA_013215175.1 Parvularculaceae bacterium | reverse complement strand
CGATATCGCGAATATCGCCCAAACCGGCAGCGCGGGTCAGTACCAAGCCAAAGGGAACGGAGCCTAAAAGGTACGCAAACAGGGCCAAGCCCAGGGTGAGGATCATCGGTTCGCCGCGTGTCGGAGGACGGCCATGCGTGTCGGAACGCCCATGGCCACCTGCTGGAGAATAAGCGAGCGCGACGGATCATCCGCCACGTCGCTGTCGATCTCGATACCGCGATTCATCGGCCCCGGGTGCATCACGAACGCCGTGGGTTTGGC
The DNA here is from genome assembly GCA_013215175.1 of Parvularculaceae bacterium. GTDB lineage: Bacteria > Pseudomonadota > Alphaproteobacteria > Caulobacterales > Parvularculaceae > Parvularcula. The sequence goes on along the minus strand of JABSRH010000072.1, from coordinate 12,980 downwards.
GAAGCTCAACGCATCCATCGTCAGGCCAAAGTCTTCGCGATAGCCAGCGGGATCGATCGCCAAATCGGCTTCGAAGCGCTCGGTTTGCATGCGTAGTGCCATGGCAACGTCTACGCCCTCCAGGGCTTCGAACCGGCTCGTGGTGACCAAACCGACGCCGTCCGGCTTGGAGGTGGGTAGCAATTCCTGCGGGGCGCAAAGGCGAAGGTCGGCGCCGAGGCGGGCGAACAAGGCGCAGCAAGAGGCAGCCACGCGGCTGTGCACGAGATCGCCGAGGATCGCGATCGACAGGCCTCGAAGGCCGTCATCGTCGGGCGTCCGCTCAAAGGCGCTCATCAAGGTCGCTGCATCGAGGAGCGCTTGGGTCGGGTGGCCGAAGGCTCCTTCGCCAGCATTGACGATCGCCGTGCCGAAGCCAGCTTCTTTCAGCGCTACCTTCGACGCGTCGATGGTCCCGGCGCCGCTAGCGCGGAGTACCATGATGTCTGCGCCTTGGGCCGCCAGGGTCAGTACCGTATCGCGAAGGCTCTCGCCCTTGTGCACGGAGCTCGCAGCCACGGGCACGGCCACCACGTCGGCGCCTAGGCGCTTGCCCGCCACTTCAAACGAGAGGCTGGTGCGCGTCGAGTTCTCGTAGAACAGATTAAACTGTAGGATGCCGGCAAGCGGTCCCTTGAGATCCTGACCCGCGCGGATAATTCGGTCGTAGCGCAGGGCTTCGTCGAGCAGGTTGTTGATCTGCTCGTCGGAGAGAGCGTCTATGTCGGTGAGGTGGTTCATCAGTCTTGTCCCTCCTCCATTGAGGCCAATCTGTCGAGCGCGCCTTGCAGGATGAAGCCTGCAGCGTGGCTGTCGATGACAGCAGCGCGCCGCGCGCGTGAGACATCAAGCTCGATCAAAGTTCGCTCCGCGGCAGCGGTCGATAGCCTTTCATCCCACAGGCTGAGAGGAAGATCCGTGTGTTTGGTCATATTCTTCGCGAAGGTCTTCACCGACTGAGCCTTGGGCCCCAAGCTACCGTCCATGTTGCGGGGAAGACCAATGATGACGCCGACAACAGCGCGTTCAGCGATCCATTCCAACAGGATCGTCACGTCTGCCGTGAACTTGGTGCGCTTGATCGTGGACAGCGGCGTGGCCAAGCTCCTGGCTGGATCGGAGAGAGCGACACCTATGGTCTTTACGCCGACATCAAGACCGAGAAGCGGCCCAGGCTGCTCTCGTAGCTGGTCGAGGGGAACAATCATGGCTTGGCTTTTCGCTGGCTGGGCGATGATTGCAAGCGCCGCGGCGCAGGACGACCTGCCGGTCTGGATAAATAGCGAGATCGAATCGCAGTCGGACCGTCTGGCCGCGCTTTATGGTCTGCCGCGGATGCCAATCATGAACCTTCAGTATACAGCTGAGGGTCACACTGCGGGCGTCCGGATCATTGAGGCTGAAGCTGAGGCGGACCTGATCCGGGTGCATTTCCAAGGCGATTGGACCCAGGAAAGTGATGCGGCGAGACAGGACGTGGTCCGCAATCTCGCTCATGAATTAGCCCATGTTCGGCAGTACGCGAGCGGCCTACCCGTGGAACCGCGCTTTTGGCATGAAGGTTTCGCCGAGGCGATGGCGATCGAGGCGCTCGATCAATGCGGTGCGCCATGCGGTGGCGCTCCAGCAGCGTTGTTGCGGTCGCGCGAGCAGCAATGCGGCGAGGCTCTGCGCTCCGGTTATCTTTCAGGCCGCACGGACAACGATGCTGTCTATGGCTGCGGGGCGATCTTTGTGCTCGCGGTGGCAAAGGCTTCGGACAGCTCCGTGATTGATCTGTACGGCTCGTTTGCAGCCACCGACCGCTCGGAAGCCGCCATGCTGGCGCTGGTTCAAGAGAGGGCAGGGCGGCCCTTTGGCCTCTCGGCAAGACGGTTCTTGAAGAGCGACTATCGCCTTGTCCCGGCTCCTCAGACCATCCGCGATCTGCGCCGAGGTAAACTCTAGCAGCGCTTGAGCGAAATTTCCGCTTTGCCCGCCTTAGCACCTGCGGTAGCCCGTTTGGCTATGAGCTTAGACGAATCCACCGTAAAGAAGGTCGCGAACCTGGCCCGCATTGCCATTGCGGACGAAGAGGTTCCCCACCTGATGAATGAATTGAACGGCATCTTGGGCTGGATTGAGCAGCTGCAGGAAGTCGACATCGAAGGTGTTGAGGCGATGACCTCCTCCGTCGAGGTCGCCCTGCCGATGCGCGACGACGTCCTCGCCGACGGCCCCACGGGCGGCGGTCAGCCCCAGGCTGTCACCAAGAATGCGCCGAAGTCGGACGATCATTTCTTCGTCGTACCGAAGGTGGTCGAATAATGGCTGATCTCACCACAAAGACGATTGCCCAGCTGCGCGATGGCATGCGGGCCAAGGAATTTTCTGCCGCTGAGGTTTTCGACCAGTACTTCACGCGGGCGGAGAACTCGCGGGCGTTGAACGCGTTCGTGCGCTTCAACGTTGAGCTGGCTTGGGACCAAGTGAAGGCCTCGGACGAGCGGATCGCCAAAGGGGAGGCGCGTCCTCTCGAAGGCATTCCCATGGGCATCAAGGACCTGTTCTGTACGGAAGGCCTTGAGACCAACGCGGCCAGCCGCATTCTCTACGGCTTCCGTCCACCTTACGAGTCCACCGTCAGCCAGAACCTGCTGGACGATGGCGCCGTGTTTATGGGCAAGCTCAATTTGGATGAGTTCGCCATGGGCTCATCGAACGAAACCTCTGCCCACGGACCAGCGATCAACCCGTGGCGCCGTGAAGGCGAAGAGACCAAGCTGACGCCAGGCGGCAGCTCGGGCGGCTCCGCGGCGGCCGTGGCCGCGCGCTTGTGTGCGGGCGCCACCGCGACGGACACCGGCGGCTCGATCCGTCAACCGGCTGCGCTGACCGCGACGGTGGGCTTGAAGCCTACCTATGGCCGTTGCTCGCGCTGGGGCATCGTGGCGTTCGCCAGCTCGCTCGACCAAGCGGGGCCGATTGCCAAGGACGTGCGTGACTCGGCGATCTTGCTGAACTCCATGGCGGGCTACGATCCGAAGGACTCCACCTCAATCGATCGTCCGGTTCCGGACTATGAGCAAGCCATTGCTGGCGGCGTCAAAGGCATGAAGATCGGTATTCCGAAGGAATATCGTCTCGACGGCATGAGCCAAGAGATCAGCGACCTTTGGACCAAATCCGCCAAGCTGTTGGAAGAGCAGGGTGCTGAGATCGTCGAGGTCTCGCTGCCGCTCACAAAGTACGCGCTGCCCGTCTACTACATCGTGGCGCCTGCCGAGGCGTCGTCCAACCTCGCCCGCTATGACGGCGTGAAGTACGGCGTCCGCGTGGAAGACGACAATATCCACGAGATGTACAAGAAGACCCGCGGCGAAGGCTTTGGTGCCGAAGTCAAGCGTAGGCTGATGATCGGCACCTATGTGCTGTCTGCTGGCTACTACGATGCCTACTATCTGCGGGCCCAGCGCGTGCGGAAGAAAATCGCCATGGAAATGGCGGCGGCTTTTGAGCAGGTCGACCTGCTGCTGACACCATCCTCGCCATCGGCTGCCTTTGGTCTCGGCGAGAAATCGGCGGACCCGATTGAGATGTATCTCAACGACGTCTTCACCGTGACGGCGAACCTCGCCGGTGTGCCAGGTATCTCGATCCCGGGCGGTTTGGATGCGCAAGGCTTGCCGCTTGGTCTCCAGCTCATCGCGCCAGCCTTTGGCGAAGAAACGATGATCCGCGGTGCGGCGGCCCTCGAAGAGGCGATTGGCTTCAACGCTCAGCCCACAGAATGGTGGAGGTGAGGACCATGACTGAACAACGCAACCTCCTTCGCGGCGAAACCGGCGATTGGGAAGTCGTTATCGGCCTCGAAGTGCACGCCCAGGTAACGTCGAACACCAAGCTATTCTCTGGTTCCTCTGCCGCTTATGGCGCTGGGCCGAACGAGAATGTTAGCCTCGTCGACGCGGCCATGCCGGGCATGCTGCCCGTCATCAACCAGTTCTGCGTGGAGCAGGCGATCAAGACAGGCTTGGGCCTGAACGCTAAGATCCACCTGTGGTCGCGCTTTGATCGTAAGAACTATTTCTACCCCGACTTGCCGCAAGGCTATCAGATCTCTCAGTATAAAGATCCGATCGTTGGCGAAGGCGAGATCGAGGTGGAGCTGGACGCTGAACGGACCATCAAGGTGGGCATCGAACGCCTTCACCTCGAACAAGATGCGGGCAAGTCGATCCACGACCTGGCGCCTAAGGAAAGCTACGTGGACCTCAACCGGTCGGGCGTGGCGCTGATGGAAATCGTCTCCAAGCCGGAGATGCGTTCGGCTGAGGAAGCCTCGGCCTATTTCGGCAAGCTACGGACCATTGTTCGGTATCTCGGCACCTGTGACGGCAACATGGACCAAGGCTCCATGCGCGCTGACGTCAACGTCTCCGTCTGCCGGGCTGGTAATTATGCGAAGTTCGTCGAGACGGGTGACTTCTCTCACCTCGGTACACGGACGGAAACGAAGAACGTTAACTCGATCCGCTTTGTCCGCCAGGTGGTGGACTATGAAGCTCGCCGCCAGATCCAGGTGTTGGAAGCTGGCGGGACGATCGATCAGGAAACGCGTCTGTTCGACGTGAAGACGGGCGAGACGCGGACCATGCGTTCGAAGGAAGATGCGCACGATTACCGCTACTTCCCGGATCCTGACCTTCTGCCGCTTGAGTTCAGCCAGGAGTTCGTCGATCGCATCGCCGCTTCGCTGCCGGAGCTTCCCGACGCGAAAAAGCACCGCTTCGTCGAGGAATACGGTCTCTCGTCCTACGATGCCGCGGTTCTCGTGGCGGACAAGGATAAGGCGACCTACTTCGAAGGCGTTGCATCGGGTCGTGATGGTAAGTTGGCCTCTTCCTGGGTGACCACCGAGCTATTCGGTATGCTGAACAAAGAAGGCCTAGAGATCACCGAGAGCCCGATTTCAGCGGAGCAGTTGGGCGGATTGATCGACCTCATCAGCGACGAGACCATCTCTGGCAAAATCGCCAAGCAGGTCTTCGAACTGATGCTCGACGAGGACAAAGGCAAAGCGCCAAAGGACATCGTCGAGGCTCGCGGCTTGAAGCAGGTGACCGACACCGGTGCCCTCGAGGCTGCGGCTGACAAGATCATCGCGGCCAACCCAGAACAGGTCGCCAAGGTGAAGGATAAGCCTAAGGCACTCGGCTGGTTCGTTGGACAGGTGATGAAAGAGACCGGCGGCAAAGCCAACCCGCAAGCGGTCAACGCCATCCTCAAGAAGAAGCTTGGGGTGGAATAAGTGAGACTGGTCGGCGCAATCATCAATAGACTGATTGTTTGTGCTTTCCTTTTTCCTGTCTGCTTGTTGGTAATCGCCAGTGTCTTGGTGCCTGATGTGCTGCAGGAGATGACGCTGCTGCAGGAGATCATCGTAGGCACCATCGTCGTCATGGCGCTTTTGGCTATGCCATCGCCGCTCTTTGTCGGCTGGTCTTGGACCGTCGAAGCTTGGCGCAAGCAGGCTGGGCGATCGGCCCACTGATCATGCCTGCAAAGCCCTATTTCACGCACCGCACAGCTACCTGCGACGACCTCGACACCATTCGAGCCATCATGCAGGCGTCGATGGTGGAGATGAACAAGGGTGTGCTGAGCGATGAAGAGCTCGAAGCCGCCAAGGAAACCATGGGCGTTGATGAAACGCTCATCGAAGATCAGACCTATTTCCTGATCGAAACCGAGGTGAGCGGAGAAAAGGTCGCTGTGGCCTGTGGAGGCTGGGGCAAGCGCCGAACGCTTTATGGCGGCGGCCACACAGCTGGGCGGGATGATAGCTTTTCCGACCCAGCCACGGAGCCTGCGCGTATCCGCGCGATGTTCACGCACCCAGACTGGGCGCGTCAGGGTATCGGTACACTAATGTTGAACCTTGGTGAGCAAGCGGCGCGTGATGCTGGCTATAGAACCATCGAGCTTGGCTCCACAGTCGCTGGTATTCCGCTCTACGAGGCTCGCGGCTATATACCGTTCCATAAAGAAGAGACGGTGGGGGCGAACGGCGCGGTCAAAACTGTGCTCTACATGCGGAAGTCATTGGACTGACCACGCCGTTCTTCGGGGTTAGCTGTCGAGGTGATGGATGGCCCGGGCGAGGCGGCGTGCTTTGCGTGTTGAAATCGTACCGGCCTCGGCTTCCTCATCGATACCTTCAATAATCGCGGCGATCAGCTCGTGATGTTCTTCGTCAGTGAAGGGATTTTGAGGCACGGGCGCGCCGGCGCGAACCAGCGCAGCGGCCAGTTCCTGCCCTTCGCCACTTTCAAAAAAGTCGTGTGCGGAGTCTTGGGCGTCGGGCGAGAGATAGGCCATCAGACTTTCAAGATGGGCTTTCTCCGTACGTTCAGCGATGAATTCGACCACGGACATATCGATGCGAGCCATTAGCGTCTCCTTAAGCTGCTTCTCTTGGATGCCGGCACGTACGAAGGCATCGAGAAAGAGATCCATCATGGAATTCATGACAGTGTGAGCCTCGGTCACAACAGCTTCTGGATAGACGGATTTCACGGGGATGATGTCATCGGTCGCCATGGCCGGGGATAGGGCGAGCGAAAGGGTGGCGGCGCTGGCCGCAAGCAGGGTACGGAACATTGGGATTCTCCTCTCAAAAGTCTTGAGGGGTCGCCTAGATCGCGTGAGCCAATCTCAAATAATCGTCCACACTGAGTTCTTCGGCACGAGCGGTCTCGGCGACGCCCTCTCGCTCTAAGACTTCGCCGAGACGCGGGCCAAAGATACACCTTAAGCTCTGCCGCAGCATTTTTCTTCGCTGCGAAAAGGCTGCCTGCGTTAATCGCTGTAATTGATCAATGACTTCAGGCCTACCAGTGTCGTCAAAGACGAGGACAGAGCTGTCGACCTTGGGCGGCGGCGTGAAAGCACGGGCGGGCAAGTGAAAGCCGAGACGGGGTTGGCTGGCGGCCTGAGCGATGACGGAGAGACGACCATAGGTCTTGTTGCCGGGCTCGGCCAGGATGCGGTCGCCCACCTCCTTTTGGAACATCAGCACCATGCGCCGCCAAATCCTTGGCGACATGGTCAGCCATTTCACCAGCAGCTCCGTCGAGATGTTGTAGGGGAGGTTCGACGCAATGACCGTACCCTGAGGAAGACGGAGGCCATGCTCGTCCGCTTTGAGGGCATCAGCTTCCACGGCTCGCAGTCGCCCGGTGGCGCTGTTCAGCTGCACGAGCACGGGGGCAATGCGCTGGTCCCGCTCGATCGCCACGACATCCGCACCGGTTTCTAGCAAAGCGCGCGTCAGGCCGCCGGGGCCCGGGCCAATCTCGAGGATCGTGTCGCCGTCTTGCGCGTCGCAAAAGCCTGCAATCTTCCGTGTGAGGTTCAAGTCCAAGAGGAAGTGCTGCCCCAAGCCCTTCTTCGCCGCCAGTCCATGTTCAGCAATGACATCGCGGAGTGGCGGAAGATCCTCAAGCGACACGGGCAGCTCGCGCGTCAGCCATTTGGCTTGCCAGGAGGATGGACGCGATCGTGCTGTCCGCACGCGCCATGCCCTTGCCTGCGATGGGCAGAGCCGTGCCGTGATCAGGACTGGTACGGATGACAGGCAGCCCGATCGTGACGTTGACGGCTTCGTGGAAGGCCACGGTCTTGATAGGGATCAAAGCCTGATCATGGTACATGGCCACCGCGGCATCGTACTGAACCCGGGCTTCCTCGTGGAACATCGTATCAGCGGGGAAGGGACCAGCGGCTTGAATACCTTGCTCCCGAAGGGCCTTCAGTGCGGGGAGGATGATGGTCAGTTCTTCCTTGCCCATCCGGCCCATTTCCCCGGCGTGCGGATTCAAGCCGCTCAAGGCGATCTTTGGATTGTCGATGCCGAAATCATAGCGCAACGATGCGGCCACGGTTTGCGTTAGCTCGACGAGCAACTCCGTGGTGAGGAGTGATGGCACAGAGGCGAGCGGCGTGTGGATCGTGGCGGGCACGGCACGGAACTGACCCGCGGCGAGCATCATGACCGGCCCTCTGGGACCGTCCCAAGGCATGGGCGCGGCTTCCGTCAGCGAGCCTAGATATTCGGTGTGCCCCGGAAAGGCGAAGCCAGCTTCCTGTAGCGTCGACTTCTGGATGGGCAAGGTCACAACGCCCGCTGCGGCATCGCGCAGCGACATATTCACCGCGTTCTTGATCGACGCGATGACCGCTGGTGCAGTGGCCGCCGACGGCTTGCCCGGTGTTACGTTCAGCAGCGGGGCCAGGTCGGTTCCGCTGATCGGTAAGACGGGCAAACCCCGTGAAAATGCAGCGGTGGCGTTAGCTGGCTCTTCAATGGTCACACAGGGAAAATCCACCCGAAAATGGCGTGCCAGTGTTGCCAAGCGGGCGGGGTCGTCGAGGACGAAGAAGGGCCGCGATCCGCCGTTCCGCAGAGCGTTGTATGCTTTCAGCACCACCTCGCCGCCGATGCCAGCGGGCTCGCCCATCGTAACCGCAAGTGGTGTCGGTGCGGCCTGCGCCATCAACTGTCCGTAGGCGTCTCTGGTGCATCGCCCGTGCGCATGTTCACCGTGCTGTCGCGCTCCACATCGCGCAGGTAGCGCCGTGAAAGAAGTTCGAACTGCTGAGCTTCGAGATTATTGCGCACCATGCGACGGCGCGGCAGGCCAAGACCTTCGTCCATCTCGCAGACTAACACCATGTGGTAATAGTCTGTGCTCTCCATAAGGTCCGAAACATCCCCGCGACGGAGATCGATAAGGCTGTTTTGGAATGAGCCTCGAAACTGCGATATCGGGAGCATCGGTAACAGTTCGACACCGATATCCGTACCAAGATCCGTGGACAAACCATCGCCTTCACAAGGGTTGGTCTGTGGCAACAGCTTCATCCGCGCTTCTGCTTCCGCTCGGCTATAGGCATCCTTCGGCACACCGGCATAGGCGAGTTCATAAGAAGGGTCTCCCTTCTCGGCAGCGGCGCGTTTTGATCGTAGGGCCACGAGCTTGAGCATGTCGCCTTCTTGCGTCTCGATCGGCGCCGAGACGTTACCTTCGCTCAGCTGCGCCACCACGATGGCGGTCTCAGGAGCCATCTGCGGTGTTCGCATCCAACCAAGATCACCGCCGCGCGCTGCTGACGGGCAAACCGAGAAGCGCTGGGCCAAGGCCTGGAACGGAACGCCTTGTTGCATTTGCTGCAGCATCTGCATGCCGATCCCACGAACCTGGTCCCGTTGCGTCGGATCATTGATCGGTAGGCAAATCTCCGACAGCAGGAACTGTTCGGCCTGCTTCTCGGCTTTCATTTCGGCAAGGAGGTCATCAATCTCGCCTTCGGTCACCGAAACCCGGCTGCGGTAACGACCGCGCACAAGGTTGTCCCAAGCCGTCTCGGCACGGATCTTTTCCTGTAGTGTTTCAATGGCAATGCCATTGGCCTGCAGGTCGCGAGCCAGCTGATCCACAGCGCCGTTGGCAATGCGAGCGAGCTCTTGCACTACCTCTTCGTCAGAGATCTCAACGTTGAAGCGCTCGGCCTCCTGACGCTTCAGCTCCTCTTCGATGAGGTCGCGCATGGCTTGCGCCTGGTATTGCGCTTCGGCGCCTTCGGGCACCTGGCCGCCCGACGTCGCGATCATCAGGCGCATGCGTTGGCGTACGTCGAAGGACGAGATGGGCTTGTCGTTGACGGTAGCTACGACGGCATCGCCAATGACTTGCGCCGTCGATCCGATCTCAAGGGCTAGGAGCCCCAGAGCAGAAGCTGCGCCTACCATCAAACGCCGTGTCAGTTTTTGCATTACCACTCGCCCGCCTTCACAAGCCACTCTGTGCCCATACGGCAACGCTCTGCATAATCCGTTGCCACCGACGGGAAAACCCGTCTGTGAGTGAAAAGCACGTTAAATCTGCTCCGATGAGAGCGTTCTAGCGCGTGAGAACCGCTTTCCCGATAAGGCGGCCCTCGCGCATCGCGCAATGCGCGACCTCGACATCCGCCATGGGGACCTCGAGGCTGATATGCGGCGTCAGCTTGCCCACTTCGATGAGCGGGAAGAGCTTGGCTTCGATCTCGGTCCGCAGCCTGGTTTTTTCCTCCTCAGGCCGCGCCCGAAGCGTGGAGCCGGTGAGGGTGAGGCGGCGGCGCATCAAGTTCATGATGTTCACGGTGGCATTGATGCCGCCTTGGAACGCGATGGAGACGTGCCGTCCGCCGTCCTTCAAAGCTGCCAAGTTCTTCTCAACATAGTCGCCGCCGACCATGTCGAGGACGAGGTCGGCTCCGCCTTCCGCTTGCATCGCGGCTGACCAATCGTCTTCTTTGTAATTCCAGACCTTTTGGAAGCCCAAGGTTTCTGCCTCACCCGCTTTCTCATCGGTGCCGGCGGTACCGAAAATCGGATGGCCAAGCGCTTTCGCCATGCTCGCCGCCATCGTACCGATGCCTGAGGTGGCGCCGTGCAGGAAGATCGATTGGCCAACGGTCAGGCTACCGCTGTCGAAGACGTTCGCCCAGACCGTGAAGCCCGTCTCTGGAAAGGCTGCGCCTTGGGCAATCGACCAGGCCTTGGGCAGCGGCATCGTGCTGCCTTCGGGCGCTAAACAATGCTCGGCGTAACCGCCGCCGGGGACGAGCGCCATGACGCGGTCTCCTGGTTGGAAGCGGCTGACCGCATCACCCACCGCTTCCACAATACCAGCGACTTCTAAGCCAAGAGCCTCCGATGCACCGGGAGGCGGCGGGTAGAGCCCGGCCCGCTGCAGCAGATCGGGGCGGTTCACACCGGCTGCCTGGACGTTAATGAGGATGTCTGACGACCGCAGCGTTGGAAGGCTGTCTTCTCGCCAAGCCAAGCCGCCCGATCCGTCTGCAAACCAAGCGCTTGCCTTATCCATGACACAGTCTCCCGCAATGGTTGTAAATTGTGGTTCGGCGGCAGTCTTTTTTTCGATTGCTCAAGTATTTTGATCCACGCTGGCAACGGGCGGCTACTCAACGCCGCCGCTCTGGCTCTGGACGGTACCAGTTGGAAAGGTCAATGGGCAAACAACGGCACGGACATCAGCGGGCAAGGCGCGTGTTTTCTCGCCGCTATGCTTTGGCAGCACTGATGCTGGTTGTGCTTGGCTGTGCCACGGCAGTGGTCCAAAGCCGCATGATTTCTGCAGAGCGCGCACGCGGTGAAGTGATCGCGATGGCAGCTGAGCAGGGGGCTCTTTCTCAGCGGGCCGCTTTCCTGGTTTCCGGCCTTGATCTTTCAACCGGCGGATGTGGGGATCCGGGCGCTTGTTCCGATCTCTTGGCGACAAGTCAGCGCATGGCGTGGAACCACCAAATCCTCACCGGTAAGTTGGCCGACTCCCGCTTCACGCCGTTCATCGGTCCGCTTCGCGATCTGTATGCAGCAGGCGAGCCCAGTTTCGCGTCAAAGGTAGAGCGGTTTGTCGAAAACGGTCGATGGCTGTCGAGCGATACGCTTCCGGTGGGCGCTGATCCCGAGGCCCTCATCAACGAGGTCCGGATCGTTGGGGCCACGTCAATGTTTCAAACCCATCGGCTCATGGTGGAGGTCCTGGAAGCACAGGCCGAACGTTCGGTTCGTTACGCGCACTTCGCCTCAACGGCCACATTGGTTGGCTCACTCGTCCTTATCGCTTTGATTTTCAGCCAAATCTTCCGGCCGATGATTTCTTATCTGCACCAAGCCTTGGCCGAGGCCGAAGCCTCTGCTGCGCAGGCCCAGCGAGCCACGCGGGCCCGAGGCGCGTTCCTAAAGTCCGCCAGCCATGAGCTGAAGACCCCCCTCAACGCGATCATGGGGCTCGCCGACATGATCAAAGAGGGTCAAGGCGAAGAGCAAGAACTCATCACGGAGATGCAGCACGCGTCCGATCACCTCTTGTCGATGCTGAACACGATGCTCGACACTCATCGGCTCGATGAAGGTCGGCTTGAGCTGTCCCCAGCGCGGCACAAGCTGAACCAAGAGATGGAGCTGACCGCGTGCATCGGCCGAAACTTGGCCCAGCGTAAGGGGCTGACCTTCGAAAGCCGGATCGACATTGATCCAGCGCTCAGCGTATTGATGGACAATGCGCGGCTGCGTCAGGTCTGCCTCAATCTGCTCGATAACGCGGCGCGGTACACCGACGAGGGTCAGATTGGGATCGTCGCGCGGATCATTGAGGAGGGTGAAACGGATGTGCTCGACCTGCTGATCCACGACACAGGCGTCGGCATCAGCGACGAACGGCTCTCGGTTATCTTCGACCGATACACCTCCGCTCAATCGAGGAACACAAGCTCAGTCAATGGCCTTGGCCTTGGCCTCGCGCTGACCCGCATCATTGTTGAGCTGATGGGCGGCTCGATCACGATCGCCTCCACGCCGGGCCTTGGTACAAGCGTCACCGTCCGCCTTCCGCTGACGCCTGTCGAGATGACGGCTGGCAGCGCGTTGCCCCACTCCTCGACGTCGGAAAGGCCGCGGGTACTCATCGTTGATGACAATCAGCCGAACCGGATGGTCGCGGATGCGATGATGACGTCCTTGGGCTGTGACACCACGCTGGCGGAAGATGGGTTAGAAGCACTCAAGCTGGCACGGCAGCAGCCGTTCGACTTGATCCTGATGGATATTGCTATGCCCGTGCTAGACGGCATCGCCGCCACGATGAAACTGCGGGACGATCCGGGCCCGAACCGCGGGACACCCGTGGTGGCCGTGACGGCTCATGTCGCGCCAGAGGACGTGCAGCCCATGCTGGGCAAGGGCTTTGACCAGGTGATGCATAAACCTGTCCGCCGCCATCTTTTGGCCCAAGTTGTGGCGCAGTACGGTTCGACGTCAGTCACCGCGAGCGCCACGTCTTTATGAGACTTGCTTTCATCTCGATGATTCTCTGCAGTCCGGCCCTTGCCGG
>JABSRH010000071.1 GCA_013215175.1 Parvularculaceae bacterium | reverse complement strand
CAGCGTCTGTCACGCTCAAGCCAAGCCCAACTCGCCGAAGCGTCAGCGCGCGCTAGCGAGGCTTTGCGAGCAGTCGAAACGATCCAGGCTTTCACCCGCGAGGATCATGAACGTAGCCGCTTCGCTGGCGCCGTGGAGTCGACTTTCGCCATGGCCATGAGGCGCGTCCGCGTCCGCTCACTGATGTCAGCCGTGATCTTTGCGAGCATCCTCAGCGGATTGATTGGTGTGCTGTGGTTAGGCGCGTTGCAAGTGCAGGCCGGTGTCATGACGGCCGGCGCGATGACGCAGTTCGTGCTCTACGCTTTCATCGCCGTCAGTGGCGCCGGGGTGCTCACCGAGACCTACGCCGAAGTCATGCGCGCGGCTGGGGCTACGGAGCGGCTGATGGAGCTCATCTCTACGCCTAGCGACCTGCCTGTGCCCGCTAAGCCCGCAGTGCTCTACTCACCGATCAAAGGCAGCGTTGCGTTCGACGCAGTCTCCTTCGCCTATCCTCAACGGCCAACGCACCGTGCGCTTGAGCAAGTGTCCTTCAGCGTGGCGCCAGGCGAGACCGTGGCGCTCGTGGGGCCATCAGGCGCAGGAAAGAGCACGATTTTCCAGCTTCTAGCCCGCTTTTATGATCCAGTCGAAGGACACATCACCTTTGATGGCCAAGACCTTCGCCAGCTCAACCCCAATTTTCTCCGAGAGCAGATCGCCATTGTTCAGCAGGATGCCCCGCTGTTTTCAGGATCCGTGCTCGACAACATTCGGTTTGGCAACCTCGCCGCCACCGATGATCAAGTGGTCCAAGCCGCGAAAGTAGCGAATGCTGACGGTTTCATCAGCGACCTGCCCGAAGGTTACAAAACCCTGTTAGGGGAGGGCGGCCGGTCCCTGTCGGGTGGCCAACGTCAGCGCATCGCCATCGCCAGAGCCGTCTTGCGCGACGCACCCCTACTGCTGCTTGACGAGGCCACCAGCGCCCTCGACTCCGAAAGCGAAGCCGCCATTCGTGAAGCCCTGGAGTCCATCGCTGTCCACAAAACAACGCTGATCATCGCCCACCGCTTGTCCACCGTGAGGAATGCGGACAAGATTCTCTTCATCGAGAACGGCCAGATCCAAGCCGCCGGTACGCACAAAGAGCTTCTCCAGCAAGAAGGCCGCTATGCCGAGGTAGCCAAGCTCCAATTCGGCACTGAACCGCTAGCGATCTAGCGGGTGTAGTTCACTAGCCAATCGAGCCGCCCAACTATTCGGCGCCCCCGTCCTCCAGAGACGGAATAGTCAAGCGCGTGCGCGACCAGTCGACAATCGTTGCGCCCATCGCACCGACGATGACTTCTTGCTCGACAAAGCTCGAATAGCCAAATCCTTCGACGCCTGGGATCGGCGAACAGGTGGCCTCGGATTTCATCGATTTGATATTGGCCACCACCCGCACCCGCGTTGGCTTCAGTAGGTTCGACGAGACGCTCTGCAGGTGACCCGTCTCCCGGTCGATGGTAAAGATCGTCTCCGTACGGCGCATAATCTTCCGCGCCGGTCCAGGCAGCTCATCGCTACCCGTTAGGCGTTTCGCCGCACCTTCTGAGAAGACAAAACGCGCTCGATGGGTGTCATCGGTGCTGCTCAGATATTCGAGATCTTCGGGCGCCAACCGCGTGACCCCCACGCCGCAGTAAAAGGCACTGGCCAGTTGCGCGGGTCCAACCTCATCACCGTCGAACGCTGCCAACACTTCTTCAAGTTCAGCATACGGCTCACTGTCAGGCTCCTCCGCTTCCGGGCCTTCATAGGACAGGACCGAGACGCGACCACCAGGCGCGGCGGCGGGGTCTACGTCGAACACAATGGAGGCGCCGATGGCTTCGCTCTCGCCCTCCTTCTCGCCCGAGCCACGCATCTCGTGATGCACCCGGAATGGATAGGGGACGGCACCCGGCTCTCGCGACCGCGCCTCAGGCGTCTGCCAGCTCGAGACTAGGGCCTCGAATTCTGCGACCGCGCTCGTTTCTGCGGCCAGAAGAGCGAAAACTGTCAGGCTGATCATGATGTTGGCTTCACCTCGTAACGCAACAACGGTGGCCCGTGTGTATCATCGAAGCGCCAGCGGCAAGTTAATGCCAGGAGAGAGAACGGCCCAACCAACGCTCGTGGCGCAACGCCCCGATACTTTTTCCCTGATCGGAGGCGCGTCTTTCGCGCCGCAGCGAAGACCAGCGCGTGGTACGCCAATCGCCAGACAACGCAGGCTCGAACCAGCGATGAAGGCGAGGACATGATGGGCAAACTGCAAACCGCGGCGCTGTCGGCGCTCTTTTTAAGTCTTGTTGCTTGTGGCGAGCAATCAGCCATTGAGCCACCTGCCACACCTCCCGCGGTGGAGGAGGAAACCGCCAAGCCTTACAATTTCGGCGGTGTCTATGAGCAATCATCCGCTGGCGTCATTGATCGCACGGTGGAGCCTCGCCGCGCAGAAGGGCCACCTAACATCGTTCTGATCATCGCTGATGACCTCGGATGGCCGTACCTGGGCTTCTTAGGAGACGAGAATGTCGTCACGCCCAACATGGACATCATCGGACGCGGCGGTGCCGTCTTTGAACGAGGGCATGCCACGTCAAATCATTGTCGGCCGACGCTCCAGACACTGATCACTGGTCTTTACCCTCATCAGTATGAGGAACGAGCTGAGTCGATCGCTGATCAGCGGATGTCGTCGCTCCCCGTGCCCGAAGGCGTCGATACCGAAGCCGAGCGCGGCATCCTGCGCCAGCAATATCGGACGAGCGCAATCGAAGAGTTCGCTACGCTCCCACGCCTTCTTGCTGAAAAGGGGTATACCTCACACCAAAGCGGAAAATGGTGGGAGCAGAGTTATGAGCATGGCGGCTTCACCCACGGTATGACCGGAAGCTGGAATTGGCAGGACGCTGCTGGCCTCGGGGATCAGTGGTTCTTCACCTTCATGGGTGGGCAGGGGATGGACATCGGTCGCGAGACCATGGCTCCCGTTACGGACTTCATCGAAGAGCAAGCCGACCAGCCCTTCTTCGTTTGGTACGGTCCGGCCTTGCCTCATACGCCGCTGAATCCGCCTGAGGAATTCTTTAAGTATTTCCGCGATCGGACCGATATCTCGGAGTCGGCCAAGCTCTACTACGCCAATATCGCGTGGTTCGATTGGGGTGTGGGGCAGATCTACGATAAGCTTCAGCAAGAACGACTGCTCGATAACACACTGATTATCTACGTGAATGACAATGGTTGGGAACAGCCCGCTGACGCTGAATATTCCGATAACCGCATCAACCTGGCGAATGGTGGACCGCGGGGCAAAACCTCATTCTTCGAAACGGCCTTCCGTACGCCAATTATCTTCTACTGGCGGGGCAAGGTTCAGGCCATCCGCGACGTGGATACGCTCGCCAGTGCACTCGACATCGTGCCGACCGTCTTGGACTACGCCGGGCTGGAGATCCCGAGCGATTTGCCGGGCTACAGCCTTCGTTCGGCGATCGACGGCGATGAACTGGATCAGCCTAGAGACCATTTCGTTGGCAAGCTCATTCGTCACCGTGCAGGAACGGACTTTCGGGGTGCGCCGTCACAGGTCACCAACGATTTGATGGGTTCTGAAATCAACGGTTACTATCGAAGCGACAAGCGCTGGCACTTTGTCTGGTTGCCCGACAGCGATGAGATGGCGCTGTGGGATCTCGAGACGGACCCTGGTCAAACCACCGACGTGGCGGGGCAGTTCCCAGACTTAGTGGCCTCATTCAAGGCTGATATCCAAGCTTGGCAAGCTGAATATATGTGAGGTCGTTCGTCCACGAACGACGACCAATAGTTGATCAAGGTAGACTCATAATGTTGCGACCATTCCTGCTTGGTGCCTCGGCCCTATCCGTCCTCGTTGCCTGCAGCGGGGAGTCGCCGGCCGTCGCAGATAAGGCGCCAACGGATGAGCTCTTGCTGCATGTGCCTTCTCCCGACTGGCGAGACCAAGTGATCTATATGGTCTTTATCGATCGCTTTAGCGACGGTGACACGACCAACAACGATCTCGGCTTTGGCGAGTACCAGAAGGGTTCAGCGGCTCATTTCAACGGCGGCGATCTTCAGGGCGTCATTGACAAGCTGGACTATATCCAGGGGCTCGGCGCCACCGGTGTGTGGGTGTCACCACCGGTCAAGAACCAGGTTTTCAGCTCACTCTACGATGCTGCGGGTTGGCACGGCTATTGGGCCACGGACTTTTCTCAAGTCGACGAGCATTTCGGTACGCTGGGTACGTATCAACAACTCAGCAACGACCTCCATCAGCGCGGCATGTACCTCGTGCAAGACATCGTGGTGAACCACACTGGTAACTTCTTCGGTTGGGACGGGCCGTATGACGCTAACAACACGGCGGAGAACTTTGTCCTCTTTGAAGAAGGCAACGCCTATGGCGACCGGCCCACGCAAGCCCCATTCGACATGGTGGATCGGCGTGACCCCGACCACGCGAAGGCTGACATCTACCATTGGACCCCGCCCATCACGGACTTCTCCGACCCGGCGCAAGAGAAGGAATGGCAGCTAGGAAACCTCGCGGACATCAACACCAGCAACCCAGAGGTCGTCCGCGTCCTAACCGATACCTATGCCGACTGGATAGAAGCCGCAGGCGTCGACGGTTTCCGCATCGACACCGTCCGCTATGTCGAGCAGCCGTTCTGGAACGCCTTCATGCACGCGCCCGGCGGCATTCTAGAGAAGGCAACCGCTACGGGCCGCGACGACTTCCTGGCATTTGGTGAAACGTTCGTCGGGTCGGAGCCTTTCGAGGCCGACGGCGAGGCTTACATCGCCTCGTTCTTCGGCTCAGACGCCGAGCCAGGCCTCAATTCCATGATCGGCTTTCCGCTCTACTTTAGCTCGTTGCGCGTTTTTGGGGAAGGGGCCCCCACGTCTCAACTGGCGTACCGCCTAGAGGCCACGATGCAGGCCTACGATGATCCGTACACCATTGCCAATTTCGTGGACAACCACGACACCGCCCGCTTCCTAACGCAAGGCAGCAAAGGGGGATTCATCCAAGCGTTGGTCATGCTGTACACCGTTCCTGGCATTCCCGTCATCTTTCAAGGTACAGAGCAATTCCTCAAAGAGACCCGCCAGACGATGTTTGCGGGTGGCTTCGGAACCAGCGCCGACCAGTTCGATCCGAGTTCAGCAGGCTACAACCTCCTCGCCGACCTGGGTCAACTGCGCGGAGCGGATTCCGTCTTCACGCGCGGCGACCTGGCCGTCCTAGCCTCAGAGACCACGGGCCCGGGCCTCTTGGCCTACAAACGTCAGTATGAAGGAGAAGAGGCCTTCGTCTTCTTCAACACGGCCCGACACAGCATCTTCGCGCAAGGCGTGGACACGGGGCTTGAGCCTGGAACCGTCCTGGTACCTCGATTTGGCGAGCCAGGACCGCAGCGCATCGTCATCGCAAATGACGGGACGCTGTCCATGGAGCTCCCGCCGAAGGCATCGTGGGTGCTGGTCCCGAGTGAAGACCGGGCTGAACCGCCAACCCCTTTCACGCAGAGCTTGCGCCTCGATACCGCTCTCGATGGCGCCACACTCACCACCAACGCGACCGTCACGAGCAGTGGCGCTCGTCCGGGTGAGCAGCTCACGGTCGTGCGCAACAACAACCTCGCCAGCGCTCAAACGATCATGGCTGATGACCAAGGCAATGTCAGTATACCTGTCGAAGTCAGCAATCTTGGCGAAGAGGCCGTCACGCTCAAGGTCTACGCCATGGACCGCGGCGCCTATTCCAATCAATTGGCTCTCACCACCAAGGTAGAGACGGAGCAAATTCGCAGTACAATCACTGATCCGGAGGCCGATGATCAAGGACCAGCAGGACCCTATATCCGGATGCAGCAGCCCAACAGCGGCGCGCAGAAGGACATCCGTGAAGTCTCTGCGCGGGTGAGTGGCGCCAACCTCGAGCTGACCCTGACCATGGCGGAGGTCACCGACGGCTGGCAGCCGCCCAACGGCTTCGACAATTTGATGCTCAGCACGTTCATCGATCTTCCTGATCGTGATGGCGCCTCGGTCCTGCCCCAAATGAACGCCGCGCTGGACGGTGGAGAGGAATGGGATGTCTCTCACATTGCCACGGGGTGGAGCAGTGCAATGTACGATGCAGCGGAGGCGACCACCCACGATCGCGGTGCCACCCTTGGCCTGTCACCCACCATCGACGCTGACCCCGAGGCGGGGCAAATCCGCATCCACTATCGGGGCGAACCGCTTGGAATCAGTGATTGGTCAGGCACGAAGATCTATCTCGCCACCTGGGATTCCACCCAAGAAGCGGGCTATGCGGAGCTTCAGCCAGAGCCCGCGAACTGGCATGTAGGCGGCGGCGCCAGCGATGATCCGAAAGTCATGGACGACGCACGACTTGTCGTTCTGAATGATTGAACACTTTTGGGGCAAAACATGCACGATAGGCTCATTGCGCACCCTCGTGGTGATCGCTACGAACCGTTTTTTCGCGTAGAGGAACAGTAATCATGGCCAACGGACAGAAAACATCCGCCTGGGATGGGGCTGTGATCTACCAGATCTACCCTCGAAGCTACCAAGACAGCACCGGTAACGGCGTAGGGGACCTGCCAGGCATCCGTAGCCGCCTCAGCTATGTGCGCGACCTGGGAGTCGATGCGATTTGGTTGTCGCCGTTCTTCCGCTCACCGATGAAAGACTTTGGATACGATGTCTCTGACTTCTGCGACGTCGATCCCATGTTCGGCACCATGCAGGATTTCGACAACCTGCTGTCGGATGCCGACAAGATCGGCCTCAAGATCATCATTGACCAAGTCTACTCGCACAGTTCCGACCAACACGCTTGGTTCAAGGAGAGTAGCTCAAGCCGACGGAACGAGAAAGCCGATTGGTACGTTTGGGCCGATGCCAACGAAGACGGATCGCCACCAAACAATTGGCAGTCGATCTTCGGTGGGCCGTCATGGACGTGGTCGGCGGCACGCGGACAATATTACTTGAACAACTTTCTTCCATCGCAGCCTGACCTCAACATGCGAAATCCGGTGGTGCAAGAACAGCTCCTCGGTGTCGCCAAGTTTTGGCTCGATCGCGGTGTGAAGGGCTTTCGGTTAGACGCTCTTCATTGCGGCATCCATGATCCGAACCTCACTGATAATCCTGCACGGCCTTTCAACGAAGATGATCGTCCACGGCCTTATGATCGCCAGTGGCACCTCTATGACCACTCCCAACCGGAGATGCTCGATTTCTTAGAGCGCTACCGCAACCTCTGTGATCAGTACGGGGATATTTTCACCGTAGCCGAGGTCGGCTCGGATCATGCCCTCGACGTGATGCAGCAGTACACAGCGGCGGGGCGCTTGCGAACGGCTTATAGCTTTGACTTTCTATGGCAAAAGACCCTTTCGGCCGATCTCGTTCGCGATACGGTGACACCGTGGTTGAATAGGGGCGAGGGTGATGGCCATCCGGCGCTCGCTTTCTCCAACCATGACAGCGTTCGTGCGGCTTCCCGCTGGGATATTCCTGTGTCGGTTGAGCACCGTGCGAAGCTCTTCGGTGCACTGCTTTACGCGCTGCCCGGCAACATCTTCGTTTATCAGGGAGAGGAGCTTGGCCTTCCTCATGCGGATGTTCCGTTTGAGAAGCTCCAGGATCCCGAGGCCATTGCCTATTGGCCCAACTCCCTTGGCCGCGATGGGGCCCGTACGCCCGTGCCTTGGACGGCGGACGACGCCCACGCTGGCTTCTCAACGTCAGAGCCTTGGCTCCCGATAGATGCTCGCCACCCGGCGCTTGCAGCGGACCAGCAGGTCGGGCGTGAAGAATCGACTTTGTCATTCTTCCGCCTTTTGACGGATTTGCGCCGAGATCTGGATGCTCTGCGAACCGGTTCGGCTTCCTTCACAAACTACGACGCGAACGTCTTGACGCTGGAGCGCACTGGCGGTGACCAGAAGATTGTCGCCCTGTTCAACCTATCGAACGATGCACAATCCGTAGGCAGCGTTGACGGCAAAGCGTTGCTCACCGTTGGCGATGTCGCCAGTGTTGGCGACCAGTGGACCTTGGCACCTTGGTCATGCCGTTGGGTGCAGGCTGACTGAGCCCGCACCCACGATGGGTTTCTGAACCAACCTCAGGATGCTGGCTTGGTGCGGTCTACAAACTGCACCGCCACGGCACCCAGTGCCATCGACACACCACCGACGAGCAGAACCAGCTCGGCCCTGCCATCAAGCACGTCCCTCAGGATCGGCCCCATAACGCCCGAGACGATAAGCTGCGGCAGCACGATGAAGAAGTTGAAGATGCCCATAAAGATGCCCAGCTGACGTGGCGGTAGGCTGTCAGAAAGCATCGTGTACGGCATGGTCAGTATCGACGCCCACGCGATACCCACGCCCACCATCGAGATAAGCAGCAGCTTTGGATCGCTGATGAAAGCAAACGACGCCAACCCAACTGCACCAAAGAGCAGCGACACGCCATGCACCGTGCGGCGGCGAAGCCGACTGGCCATGGGCGGCAGGAAGAACGCGTAGACCGCGGCAACAATGTTGTAGATGGCGAACAGCCAACCGACCCAGTTTGCACCTTCATTGTAGGCCGCAGACGTGGGATCCGTGGAGCCATACTGAAAACTCGTGACGGCTGGCGTCGCATAGATCCACATGATGAAGAGTGCGAACCAAGAAAAGAACTGCACCACCGCCAGCTGGCGCATCACGCGAGGTAGACTGACGAGTGTACCCAAGATCGATGAGAACGACCCCACGCTTGATGACGACTTCAGCGCTAGGCTGTTGAAGACGAACAAGAGGCCCAGCAAAGCCAACATGCCGGTCAGCACAAAGAACTGTTTATCCGCACCTTGCGAACCCACAAGCCAGAAACCGACAGCGCCGCCCACGACGAGGATCGCGCCCCAGCGCAGGAAAAAGCTGGGATCGATGGCCCGTCCGGTGAGTTCAACCTCGCCGTGATCGTCCGCAGCACGGCCTTCGAACTTGGCCAATTGCTCGGGCGAATATTCCTTCGTGGTGAACACCGTCCAACAGATCGTCAGGAGCAAGAAGAATGCGCCGACATAGAACGCATACTGCACACTCGGCGGGATAGCGCCCTCGGCCGCCGTGTTGGCAACACCCACGACATTGGCGAAGAACCATGGCGCTAGCGACGCGAGGAAGGCGCCTGTGCCGATAAACACCGTCTGCATCGCAAAGCCTTGCGTGCGCTGTCGGCTCGGCAGCAAGTCGCCGACAAAGGCTCGAAAGGGCTCCATCGACACGTTGACCGCAGCGTCGAGAATCCAAAGCATCGAAGCCGCAAGCCAGAGCGTCGGCGAGTTCGGCATAATGATCAGCGCCAGCGTCGCACAGATAGCCCCCGCCAAGAAGTAAGGCCGCCGCCGTCCCAACCGCGTCCAGGTGCGGTCACTGAAATAGCCGACGATCGGTTGCACCAACAGTCCCGTGACCGGACCGGCGATCCATAGGATGGCTACCTCATCAATCTCGGCACCGAGGGTTTGGAAAATCCGGCTGACATTGGCGCCCTGCAGAGCAAAGGCCATCTGTATACCGAAGAAGCCGAAGGACATGTTCCAAATCCCCCAAAACTGGAGGTTCGGCTTGCCCGGCGCGGCCGCCTGCGCGTTCTCACTCATGATCGCTCCCTAAAACATTTTGTTTTTTGTTGTTGTATCAAGCCTCGGTCCGGTTGCCGAGCGAAACTGTCACCCTCATTCAAGCAAGGCGACGCCATAGCCCGACAGCACCAAGGTGCCCGCTTCGAGGGAAGAACTCCCGGCCACGGCTGTCAGTGCTTCGCCGGGAACATCCGTCGCGACTTGCTTATCGGGTGAAAAGTTGAAGGCTACGTAGGTCGTCGCTTTGCCCGCTTGACGCTTGATGAGCACCACGTCGCCCTGCAGCTCCACGACTTTCGTGCTACCGTCTGCCAGCGCTGGATGGCTCGCCCGCAAACTGCTCAGCCGACGGTAGAAGTTGAGGAGCGAACGGTCATCAGCCGTCTGCACATCCACAGGCATGACGTTGTCGTTGGCCGACGGTTGGTTGTAAGCCTCCGGAAACAGATGATACCAATGTGCTCGTGGGCCTTCGCTCTCATCCGCTACCCAACGCATGGCCTCACGAACTGGAATGTCACGCACATCGTGCTCGGAGGGCAGCAGCATCTCGGGCAATTCGCCCTCCAGCTTCTCGCCACGCATGCCCAGTTCCTGGCCGTAGTGGATAATCGGTATCCAGCCGGTCAGAAGGTTCGCTGCGGCGCCAAGCTGCAAAATGCGCTCGTCACTTTCATGAAGTGAGGCAAAACGATCCGTATCATGATTTTCAACGAACACGAACTGGTTCTTGCCCTCACCGATAACGATGCTCATCTTGGAGACCGCCACAGCAAAGTCGCCCGCACTTAGATCGTTCACTGCGCCACGGATAGGAAACGCGAACACCATGTCGGCATTGCCTTCACTCAGGAACGCTTCGCCGTAGCCCCAGTCGGCCTGCTCAGCGATGATCTGCACCGCAGGGTTCACGGATCGCAGCCGGTCAAACATCGGCGACCAGAAGTTTTCGAACAGACCCGGAAGCACGCCAGCATTGTCCAGATCGTCCATCATGTGATCGATCCGAAAGCCATCGACACCATCGGAAAAATTCCCATCGCCATTGGGGTCCATCCAAAACAACATATAGTCGGTAAAGTAGTCGTACACAGACGGTGAAAGCAGGTCGACTGTGAGGATTTCCTGCTCCTGCGCGGGCCAGACCCGGAATTCCGTCAGGTCGAATAGGGTGCCAATAGGCTGCGAGTTTCCCTCATCGCTGAACAGCACAAAGTCATTAAACGGCGAGGACGGATTGTTCAGGGCGTCCCGATACCACTGATGTTGACCAGAGACATACTGAATTTCCTGGTCGAGGTAGACGACCATATCGCGAGCATGGGCCGCGGCAATCATCTCTTGATAATCCGTAAGCGACCCAAACTCTTGATCGATGCCATAGAAGTCGTCGGCAAAATAATTGTGATAGAAAGCAGAAGGGTAAAGCGGCGTTAGAAGAATACCGGTGACGCCAAGGGACTGAAGGTAGTCCATTTTCTCGATGATGCCGCGTAGATCGCCGTGCTGGTCCCCATCGCTATCGGCAAAGCTTCGTACAAAGATATGGTAGAAGAGCGGCGCGTCGATGCTCGCCTGTTTGCTAGATGCCTCGACCGGCGTTGTTGACGTCTCCTCGGAGGAACATGCTGCAAGGATCGCCATCAATCCCAGGAAAACGTTGCGAATGGTCATGGAGGCTAAGCCCTTTCGCGGCTTTGTGATGAGCGCCGGAACTCGGTCGGCGGTGTGCCGAAGGAATCGCGGAAGCACGCCGTAAAATGAGACGGGCTCTGGAACCCATTGTCGAAGGCGATGTCCGAAATGCGAAAATCCGTCTGCGACAATTGCCGGGCCGCACGGCGGAGGCGATAGTTACGCACGTATTCGGAGAAACCGACACCGAACGTTGCCTTAAATGTCCGCGAGAAATATTCGCGCGACAGATGGCACTGCGAGGCCGCGGCTTCCACGGGGATCGAGTCCCGGGTATTGTTGGCCACGAGGTCAAGGGCTGGGCGCAGCCGCCGACGCATGGAAGGCGAGGCTACCGACTTCGGCTCCGTCTCACCCAGATGCGGAATGATAGACGTGACCAAACCATTGACGAGGTGGTGGCTCAGCGCGGTGTCGTCAGGCGTCTGCTGAAGGTCAGCAATCCAATCAAACAGATTGGCCAATCTCGCTTGCATCTCGTCATCGGGGCGCCACACGGTAGGTTGCGACGGCACCTGTTTCGAGCGTTGGTGGAACAGGTCGGCGACTACGCTTGCGTCGATATAGACCAGGACCCATGACCGCGTGCCGCGATTGAGCGAGAAATCGTGGAAGGCCATGGACGGAATGAAGACCACGTCGCCAGAGCTGATCGGCTGGTCTCCGGCCTGTGTGTGCAGCGTTCCCGAGATCGATCGGAACCAGTTGAGCTCGCAAGGGTCATGAAAGTGCGGGAAGCGGGCCAACTCATCGGCGGTCGCAGGAACTTCCCAGCGGCGCGCTGTGGCGGCCAAGCCAGGGCTTAGGTCAACAGCTTCGCAAAGAGCTTCAGAGGCGTCCATGACACAATCCTTATACCAAAACCGGTTCGACGAGAAGGTTCGCGCTGCTACGAAAAGGCTTCAAAGCCCCTAGAACCTCTGCTATCGCACAAACGTGATAGCCTTTGGCAGGCGCGATAATCAAGTTGGGCCTTTGAACACAGCCCGGGGTGGCTAGTGTCAGGGGGAGGAGACCTATCGATGACCGATCTTACGGATGACCTGGATTGGATCGATCGCGACTTTTCCGTCAGTGAAAAGACGATCGAAGACTTCCGCCAGCGGGGCTTTGTCCACCTTCGTGACGTGCTGCCGCCAGAAGAGCTGGCGGCCTTTGGCCAAGAGATTACCCAGCTGACCCTGGATCTCAACGAGGACCATCGTCCACTGGAGGAACGCGACACCTATGATCGCGCCTTCTTACAAGTGATGAATCTATGGCGTCACTCCGACCGCGTGCGCCGGTTCGTCTTCGGCAAGCGGCTGGCTGGCATCGCGGCGCAGTTGATGGGCACTGCAGGCGTGCGGCTCTACCATGACCAGTCGCTTTACAAGGAGCCGTCTGGCGGTTTCACCCCGGCCCACGCCGATCAATACTACTGGCCGCTGGCTTCGGCGAAGGCGGTCACCGCATGGATTCCGCTCCAGGCCGTTCCGCAGGACATGGGGCCGTTGGCTTTTTATGCCGAAAGCCATCACGCTGACATTGGGCGCCAGCTGCCGATCTCCGACGAGAGCGAAGACCTCATTCGTACCGAGATGACGGCGCGCGGCTTTCCGCTGATCGAGCAGCCCTTCGACTTGGGTGATGTCAGCTTTCACGCGGGTTGGACCTTCCACCGCGCCGGCGCCAACCAGTCGACCAGGCCCCGGTCTGTGATGACCATGATCTACATGGACCGCGACATGCGCTTGGCCGAACCCACGAACACTCACCAAGAGAACGACCGAGCCACTTGGACCCCCGGCGCGGAGGTCGGTCAAATCATCGACACCGAGATCAATCCGGTGCGCTTCGAGCGCGCGGTTTGAGGGTCCGCCGCGACCGCTGCCTCGGTAACCTGCTTCAGCTCCCTTCCTCGTCGAAGGGTCATGCCGCGTCGATGGCCGAT
>JABSRH010000070.1 GCA_013215175.1 Parvularculaceae bacterium | reverse complement strand
CTCAGCCTGCAGCTTGTCTGCAGCACCAGCATACCGAAGACCCTCCGTCAGCGCCCCAGCAAGAAACACAACCCCCGCCACAACCGCAATCGACGCCGCCAGCAAGTAAGGTCGCAAGTCTGGCAACGGCTTGCGCTTCACAAAAGCGCCGGTACGGAAATTCGGCACACCTTCAGCCGTAAGCTGCACGGGATCGACGGCGAAGCGTTGCATGTCAGGCTGAAGCGTCAGGAGCACTTCAGCAAAACCGCGCTCCGCCGTGAACCCACCCTCAGCGGTCCGCACGGCGTAACGGCCACCGAAGTCGAAGACCGCCGCTTGATCCACCTCCATGGCCGGTAGCAAAGCGTGGTCCACACTGATGATATCAGGATCGAAGCCAGCCGCTTGAGCAGCCTCGAGCGCCGCCTCGATATCAGC
Source organism: Parvularculaceae bacterium (assembly GCA_013215175.1). Taxonomy (GTDB): domain Bacteria; phylum Pseudomonadota; class Alphaproteobacteria; order Caulobacterales; family Parvularculaceae; genus Parvularcula. The sequence goes on along the minus strand of JABSRH010000070.1, from coordinate 13,098 downwards.
CTGCGGCAGAGCCACCACCTGACGACTGCCATCCGTATCAGGACCAATAGCCAAGAGGCGATCCTCGATAGGCGCAGCTAAGGCATCATCAAGCGCCAATCCAGCAGCACGATCGAGGTCTCGTTGCCGCCTCATCGGCAGGCGCATACTCCGCGTGATGGCACCCTCACCCGCCAAAACCAGGCAGACCGGCCGCTTCGGATCGGCAACCGTCCGCGCCGCGAGCTCCGCCAAGGGCGCGTTCCAACCCGTCTCTTTGGTCTCGGTGTCACGCCAAAACTTAGCCATCCCAGCATCGGAAGGATCGACAAACGCGATAAAGGTCATGGCAGACGCTCCCCCACGCTGCGCTCAACCACCTGCGCCCCACCGTCACCACGCCATACGAGCGTGTTCTGGCGCAGGCGGCCGGTACCGCTCTGCAAAGTGACCTCCATGGAGAGTAGCCCGCTCGACGTGGACAGGTAAGTGCTCAGGTCCTTGGGTAAATCGGTGTTGGTCAGCAGCGGCTCGTTGAGGAATTCTTGCACGTTTTCATAGCCTTCCTCCGGCCGAGCCTCGATCAGCCGTTCGGCAGCGGACAGGTTCAAAGCATCCCCCGTGGCGGATACCAGCATGGGGGCATCTCTCTCGGTCATCGTATTGATATTCAACGTCAAAGGCTTATCCGACGGCAACGCGCAAACATAGGGTAGCAGCGATCGATAAACATCCCGCGAAAACCCTTGCACGACCCGCAATTCCGTCACGGATTTCATGAGGGTGCCGCCGGTACGATAGGGAACCGGTCGGCGTTGGTAGTCATAGTCCTCAGCGCTACCGGCTTGAGCCCGACGATCGCTATCGATGAAGTCGGCGATCCGCGCCGCCATTTGCTGGCCCGCGGTCTGATTGCCGCCTAGCGATGTCACGAGCTTGGCAAAGCGCTCTGCCGCCGCCTCGTCCGGGATCAGTGCCTCGCCACTGTCTTCCACGAGGTCGTTGAGGTTGAAGCATTGGGTCCGTTCGCTGAACCGAATGGTGGCCAAACCATCTTCGTAGATCAGCTCGATAGGCTCGGCGAAGAGCGTCTCCGATGCCTGGTCGAGATCGTCGCCCTGCTCATCGATATAGCTCAAAGCCGCGAGCTCGATCCCGCGTAGGGCCCAGAAGGCTTGGTCGCGCATCTCGCTCGCCACCGTACGGGAATAGGCGCGCGCCATCAGCTCGGTCATGCCCACGGCCACCACCGCCACGGTGGCCGTCAGCAGGAGAACGGTGAGGAGAGCAGCGCCGCGCTGGTTGTTCATCGCGAGCCACCAATCAGGAACCGGTGCTCCATCTCGCCATAAATGGGGTGCACGAAAGAAATCATGAGAGTCACAGCGGAAGCGTCGTCACCGGGTCGCCCTGTCTCATCGCGCCAACGCCCGCGCGACAGGAACGAGATCTCGACCTTCTCCAAGCCCTCAAGCACAATATCATCCCGATACGGTGTTTCTGCCACAGCATCGAGGAAAGGCCGTTGACGGCGGATCAGTGTGCCATCTTTAGCCAGCCACGTCACGGCCTGTAGCTCTGACCTCGACTCTTCGGATCCGGGATTGGCCCAGCCCGCGCGCACCAGGGCGAGCAGTGCTGTCTCCTCACGACTCTCTAAGAACCCCCGTAGCACGCGCCCACCCATAAACGACGGACGCGGACGGTCAGCTGTCGCCTCGTAGACGGGGCGGTCCACCAATTGGTAGAGGTCAGCTCGCATCAACCCGCGAAACCGCTCCATATCTGCCATGCGCTCGGTGGCATCCCGCAGCTGCTCAGAACCCCGCGAGGCCATCGACAGGGCCGAAACACCAATGGCACTGACCGCCGCGAAGATGCCTAGCGCGATCAAGACTTCAACCAAGGTGACGCCGCGTTGCTTCATCGCCCGCTCCCCGGTCTTAAGGTCGAAAGCGTTGCGACCACTTGGCCGTTTCGGCCCAGCCGAACCTCCGTGGTCACCGTTTCAAAACCTTCGAGGTTCGCCGGGCTGCGATCGACACTGTAGAAGTATTCCCGGCCTGACAGCTCCACCTCGCCGGCTAAGTCGGCCTCGCGATTGGTTTGCTTCGCCGCCATGAAATCCGTGAGGGCGTTCTCGGCCACAATGCGTGCGAGCATGCGGTCTTCAAGATAGCTCGCCTGCCGCGTTTGCTGGCTCAGCAGCACGAGCAACGACCCGATCACCGCCGACAAGACCGCCAGCGCGACGAGCACTTCGATGAGGGTCAGTCCCATTTGCTGCGCTGGTTTAGCCATCGGCTTCCACCTGCATTCGGCCAAAGGGACCCACACGGATCGTCACGCTGTCGCTGCGATCACGCAGCGTCACAGAGAACGGCGTCACGCCGCCCTCTGGAGAAAAGACGATCGCGGGGCGAAAGGCTCCTTCGCCCTCACGTTCTTGCTGTTCGAAGACCCCGCCAAGGCTGATCTCTTCCTCATGCTCTGGCAGCGACCAGCCCTCTTCGGACTGCACCTTCACCACCACCCGGCCAGGAAGCTCCGTCTGCTGTGCAAGCAGCCATTCCCCCTCGCCAGCTCGAAACCGGTCGAGGCGACGACCATCAATCGTCAAACCAAAGATCGCGACGTTGGAGACAGCACTATCCCGCAGGCCAGCGATCTCTCGCTCCACCAGCGTGGTCGCCTTGGCCAAATCGGATTGGCCCCGCGGCACGGAAAAAACCACGAAGCTCACGCTTAAGCCGATGATCAGCAAGACCACCAGCAACTCAACGAGGGTGACCCCGGCTTCAGTTCTGCCAGTCGTAGATGTCGGCATCCAGACCTTCCCCGCCCGGACGACCATCGCGACCATACGAGACGATCTCGAACGCGCGATTGTCGCCACCCGGCACGAGCAGCACATAAGGGTTGCCCCAAGGATCATCGGGCAAACTGTCGATGTAACCGCCAGGGCGATAGCGGTCCGGGCGGCGCAAGCCACGCGGGGCCTCAACAAGAGCCTGCAGACCCACCTGGGCAGGCGGCAGCGATTGCAAGTCGATGCGGTACATCTCCACCGCGCCGCGCAGCGCCTTCAGGTCAGTGCTCGCTTTCTTGACGTTGGCCTGGCTCAGGGCACCGAACACGTTCGGCACAACAATCACTGATATGAGGCCGATGATCACGATCACGACCATCAACTCGACCAGGGTCACGCCCTTCTGTTTGTTCCGTTTTTTCAACATCACACCCTCCTAGCCGAACGCCATCTGATTGATCTGAAGTATCGGTAGCATGATGGATAGAACAATAAGCATGACGATCAAGCCAAGCAGAATGATCACCGCAGGTTCCAGAAGCTTGAGCGCCGTTGCTGTTGTGGTTTCAAAGCCTTGTTCCATCTGCGCCGCCGTGCGTGAGAGCATGTCCGCCAAGGCGCCCGAGCGCTCACCCGCCGCAATCATGGACGCCATAATGGGCGGAAAAACGGCAGCGCGCCGCACAGCCACGGCGAGGCTAGCGCCCTCGCGCACCGCCGTGGTGGCGCCAGTGATCTCATGCTGGATGTGAGAATTGGTCAGGGTCCGCTTGGCCCCCTCCAAGGCTTCCAGCAGCGGTGTGCCCGCAGCGAACAGCGTCGACAGCGTCCGGGCGAACCGCGCTGCATCCAGCTCACGCATCAGCTTGCCCATGATGGGCAACCGCAGCATCAGACGGTCGAGGACCAGCCGCGTGTTCTCCTTGCGACGAGCCTGCCATAGCGCGACCCCGATGCCGATAACGAATAGCGCGATCACCCAACCCCATGCCTGAATGAAGTCGGACGTGCCAATGACAATCCGTGTGGGAAGCGGCAGCGTCACACCATCCATCCGAGCAAACTGCTCGACCATGCGCGGCACCACGAAATTCATCAGGGCCCAAACCACCCCGATAGCGACGAAGAAAATACAGATGGGATAGATCAGCGCCTGCTGCGCCTTGCTCGCCATCTGCTGGTTACGCTCTTGCATATCCGCCAGGCGCGAGAGAACAGCCGCCAGATCGCCCGAGGTCTCACCCGATGCGACAATCCCGCGGTAGAGTTCGTTGAAGGTCTTCGGATGCTCACCGAGCGCTCGGGACAATCGCCAGCCCTCGATCACCCTTGTACGGACTGACGTCAGGGTGTCAGCGATCGCCGCGCCTTCCATCTGAGCAGCTACCGCCGCCAAAGCTTCCTCCACCGGCATGGTGGCATCGACCAATGTCGCCAGTTGGCGCGTGGCAGCGATCACGTCCGCCTTCTTCGGTGCAGGCTTGCCTCTGCGCAACGTGAAGAGGGGTTTGTCGGTACTCTCACCAATCGACAAGAGCGTCAGCCCCGTGGCCGCCACCTCCCGGCGCGCCCGGCGGACCGTGTCCGCCTCCACCGTGCCGCGGCGTTTCTTACCGTCAGCATCCACCGCTTCATAGCGGAACGCGGTCACGAGCGCTCGGCCTCCTGCACCACCTTGAGAACTTCGGCTACTGATGTACGGCCCGCCAGCACGTGCTCATAACCCGACTGCGCCAGCGATTGCGTGTCCCGGAAAGCCTCAGCACGCAGCGCATGCTCACCGGCATCATCATGGATCAGCTTACGGAGTGTCTCGTCAACCACCACCAGCTCATAGATGCCGACGCGACCCTCATAGCCGGTGTGGTTGCATGCAGCGCAGCCCTTCGGACGATAGAGCGTTGGCTTGGCCCCCTTCGGCAAGCACAGCATATCGCGCTCAGAAGCGTCAGGCTCGTAAGGCTCCTTACACGTCTCACACAGACGACGGACCAACCGCTGCGCCAACACGCCAGCAATGGTGGGCGACAGTAGGAACGGCTCAACACCCATGTCGCGCAAGCGCGTCACCGCACCGATCGCCGAGTTGGTGTGGATCGTCGAGAGAACCAGGTGACCCGTCAGCGACGCTTGGACAGCGATTTGCGCCGTCTCCACGTCGCGGATCTCGCCCACCATGACAATATCGGGATCCTGACGAAGGATAGCGCGAAGGCCCGTGGCAAAGCTCATGCCGATCTTGGCATTGACCTGCGTCTGGCCCACCCCATCGAGGGCGTATTCCACCGGATCTTCCACGGTCAGAATGTTGACACCCGGATCATTCAAGAGCGTCAGCGCTGCGTAGAGCGTCGTCGTCTTACCGGAACCCGTTGGGCCCGTCACAAGGATCACACCGTTCGGCTTACGGAGCACTTGCTTGAACCGCTCCCGCAAGGCCTCGGGCATCCCAAGGGCGTCGAGATCAAGCTGGGCCTGCTCCTTATCGAGCAGGCGCATGACGATGCGCTCTCCAAAGCGGCTAGGCAGGGTCGACACCCGCACATCCACGAGGCGACCGCCCATGGCCAGGCTGATGCGGCCATCCTGCGGCACCCGCTTCTCAGCGATATCAAGCCGCGCCATCACCTTCACACGGCTGGTCAGGACTGGCGTCATCTTCGCCGGCAAGCTCAGAACCTCGCGCAGCACACCATCGATGCGTAAGCGGATCGATAGAGCGCCCTCATAAGGCTCCACGTGAATATCCGACGCTCGCGTCTTCACGGCCTCGGCAATCAGCGCGTTGATGAGCCGGATGACCGGCGCATCATCCTCCGTATCGAGCAAATCCGCCGTTTCCGGCAAACCCTCCGCTAAGGTCGAGAGATCCTCAACGCTGTCTTCTTCGAACGTCGCCGCGGATAGACCTTCTACGGAGTAAATCTCAGACAGCCGACGCTCAAACACCTTAGCGTCAAGCTCTTCCATCCGGACAGGCTTACCAGCAGCGCGTCGAGCCTCGACTAGGGTGTAGAGGTCGGACGCAACATCACTGCCCTCGCGGACACCAATCACCGCTTCCGCACCGCTCGCATCGAGCAGCAGCATGCCCTGCTCCTTCGCGAAGGCGTAGGTGAACCGCTGCGCCTCAGGCGCCTCGTTCACATCCTTAGCGGGGCTGTCGCTCACGGGGCCTCCGGCGTTTCCAGGGCTTCGTCCGTCAGAACACGGATGTCATCAGGCAAGTTGATGGACATGCCATCCGGAAGACCCAGCAGCTCGTCCTGCACGATTTCCAACCGCGTTCTGCCACTCTTCCGACGCTCAGCCCACAATTGCCGTTGCCGCGCAAAGTCGTACTTCTTCGCCGTTACAGATCCGGCCATCTCGCGGTCCCGGACAATCGTCGGACGCAAGAAAATCATCAGTGTGGTCTCTTCTTGGCTGCGGGTCTGCCCTTTGAACAGGTTCCCTAGCAGCGGCAGATCACCCAGCAGAGGCACCTTCGTTTCGCGATTGCGTTGGTCATTGTCGACGAGCCCGCCAAGGACAATGATCTGACCATTATCCGCGACCAGCTCCACCTCGCTGCCGGACTTTTGCAGGATCGGGCTTTGACTATCGGCCGTGAAGGCCGTCAGTGAGCTGATTTCAAGCTTGATCTTGAGGGTCACCGCGTCGCCGTCATTGATCTGCGGCGTCACCTCGAGGATCGTGCCGACATCCTGGCGCTCAATGTTTCGAAAACCGCCCTGAAAATCAGTACCTACCGCTTCGCCCGTGACCACAGGGATCTCTTGCCCCACCTGCAAGCGGGCTGGCGTGTTGTCGAGAGCCATCGTGAAGGGTGTCGACAAAACGTTCGAGCGGCTGTCGGACTGAATGGCGGACAGCAAAACGCCGTACACGCCGCCATCATCATTCACCTCGCCAAAGCCCGCGAGGAAGCCATTGAACGACAAAAGGTCGGAGACCGCAGCCTGGACCAACTGGCTCGAAAGGGCCTGCACGTCCTGGTCGACGTCATCTTCTTGCGTGACGATGACTTGTCCGTCCACGACAGTGGTGACGTCGCGGGTGCCGTCGTCTTCCGTCAGAAAGAACGAAGCCCCTGCGGCCGTAATCAAGTTAGGCCGCGTCTCCGTGAAGCTCGCCGTGGTCAACGGCAGACCCTCGCCACCGGACAGGTACTGCACGCCAAGCTCACGCGCGGTGTTGTTGTTGATCTCCACCACAATCGCTTCGATCATCACCTGAGGACGACGAATGTCCAACTGAGCAATCAGTTGGCGGATCGTCCGCTGCATGTCCGGTGAGGCATTCACAAGGATCGCGTTTGTCGGTTGGTGGTACGTCACCACGGGACCACCGTTCGCTGCCGCCGAGGCGCCACCGGCGACCTGCTGCGCCTGTCCGGTGATCAGTTGCGTGATGATCGGCACCAGCTCTTCGCCGTCCACATGGTTCAGGTAGATCGCAGCAAAATTCCCGCGCACACGACCTGCCGAGTCAAGCTCACGAATGATGGGCATGAGGCGCGTGATCTGCTGCGGTGAACCCTTGAGTACCAGTTGATTGGTGCCCGGATTAGGAATGATCTCGATGCGACCACTGGTGCCGCGCTCACCGCCCGACTGGCCTACGATCTCCTGGACTGTCTCGGATACTTGCGTGGCGTCAGCGTTTTCTAAAGTCACCGTACGGACGACTGAGTCGTCTCGGTCCATCGTATCGATGATTTGCGCCATGCGCTCAACATTGCCCGCACGATCGACGACGATCAGCGCGTTGGTCTCTTGCACCGGCACGATGATGCCCTGCTGCCCCACCAGCCCGCGCAGCGAACCCGCCGATAGGCGAGCATCGACGTTGATCAGCGGGAAGATCCGCGTGACCATGCCGCCGCCCACGGGATCCTCGTCCACGGGTCCCGCATCGCGGGCTCCCTGCTCAATCGGCACGATCTTATAAATGCGATTGCCCGCGGGCACCGCCGTGAAGTTGTTGACCTGCAGCGTGGCGACGAAGACTTCGAAGATTTCGTCTGGCGTCAGGCCCAGGCCTGGCGGCGAAATGATGTTGGCGCGACCCGAAAGCCGCTGGTCCACAATGAAGGAATAACCGGTCCGGTCAGAAATCTCCGCGGCGACCGCCTTCAGATCGGCGTCCTCGTAGTTGAGGGTCGTCAAGCTGTCCTGCGCGGCAACGCTGCCAAGCGCCAGTGCCGAGCACGAGATCAATGCGGAGAGAAAGTGACGCATAACAAGGTCCTAAGCTGCTCTCGTTACGGCAGCGTGAAGCGGATATCGGTGGGGCGACCGTCGCGCGAGACCGTCACGGTCACGGCGCCAGCGATCCGGGCGCGAGCGAGCACCGCTTGCATGCCCGAGCTATCGGCGGGGATGGGCTTACCATCGATGGCGACGGGTACGTCATCACCTTGAAAACCCGCCAGCTCGAGCTGCGGCAGCAGCGGACCGGCAAGGCTTCTAATGGTCGCCTCAGCACCCAGTTCATCAATATTGTCCGGTATTTGAACCTGCGCAGCGACTGAGCCTTCCGCAGGGTCACCAGCCAAAACCGAAAGCGGCTCGTTGGCGTTGTCCCGGTCCGGACGGTTCTTCAGCGTCAAGGCTTCGCGCACGCCATTCCGGGTGATCACCACGCGCCAGGTCTCGACGCGGGTCAGCGTGACGCCGCGCATGATCTCTTCGCCTTCACGGAAATATTGCTGATCGCCACTGGCCAGTTGGATCACCGCGCCGCTGACGCCGCCAGGTGTCGGTGACGCGCTCTTCAGGATCAGGCGCAGGTTCGTCTCCGGCAAAATCTCGTCGGTCGGCTGAGCCTGCACGTCGGCTTGCTTGGTGAACAAGTCAGCGCGGGTGAGGATCGACAAGTCGGCCGCAAGTTCAGCGCTAGCCGGCAAATTAATGGCGCCACTCGTTTTGGCCGCCTGCAACGGCGTTACGATAGCGAAGAAGAGTTTCAGTGCCGCCAAGGCGAGCAGGACCGCCGCCACCAATGAGGCGAGGAAAGCTAGCGCCTTGGTTGGCGTGCTCGATTTTTCCCCCGTGGTGACAGTCATCTGGTCCTCAGACCCTCTTCTCTCTTAACTAAGCAACTGGAAAGTCGCAGCAAACTGAGCCCCCGCCCTACTGATGCAAGCACGTTCACGCCGGTAACCATAGTTCAGAACCATTAGTCTTCAGTAACAGCGAGACAAAGTTGCACCTTGGTCACAAAAAAAGGGAGCGCCGAGGGCACTCCCTTTGTCTCGGTGATCAAACGATCAACTAGAACTCGCGCTTCAGAGACGCTGAGATGATGCGACCGCGATCAAACTCGAGGAACGGCAGGTCCACACCGTTGGCGTCCTCGCGATAGGCGCGGAACTCATCGGCCAGGATGTTGTTCACTTTGAGGCCGAAGGTGTATTGGCCACCGCGGACTTCAAACGGCTTGCTCATCACGAGGTCAAAGGAGATCGGGGGCTCCTCGATCACGGCTGGGTTCACTACACCGCCTGCGCTGGTGGGTTCCTCAGCAAAGAGGATCCGGTCGTCGGCCCAGTTGAAGAGAAGCGTCGCACGAGCGCCGTTGTTCACGTTCTCAAGACCCAGCTGGAAGTTGACCAGGTGGTCCGACTGGCCCTGCAGAGCCCGACCTTCCGTGATGGCACCGTTGGCCGGGCGGATGCGCGGCGTGATATCGATCGCGGTAACCTGGGCCGTCACGATGTCGCCATCGGTGCCGACTTCGGACTGCGAGTAGGTGTAGTTAGCACCCACGAACAGCTCGTGGTTCTGGAAGAATTCACCACCGTCGGGGAACATGTCAGCAAGATCAAACGTACGCTGCGTCTCGACCTCAAAACCCCAAAGCTCTGCGCTCGGAGCGTTGAGGAACGACGTGGCGCCACCCTCCCGACCGGTTTGGAACTGCTCGATCGGGTTCTCGATGTCCTTATAGAAGAAACCGAGCGTCGCAAACTGACCCGGCGCGTAGTACCATTCCGCACGCAGATCGAAGTTGTCGATCTCAGAGTTCACCAAGAACGGGTTACCCGAGAGCGTCACGTTTAGATCAGGGTCGAGGAAATCTGTCGCTGCCAACTCGCGGAACTGTGGACGAGCAATCGTCTGCGAGAAGCCACCGCGAAGCTGCAAGTTCCCCACAGGGTTCCAGGTCAGCGTTACAGCAGGAAGCAGATAGTCTTCCTCAATCGGCGCAAAGTTTGGATCGAAGGTCGGGTCAGACGTCAAGAACACGGACGATTCTTGCGTGCCTTCTTCATAACGAAGACCAACCGATGCTCGCAGGCTCTCGCTCAGCTCAATATCAGCCATCGCATAGGCAGCAAACGTCTCAAGTGAGGCGTCCGAAGCATCAGGGAACAGAGCGTTCGCCCGTGCTTCCAGATTGATGATATCCGAGTTCAGAACATCAGGCGAGTAGATCAAGTCAATGCGCGAGCCACGCAGCTCTTCCGGAACGCCTGTCGCACCCGAGGCACGGCCCAGGAAGTCGAAGTCGCGACGCAGGTTTTCGCGGGTACGGTCCGAGTACGCTACACCCCATTTCAGATCGACACCCTTGCTGCCGAACTCAAGTGGCAGTGTGAAGTCGAGGTTCGCGTAGAAGGTTTCATCCTCGAGGAACGAGAAATTGATGGTGTTCTGGTTCGCGTCACCTTCGAAGTACTCAAAGACACCCGTATCTTCGTTCAAGATACGGACGGTCGTGCGCTCGTAAGGGGCGTCACGGTCAGCAAGACCGTAAGCGACGTTCCAGCTCGCTTCGAGATCACCCAGGCCGGGGAACAGGTGCACACCCTCAAGCTGGCTTTGGAAGACCTGACGTTCGACATAGTCCAAGAATTCCGTACGGAACGTACCGTCGTTGACGTCTTGGTCGATCGACTCACCGATCCGGCCACGCTTCAGCGAGCTGCGCAGCAAGAACGTTGTGAGGTTGAACGTGTGGTCACCACCGGCGAGCTCCAGGCCCGTCGTGTTCAGCGAGTTCAGCTGAACTTCCTGGCGGGTTTCGAGATAGTCGTTCTCAACGCGCACTTGCACTTCAGAGAAGTCCGTATCTTCCGTACGGTTCTCAAATGCCTCGCGGTTCTGCCACTGGTTGCTGTAGCCGACATAAGTGGTCGTACCGAAGCGGACGTCACCATTATCGACAAAGACTTTGCCGAAGGTCAGCGAGCCTGAACCGTTGAACGGTGTCGTTTCTTCCGTGATGAGAAGAAGCTCGTTCTGGTTGAAGCTCAGGTCGAGCGAGCTTTGCAGCGAGGAAGGGCTGCCCTGAACCACAAATTGCTCAGCTGACGAAGGAAGGTCGCGGATGCCATCGTCGATGCCGAGCCAATCTGTGTCGCCGCCATCGTAGAAGAAACCGTCTTCACCCGTGGTCACGCTGTCATAGGCGAAACCGACTTGTGCAGTGAGGAAGTCTTCGTCCGGGATCGAGATCGTGCGAAGGTCGATGGCCGCACCACCGAACTCACCCGAAAGCTCGGGCGAGAAGGTCTTCTGGGCCAGCGAGCTTTCCAGCACGCTCGTCGGAATGATGTCGAGAGGAGCCGTGCGGCGCAGTGGCTCGGTCGATGGGAGTGGGATGCCGTTGATTGTCGCGCTGGTGTAACGTTCGTTCAGACCCCGGGCGACAGCAAACCGTCCGCCCACGATCGAAAGACCGGTTACCCGGCGCAGAGCCGATGCGATGTCGCTGTCACCTTGGCGCTGGAACGCTTCCGCGTCGAGAACCTCGGAGATTTCAGCGGTGGCACGCTTCTCATCCGGAACGAAAATGCCACGGACAACGATGGTGTCCTCTTGGGCGACCGCTCCGCCGCCAACCATCGCTGCGGCAAGGGCAGCTGACGGCGCGATGTAAGTCAGTTTTCTCATGTTCAACCTCTAAATGCCCCCTGGGGCAAAACCTGATCGACCTTTCGGCCCTGAAGGCGCCGCGAGGCTCACCCTAGTGGGCAGCCTCGCGAAAACGCTTAGTCGAGATCGACAGTCCAGCCAGCGATCCAGGCGTCAGCCGGGTCCGTAGCAGGGTCCTCAGCACCCAGATAATTGGCTGCCTCGAAGAACGTTTCACCCATCTCGTTCCACGTGGTCGGGTCGAGAGGTGTCACACCATCAAGCTCAGAGCCTGGGAAGAGCACCAGGTTGCCGTCGCCATCACGACCCACGACCGTGTCGATGTTGGTGGTGATGTTGCCAGCTGTCGCCAGAGCAGCAGCGTCGCTGTCCAGAGCCGAGGAGCCGTTGCCGTCCACCACGATCGCAGCGAACGAAGGACGAAGGCTGTTGTCCTGGCCAGCTGACGGGTTGTCGAAGTCAACACCGTTGCCAGCGAACTCCGTGATGATGCCGTTGCCGTAGCGACCGATCGTACCGCGGCGCAGCTTGATGCCATCGTCAGCACCTTGAGCATCAGCCTGACCAACGAACGTGAAGTTGGCGATGTCTGGGTTCGACTGAGGCGTCACCGCGTTGTCGCCGTTGCGGTTGTCACCTTCGATGCCGCGGTTGGCTTCGCCGCCCCGCTGAACAACGATGGCGAACTGAACGTTGCCCTGCCAGCCATCGGTCCAGTCGAGGCTGTCGTCGCCTGCGCCGGTGATGACAACGTGCTTCGCGTTCGTCCGACCGCCGAACCATTCGATGCCGTCGTCAGCGTTATCGACCACTTGGACGAAGTCGACATTGGTACCAGAACCCGTGCCTTGGAAGGCGATGCCGTTCAGCTCGTCATCCGTTGAGAACAAGAAGCCAGCATACTGAACGCGGAGATATTCCAGCGAGCCCGAGCTGTCGGTTGGAACACCACCGCCGAAGAGGCCAGAGCCACCCTCACCTGGCTTCTCACAATTGAAGCTGTCAGCTGGGTCAAGACAGTCAGAACCGGCATCGTTGATCGGTGCTGCACCGTTGATGACCAGGCCGCCCCACTGGCCAGGGGCCGTGTTCAGACCAAAGACATCTTGGCGCGAAGTCAGAACGATCGGACGAGCCGCCGTACCGTTGGCGTTGATCTCCGAACCACGGGTCACGACGAGGGGGTCGTCCCCGGTCGAGTAGACCGTCACGCCTGGCTCGATGATCAGGTTACCGGCTTCACAATCGCTACCGTCACACTGCGTTGGGTTCGCCTGTGGATCCGTACCGCGGTCGAAACCGACGAACGTAGCGCCTGCGAGCGTGTAGAGGTTACCGCGGGTCAGCGTCAGATCACCGGTGATGCGCGTTGGCAGCGAACAAATGTTGTTCTCTGTACGGCCACCTGGGACAGTCTCGCCCGTG
>JABSRH010000007.1 GCA_013215175.1 Parvularculaceae bacterium | reverse complement strand
GAGGCCCGCGTGAGGCCGCATCACCATCGAGGCCCGCTGCCCGCAACCACATGGGCCAGGTCGGCACACCGTCGCCGTCATCGTGGATCAGCGTATGCTTGAGGAGGTCGGCGGGCGCGCCAATAGCGTTGTCGCCCTGGGTCAGCACGGGCGCGCAAACCGGCACGATGCTCTCACCCATCAGCCGCTCGGATTCGAGGCCCTCATAGCCCCCCATGCCAAAGCGAATGGCGACATCGACATCCGCGGTGGCGAAATCCACCACTTCCATATCGGCGTGAACGTAGACGTCGAGATCAGGGTTCTTCTCTTGAAAGGCGTCGAGCCTCGGCACGAGCCACTTCGAAGCAAAGCTGGGCGCCACGGACACTGTGATCCGAGACGGACCTGAGCCCGCTTTCATCAGGCGGGTGCCTGTGAGCAGGCGGTCAAAGCCCTCACGCATATGAGGCAATGCCGCGAGGCCTGCATCGGTGAGGGTGAGGCCCTTCGGATCCCTTTTGAACAGAGGGGTGCCGAGCCATTCCTCGAGAATCCGCATCTGCTGGCTAATGGCGCCCGGCGTGACGGCGAGCTCATCAGCTGCACGAGAAAAACTAAGGTGACGGCCAGCGGCTTCGAAAGCCCTGAGAGCATTGAGAGGGGGTAACTTGCGCATTTGTCTCACCTGGTGAGGAAATCTAAACGATACCACGTCGAACATTCGTTTGCACGACGAGGTTGGATTGCCCAACTAGGGCATTCGAGACGGATTGAATAGGTTTTCTGATAGCCATGCGATATTTCCCAGCTTTCATGGACTTGGCGGACGCCACGGTCCTGCTTTCGGGCGGAGGCGAGCTTGCGTTACGCAAGGCGCGGCTACTTTTGCCGTCGGGCGCTCGGCTGATCGCTTATGGTGCGACGCCACAAGGTGCCTTAGCATCTGAACTTGCGAACAGAATAGAGCTGCGTAGCGAGCCTCTCAGCGCTGAAAGTTTTTCTGACAATGTTCGCTTGGTGGTCGCTGCCACCGGCGACGAAGCCGAGGATGAGCGCGCGGCGCTCCTGGCCCGCGAGTATCGGGTGCCGGTGAACGCGGTGGATATGCCGCACCTGTGTGACGTGGTGATCCCGTCGATCGTGCATCGTGGCGACCTGGTGGTGGGTATTTCCACCGGCGGCGCTGCCCCGGTCGTCGGCAGACGGTTGCGTGAGCGGCTTGAGGCCATGCTGCCAGCCAAGCTCGGTGAGGTCATTAGCTTTGCTAAGTCGCGCCGTGATCGCGTGGCGAAGGCGCTTCCGGGCGCCAAGCGTCGTGCCTTTTGGGAGCGCTTCTATACAGGCAACGCGCCTGAGGCGGTGATGGCTGGTGAGGACGCTCGCGCGGAGCTGCTCTTCGCCGAGGAGCTTTCTGGCGAAACCCCTGGCCAAGTGCACATCGTGGGTGCCGGTCCGGGCGATCCAGAGCTTCTGACGCTGAAGGCGCTGCGGGTTTGCCAAGAAGCTGATGTCATCCTGCACGACAACCTCGTGTCGCATGAGATCCTCGCCATGTGCCGCCGCGATGCTGAGCGGATCTATGTGGGCAAGAAGCGTGCGGATCACGCCTTGCCGCAAGAAGACATTGGCACACTGATGATTAACCTGGCCCGCGAGGGTAAGCGCGTTGTTCGCCTGAAGGGCGGCGACCCCTTTATCTTTGGTCGCGGTGGAGAAGAGCTTGAGGCGCTGAAAAGTGCCGGTGTCACGGCCACAGTGGTGCCTGGTATCTCTGCGGCCATCGGCTGTGCATCGAGTGCTGAAGTTCCGCTTACCCACCGAGGCCTTAGCCAAGCTGTGACCTTCGTGACGGCAGAGGCTGGCGGCGGCGGTGCGCCCGACATTGATTGGAACGCTCTCGCCGCTCTTAAGGGCACGATCGTCGTCTATATGGGCGTTCGTCGCGCGGGCGATGTTGCTGGCTCGCTGATGGCTGGCGGTCTTGATCCTTCAACCCCGACGGCTGTCATCGCCAACGGCACCCGCGAGAACCAGCGCGTCATGCGCGCCGACCTCGCCACCCTCGGCCAAGCGGCCGCTGAATTATCCGCCCCCGCCGTTTTGATTATCGGCGAGGTCGCTTCGAAAGCTAACGGCGAAGAGCTCTTGAGCCTCGCCAACGAAAAGGTTGCAGCATGAGCCAGACACTTCAAACCCAGCCCGCTCCTTCCGCCCCAGCGAAGATCGCCACAGGCGGTGTGAAGAAGGGCCGCAACGAAGGCGCCAAAGTCATCACGGCGAACCACCTCTTCAGTGGCGGCGTGGTCTACTGGACCGAGGACGGTTCGTGGACAGAGGACCTCAGCGAAGCCATTATCGTCGAAGGCGATGCAGCTCTGGTGGAGCTTGCGAGGGCGAAGGCTGACGAAGCCAATTCGGTGGGTCCCTACCTGATGGATGTGAGTGAGCAGGCAGCCCCTGCTGGCCGGGCCCGCTTGCGCGAAACCATTCGTCATGACGGCCCCACCATCCATCCGCAGTTCGCGCGCCGCGTGGTTGGAGCCTGAGGCCCATGTACTTCTACGACGATATTGACCGCGCCATGGTCAAAGACCGGGTGGCGGAATTCCGCGGCCAGGTGGGGCGCCGGATCTCAGGTGCTCTGACTGAGGACGAATTTAAGCCGCTGCGCTTGATGAATGGCCTCTATCTCCAGCTTCACGCCTACATGCTTCGTGTGGCTGTGCCCTACGGAACGTTGAACCCGAACCAGCTGCGCGTGCTGGCGTCGGTCGCGCGAGACTATGACAAGGGCTATGCTCACGTCAGTACACGGCAGAACTTTCAGTACAACTGGCCGAAGCTGCAGGACGTGCCTGACATCCTCGACCGCCTGGCGGATGCTGAGATGCATGCGATCCAGACGTCGGGCAACTGCATCCGCAACACCACCACGGATGCCTTTGCCGGGGCCGCTGCGGATGAAGTGGAGGACCCTCGGATCACTTGCGAAGTCATCCGTCAGTGGTCGACCTTCCACCCTGAATTCACGTTCCTGCCGCGCAAGTTCAAAATCGCCGTGAGCGCGACCGAGCATGATCGCGCGGCGATCCAGGTGCATGACATTGGCTTGCAGCTGGTGCGCAACGCCCAAGGCGAGCCTGGCTATAAGGTGCTTGTCGGTGGCGGCCAGGGCCGGACGCCGATGATTGGCGAGTGGGTGCGGGATTTCCTACCGCAGGCAGAGCTTCTCTCCTACCTCGAGGCAATTTTGCGCGTCTATAACCTCCGCGGACGGCGCGATAACCTCTATAAGGCGCGGATCAAAATCCTTGTTAGCGAGATGGGCCTCGATGCCTTCCGCGACGCTGTCGAGGAAGAATTCGCGCACTTCCGCGCCCTCGGCCCCGGCGGGTCTGTCGACCTGCCAGCGGCCCAACGCCAGCAGATCGCAGCCTTCTTCACCCCGCCTGACTTCGAGGCGCTATCGGCTGATAGTCTCGCGTTCGAGCGCGCGAAGGCCGATGATGCGGCGTTCGCTGCATGGGTGCGGACCAATGTTCATGCGCACAAACAGCCGGGCTATGCCTCGGCGACCATCACGCTGAAGGCCGACGGCATTGCGCCCGGCGACATCACCGACGTTCAGCTTGAGGCGGTCGCTGATATCGCTGAGCACTATGGTATGTCGGATATTCGCACGACTCACGAGCAGAACATGGTGCTACCGCACGTGAAACTTGATGATCTGTATGCGGTGTGGAAGGCATTGGCTGAGGATGAATTGGCTACCGCCAACCATGGCTTGATCTCGGATATCATCGCCTGCCCGGGCTTGGACTATTGCAACCTGGCCAACACGCGTTCGATCCCTGTGGCCAATCGCATTCAAGAACGCTTCACGAACCTTGAGCGCCAAGCGACCATTGGTGAGCTGAAGATCAAGATCTCTGGCTGCATCAACGCCTGTGGCCACCACCATGTGGGCCACATCGGCATCCTCGGCGTCGATAAGAAGGGCGAGGAATTCTACCAGCTCACCCTCGGCGGCAGCGCGGATCAGCACACGTCGATCGGTGAGATCGTCGGTCGCGGTCTGTCCACGGATCAAGTGGTGGATGCTGTTGAGCGCGTGGTCGAGCTCTACCTGTCTCTTCGCACGTCGGAGGATGAGCGCTTCATTGACGCTTACCGCCGTCTCGGTGCTCAACCTTTCAAGGAGGCGCTTTATGAGCAAGCTGCTTAGCCTCATCGATGGCGCGCTGTTGGACTTGGCGCCCGAGGCCGATTTGGTCATCGCTCACGACCAAGATCTTTTGGCCGCCGCGCCGTCGCTTGATGGCGTGAAGGTGATCCGCCTGAACCTACCGACGTTCAAAGATGGCCGGGCGTTCAGCCAAGCCAGCCTGCTGCGCCAGCGCTACGGCTTTGAAGGCGAGATTCGCATTTCAGGGCACGTTGTTCCGGACCAGGCGCATTACCTGCGCCGCACCGGGGTAGACGCTGTCGAGCTGGAAGGCACAGATCGCGTTGACGATTTTCGCCACGCCTTGGGCGCCTATCGCTATGGTTATCAGCGTGCGGTGAATGGCAAGGTGGCCTTCGAGCAGCGTAGTGCTGCCCAGTGACAGCCACTGTGCTCCAGTTTTCGCCGCAAGCTTCGGCTGAAGAAGAACGCGCTCGCGCGCTGTCGCTGGAGATGGCAGAGGCTTCGGCGCAAGAGATTTTAAAGCGGACGCTGACGGATGAGTTTGTCAACGAGATTGCTTTGGTGAGCTCGTTCGGCGCTGAATCCGCCGTGCTGTTGCATCTCGCGGCGCAAGTTTCTCCCGACGTGCCCGTGATCTTCCTCGATACAGGGAAGCACTTTGCGCAGACGTTATCCTATCGGCGAAAGCTGGCCAGCCAACTGGGCCTCACCAATGTGCGCGATATTCATCCGAACAAAGAGCACTTAGGCGCCGAGGATCCGGCGGGTGATCTGTTCCGGCGCGATGCCAACGCTTGTTGTGACCTTCGCAAGGTGCGTCCGCTGCGCGGTGCCTTGGACGGTTTCTCCGCATGGGTCACCGGGCGCAAAGCCTTCCAAGGTGGCGAGCGGGTTCATCTGCCTGCGGTGGAATGGAACGGTCGGCACTTCAAGGTGAACCCGATTGTCCGTTGGTCGCGCGATGACCTCACATCCTACATCGAAGAACACGCGCTGCCGGCCCACCCGCTGGTCGAGCAAGGCTTCCCGTCCATTGGCTGCTGGCCCTGCACCCGTGCCGTGGAAGAGGGCGAGGACGTGCGTGCAGGTCGCTGGTCGGACAATGTGAAAACCGAATGTGGGATCCATACCGACTAAGCCGTCTCTTGCGCCAGGCTGCTTGCGGGCCTAGCTGTCAGCCATGGCTTCTCGCATGTCTCATTCCGCCAAAGCGCCTTCGCAGCGCCAGCTCCGTGCTGGCGAGCTGATCCGGCACGAGCTGGCTCAGATCTTTGCGCGTGAGGAAGTGCATGACGACAGTCTTGCCGGCCGCAACGTCACGGTGACGGAGGTTCAGGCCTCCCCAGACCTCCGCAATGCCACGGTCTATGTGACCACCCTGGGCGGGATGGATGTGGACGGCGCGGTGAAAGCCCTCGAGGCGGTGTCTGCGAAGGTGCGCAAAGCGCTAGCCCCGAAACTGTCGATGAAGTTCATTCCGGAGCTCAAGTTCCGGAAAGACGGTAGCTTCGATGAGGCTGAGCGCATCAATAACCTGCTCCGCGAGCATTGAACGGTTCCACTACAATTTTGCTGTTTGTCGACAAAAAAGACACTGGCGCAAAACTGAACGGAACGTTAATCTTCCATTGACGATACGCGCCGCTGGGGTAAGCATATCGTTGGAAGCGATGCGCTTGTTGGAGGGTGGTCCATGTTTTTTCGGCGTAAACGAGACGAAGAAGAGAACCTTCGTGAGGAATTCGAAGTCGTCAAAGCGACGGTAGAGGGCACGCTGCCTGACGCTGTTGAAGAGACGGTGGACGAGGGTGAAACGGACACAACGGCTGTCGCTGTTGCTCCCGTGACTGAGGTAGCATCGGATGAAGCCACGATCCGTCTTTTCCCTGGTTTCGAACACGAGGACTTTGAAGTCGGCTTCGCTCCTGACACCGGCACGCCGAGCCTCGTGATGCGTTGGAAAGACGGCGGCGAGTGGTTCACTGTCCCGAACATGTTCAACCGTTCGATCCTGTCGGCCATGGACGAGCGCGAAAGCGCCAACGACCTGACGCGCCTTCTGCGCAGCTACGGCTACGACGTCGAGGTCGAAGAAACCGCCTAACATTCTGGCGCTGCCTTCAGGCAGTGCCTTGAACTGATCCCCCAAGGAGGTCGGCAGCTATCTGTCGGCCTTTTTCTCGTTCCAGGCTTTGATCCAGAGGGTTGAGCCCTTCGGAGCCAACGGCTAGTGCCCGGCTTCCCAAAGGCGCGTCCGCGAGCGGCGTTGGCCATCAATCATCAGCGGAGACATGCGCATGGCGCGGCGGAAAAAGGGCCGGAAGATCCACGGCTGGCTGATCCTCGACAAAGCCTATGACTTTGGTTCCACCGAAGCCGTTTCGCGCCTCAAATGGTTCGGCGAGGCTCAAAAGGCTGGCCATGCTGGCACCCTAGACCCTCTTGCCACCGGTATCTTGCCCATCGCGTTCGGCGAGGCGACGAAGACGGTGCCGTTCGTGCAGGACGGGCTGAAGACTTATCGCTTTACGGCCCGATGGGGGGTGCGGACGTCCACGGACGACCGCGAGGGTGAAGTGGTGGAAGAGAGCGAACACCGTCCCACTGCGGATGACATCGAAGCCGCGCTGCCCCAATTCCTCGGCACCATCGAACAGGTGCCGCCGCAATTCTCGGCCATCCTCGTCAATGGCGAGCGGGCTTACGACCTGGCCCGCGAGGGTGAGGCTGTTGAGCTTAAGGCGCGGGAAGTCGAGGTGGAGAGCTTCCGTTTGGTGGAGCAACCCGACGCCGATCACGCTGTCCTAGAGGCCGTGGTGGGCAAGGGTACTTATGTGCGCGCGCTAGTGCGGGACCTGGCTGCAGCTCTGGGCACTGTCGCTCACGTTTCGCAATTGCGCCGTACACGGGTTGGTCCGTTCGGTGAGGATCAAGCGGTGACCTTGGATGAAGTCACAGGCTTTCCGGTGTCGGAGAAGATCCCGGCTGAGGCGCGCGATCACGACCGATTTGACGAACACCTTGCAGCGATTGGTGATGCGATGGCGGACTATCCCAAAGAGAAGGTCGCTCGGTTTGAGGCCGATCGTTTGCGCGCGGGACAGGGCGTGGTGCTAACACCGATCCGTGCCAAGGCCTTGCGGGCGGGGCATGCAGGATTGTTGGAGCCTGTTCTGGCTGAGGACGACCATGGCGAGGTGGCCTTGTGCCGTCTCGATGGCCTCACGCTGGCGCCGATGAAAGTGTTCCAGCTCGGCGGCTGAGGTATTGCTCTGCCTTCAAATAAAAACCGCCGCTCAAGGAAGAGCGGCGGTTTTGCTTTAATCGGTAGGCGTTGCTTATGCTTTGCGGCGACGCGCGGCAAAGGCAGCGAGGCCAGAGCCAAACAGAACGAGCGCGCCGGGCACTGGCACGGGCGCTGCTCCTGACGTGAAGGTCAGATCATCGATTGCATAGGCCCAACCATCAGATGGCTGAAGAATCTCGATCAACACAACGCCTACAGCTGAAAAGGAAAGAAGATCGTAAGCGTCAGTGTCGCCGATGGAGCTCGTCTCCAGCAAGTTGTCTGCGGCATCGTAGAGCTCAAACGTGATGTCCTCGCTGCCAAGCGAATTCACCCAAACGGAAATGCCTGAAACGGCTTGATCGAAGGAGATCGCGATGACGTCGGCGCGATTGCCGGGACAGATCACCGATGCGTCTGAGCAGTTGGTCAGCGCGTTCGGCGCACTCTGCATTGGATCACCGTCAGGGTCAGGCGCTGCGTTGATGTCGATGTCCAGGCCATCTTCGAGACCGAGGAAGTTGACACCTAAATCAGCGTACTGATCAGTGATGCTGGTGTTTGCCGCAATGGCGACACCGTCATCGTCGACATCGAAATTGATGGTTGTCGGCGCTGCGAATGCTGTCGCCGACAAGCTGACCATAGCAGCTGCACTAAGAAATAGGCTCTTCATGAATGTTCTCCCCATCGTTACTAGAATGTTAACGTATGGGAAAAGCAGCCATCTGTCGAGTGATGCTAGAACAGCTGAAAAATCACCTAGTGATATAAGGCGGAAAGCCAACACGACCCGCTACGGAACTCGTTACGGCTGCTTCCTTCCGGACCTGACCGGGTTGGCGAGGGCAACGTCCGCGCGGCTCTCCTGAAGCCCATATTGCGCGGCAACGTCTTGGGCGCAAGGCCGACGAGCGGGGTGAGGGCCGCTTTTCGCGCCGATTAGCGGCGGCCTGCCGTTTTCCTGCAGGTTTGCAGGGTCTTCTTGATCAGCGGCGTGAGCTCGACCCGGTAGGTGCGCGTCCCGAACGCATTGATCGCAAAGGTACCTTCGCCTTCAAGAAGGGGCTTGAGCCAGTCTTCGTCCATACTAACGGCGAGCGACGGCAATCGCTCCAGACCAGCTTGGAACTCAAGCTCGGTTGCGCCTTCGTCGGTGACGAGAATGGCTTTCCGGCCCGAACGGTTGCCCTCGGCCATCCAGAGGCCGGTGCGATCGGTATCGCCTGTCACGGTCAGGCGGAATTCGGTGCGCGAGCCTTCAATGCAAGCAAAATCAATAAGCTCAGGTAGGCGGGTGCCTTCTCGGCTAGGTGGCCAAAAGGTCAGACCATCGCGGCCACGCTGTTCCCAACGACCCTCGGTCATGGCGCCTTCGAGACTGGGGGCGGTGATCACCACCGGTAGCTCGCCGCCGCCGCATGAGGCTAAGATGCCTCCGACCAACAGAGCCGCCCATCGACTTGCTTTGAAAACCATGGTCCCTCTCCTCGCACCCGACATAGCATCGAGCCCGTTAGCGGACGGTTTCGTCACTTGAATTCCAACTTAGTTTGAATTACAAACCATATGATCGAATTTGTCGGGAGGGACACCATGAACGCCAGTGACGCCTCGGATATCGCTTATGTCCGCGCCATGGCTGATGCGGCACGCAAGGCTCCATTGCTGAGCGGCCGGATCTACGTCTTCTATGGCTTGCTCGTACCGCTCGCTTATGTCGCGCAATGGGCGGTGTTGGATGGCCGGTTTGGTCTGCCGCCGGTGTCGATGGCGTTCATCTGGGGCGGCTTTGGCGTTTGTGCTGGGATAGGGATGCCAATTCTGATCGGCAGCCTCGCCCGTAAGCCGGGGCGCGGCTCAGCGGGAAACCGGATCGACACCATGGTTTGGACGATGATCTCGGCCGGTATCATTGCTTTCGTCGTGGGCGTGGCGGTCGCCACGTTGGTGTTAGGAAAACCACCGTGGTTGTGGGATTTTATCGTCGCCATTGCCTTTGCTGGCTACGGCGTAGCGCTCTATACGACCGGCGTTGTCTCGGAAACGAAATGGATGCGCTTGCCCGCTTTTGTCTCGATCGCCAGTGCTGGTGTGGTGCCCACCTTGGTGGGGCGACCCGAGCTTTACCTCTTTGCTGCCAGCATCCTGCTGGGCGTCGTCCTGGTCCCTGGGATCCTGCTCATGCGGGCAGAGCCAGAAAGCGTGGCTGACGAAGCATGAGTGGTGATGGGTTCGACGCCGGCAAGCTCGATGATGCCATCCACGGGCGCTTGCGCCTGGGCATCATGGCGTATCTGAGCCAGGCGAACCCAGCAACGTTCAATGAGTTGAAGGAAACAACAGGCGCCACGGGTGGCAACCTGTCGACTCACTTACGAAAGCTCGAAGACGTGGGCTACATCACCCAGACCAAGAGCTTTGAAGGGCGAAAGCCACTGACGACAATCACCCTCACCGACGAGGGGCGCGCGGCGTTTGAGGACTACCTCGCTGCACTGAAACCCCTCTTGGGTGACTTGGGTTAGATGCCGCAGCTGGCGCCAGCTGCGCAGCCGGTGAGGCCTTGGCCTTGAGCACCGCGGACACCGCTCGCGCTCTCTTCTTTGATGGCGTCGCGTTCTGCGCGGGTCATGCAGACGCGCTTGCGGATCACGGACCCAGCGACTTTTTCCTGCTTACAGATCATCTCGTCAGGTGAGCCTGGCTCGCCGCCAGCCAGCTGCGTTTCGTCCGTGCGGGCTTCGCGAACTTCGAGGCCGGCGCAAGCCGAGAGCAGGGCGCAAGTGGCGGCTGCCAAGAGGAGGTTTTTCATGAGGTGGTCCTTTCCCAACGATGACCTTTATTGATAATCATGATGTAGGCTTGGCTCTCGCACTGCAACAGCTGACGAGAACACAATATCGTTTTTAGCCGCCGCAACTGCTGCCAGCGCAGCCACGCAACGCGGTATCCTGGATGCTCCGTGTCGCGTCTTCGCTGTCTTCTTTGATAGCGGCGCGCTCCGCACGGGTCATGCAGACCCGCTTGCGGAGGATGGAGCCCGCGACTTTTTCTTGGCGGCAGAGGAGTTCGTCTGGCGACCCTGGCTCACCCTGCTGACCAGCCCAATCGGCTGAGCGGGCTTCGCGAACCTCAAGGCCCGCGCATCCGGTCAGCGTCAGCGCAGCTGTGGTCGCTAAGATCATTGATTTCATGGTTTACTCCTACCCGCGTCGCCAAACGCATAACTCTCTCATGACTAAGAGACACCGCGGGTCTGATGGCCCTCAGCCGATTGCTGATAAAATTTGACAGAAGCCAATCTGGATTCACGAGCCCTTTATCGGCATCACCAATATCTAGGGGCTGAGATGAAAGTCGAGAGACCTGATGCTGTACGGAAACCCGAACGCCTTTTGTGAGAACCCCATCGATCGCGCCGGGGTGCAACGGAAGAACCAGGCCTGGCTCGATGAGCAAGTCAAGCGCCCCGATGCTAAGCTGTTGTTGATGTATCGCGGCGAGCCCCTGCTCAAGCGCGAGGGCAAGTTAGGGTCCATTCAGTGGCTCACCATGGATGCGCTCGGCGCATTGCCCATGGACCGTGAGGTTGTGTTCCTCGGCCTTTGGGCCGAGCGGCCGATCTATGCTGTCGATGTTTCGAACGCAGCTGATGCTCCGATGGCTGATATTGGGTCGTATACGGCTGTTCGCACCGCGGCTGGGTTCTTGAAGGCAGAAGAGCTGGCGGTGGTGGGGCAGGCCAGCTGGTTGCTCGATTGGCACCGTCGCAACAAGTATTGCGCCAAGAACGGCGATTTTACCGAGAGTGCGGAAGGTGGCGCCAAACGCGTGAACCCACGCACGAAGGTTGAGCATTTTCCGCGTACGGACCCCGTCGCGATTGTGCTGCCGATCCATGGGAACTCAATTTGCCTGGGCCGCGGGCCTCACTTCCCCGAGGGCTTTATGAGTGCGTTCGCTGGTTATCTGGAGCCCGGCGAGACTTTAGAGCAATGCGGTGCTCGCGAGCTGCTGGAAGAAGTGGGCCTCGTTGCGAAGACCATGGACTACCATTTCAGCCAGCCATGGCCGTTTCCGTCGAGCCTCATGATGGGTTTCATGGCCGAGGTGGAGGGCACAGAACTTCATCTCGACCCTGACGAAATTGTGGATGCCCGCTGGTTTTCCCGGGAAGAGGCAAGCGCAGTCTTCGATGGTGAGCATGACATCATGTGCCCGCCGCGTTTCACGATTGCCCACCAGCTGATCAAGAAGTGGTTGGGTCGGTAGTTTTGTCTGAGCGTTCCAAGGATGAGTTGCCTCCTTTACCTGTGCCTACCGAAGGCCCTGGTGCGGAGATTGTTGCTCGCACTTCCGGCGATCTCAACCGGATGTCTGATGACGACCTTCTGGGTCCGGACTACCAAGCTTGGCTGGCTCGCCGCAAGACTGATGCCCGAACCACGGTGACGAAGGGTTTTGATGTGCGCCTCAAGGCCGACGAGGTGATGGCGCGGGCGGAAGATGTCTTGGCCAAACTGGGGAAGCGCGATGGATGAGCAAGCTCCACGTCGTGGCCCATCCTGGTATCGCTCCATGGCCGAGGTGGCCTTTGATTTCTTGCCAGGGTCTGGCTTGGCGCGCGCCGCGTTTGAGCAAATCCGAGGTCGCATCCGTGCTGATCTCGAAGACGAGATCGAAGCGCTGAAAAAGGAACGCGACCGCGATCAAGAGACAATCAGTAGGCTGTCTGACGTTGTTGAGCGCCAGACAGCGGTGATCGAACAAAACTTGATCGAGAAGCGCTAGTCCACGCGGTCAAACACAACGTTGCGAATACGGTCATTGTCCACGAGGAGACCCGTCGCCGACCGCGAGCCGCGGCGTTGAACGCGGATGCGGTAGCTGTTCGAGGTCAGGTAATTCTTGCCAATCAGCTTAGCATCACGCTCACGGCCATTTTTGATCCACTTGAACTCATTGCCCTCAACGTGGCGCAGAACGATTTCTGTCCCGGTTTCAGCGTTGACGAAGGTGCCTTCGAGGCGCTTCTTGTCTCGCTCATTTTCGGGGGTTGGGTCGAGCAGAGTGGCGGTTTGGGTTCCCTGGTAGGGCGCATAGATGCCGAACGTGGGCCGCCCATCGTCGCCGACAAAGAAAGCGATCCGCAGGTCATCAATGGTCTCATAGAGGTAGATGTTACCTTCCTCTGGGAGCAGACGAACCGGGTCGGCACCTTCAATCTCGCGAAAGAGCTCACCGTCGCGCAAGACGATCCGCATAATGGTGCCCGAATTGAGCTGGTAGAGGCCCAAATAGTCCTGCGGATTGATCGGCTTACCGATGGTCTCGGGTCGGGCGGGGAAGTTGCTGGCGCCTTCAACGAAGTCGTCGGCGAACAGTGTTTCTGCCACGCGTTGGCCAACGCCAACGACACTGACTTGTCCGGTGTTGCCCATGACGACGATGGATGTTTGTTGGTCCGTTAGGCGCAACGTGTAGGCATTGGCGCCGCCTGTGCTGCCAACATGCCAAACACTTGGCAAGCCATTGAAGTTTCCAATCTCGATGCCATAGCCATATGTGCTGGTATGCTGATCTTCGACAGGAAGCTGGCTCTTGGCAATCAATCCGCTCGGCAGGGTGGTGTTGTGACCCCAGATCTGTTTCTCCCAGGCCATCTGATCACGGAGCGTGGTGTAAAGGAAACCGTCGCCATACGTGTTCGCGATTGTGGGGTTCTCGAGCCAGCCCGACCATTGCATGTAAGGGCGCGCCATGTTGGGGACGACCTCGCCATAGCGCCGACGCCAGTAGGTGCTGGGCATTTTACGCGCTTCGAAGAAAGCCTTCGCGTAGCGGTGAAAGCGTGTCTCGGTGACGGCCTCCACAAGCTCGGCCAGCAGAATATAGTTGGAGTTGCTGTAGAGAAACTTCGTGCCCGGCCTGAAATTGAGTGCGTTCTGGCCATTGAGCATGTCCATGGCGTCGCCGCTATCGAAGGGCCGCTCGTACCACGTCACGCCGGTTAAGCCCCACAGCTCACTGATTTCTCTCACGCCGCTTGTGTGCGTGATCAGTTGGGCAACCGTGATCGTCTCGTCCACCTCGGGCATGGCGCCGGGAAGAAACGTTCGGAAGTCCTTGGACAGATCAACCTTGCCTTCTTCTGCCAGCTCCAAGACCATCAGTGCCGTGTACTGTTTGGCGTTCGAGGCGACGTTGAACCGCGATTTCGGTCCGATGGGGCTGGGAATATCGAGGTTGGCAAGGCCCACGTAATGCTCAAAGGTCACCTCGCCGCCGGTGACCACGCCCACGGCGATGCCCGGTTCGCCCTCTTCCACCAGGCCGTCGATATACGCGCGGATGGTGGCCGCCTGATCCTCGGTGATTTCGCCGAAGGCTGCGCTCGCCAAAAAGTTGCAGAACACGGCCACAATGCCGCTCACCAACAGACCAACACGTTTTGTCATGGAGTGCCCCCTCTTCCGGCAACGGAAGTTAGGCTCTTGAGACACCACGCCCAGTCCCTGCCGCAGGTTCGGCTTACTGCTCGTCGCTGATTTCAGTGCGTTCGTCGCAAAGGTGCCGCTGCATGACCCGGTTGAATTGAGGCGGAGGGAGACTAGTTTCGATTCGTATGTTCAAGGAATTTCAGTCGCATGCGTTGGTCGAAGTTGAAACAGCGGATCGAGGAGCGCTTCACTCCCAAATTGAAGACGCGCGTTCGCGTTGATCTCACCAAGTACCGTTGGACTCGGAACGAAGACGGTGAAATTCGGGTGATGGTCGACGGTGAACGCGTCTATTGTGCGTCATACTGGGCTTACGCAAAGGAGCTGCACCAGCGTCGAGAGGCTCTGCGTCTGGCGGGTGAGGCTTCCAGTACCGCGCGCGAGCTAAGCGAGGAAGCTCTGACTGAGGAAGGCGTGTCGCCTGACTACCTATTGGCGAGAGAGCTAAAGTGGTCGCTCGACAGGTCGATTGCGGACCTTTTGACGAGTGAATACCCGCTAATTCGTGGGTTGGCGCGGATCGACGCTCGCACGGGCATGCGCCGCCTCGAGACACTAGCCTATGCGGGTGAACATGATTTCGTTCAACGCATGCATGACCTGCGCATATAATAATCAGCACACGCTTTAAATGAGGTGGTTACACGACCTTCGCCACGCGGCTGATGCGGTAGGGGTCGGCGGCGAAGACGCCGATGATCTTTCGGTCTTCGGTAAAGAATTTCAACTCCTCGAAGGCGAGCTTTAGGTTGGCGTCGTCGGGATGACCTTCGGCCTCGGCTTGGAAGCGGGTGGCTTCAAAGCTGGCGTCTTCTTGGTAGCTTTCGAGTTTGGTCATGTTCACGCCGTTGGTGGCGAAGCCGCCGAGCGATTTGTAGAGCGCTGCCGGAATGTTCCGAACGCGGAAGACAAAGCTGGTGAGCATTGGCATATTGATGCGCTCCGGCCAGCCCTCTTGGTCCTCAGGTAACAGGCGCAAGAAGCGCGTCACGTTGCGGTCGGCATCTTGGCAGTCGGGCTGGATGATCTCGAGGTTATACCGCTCCGCTGCGCTGCGGGGGGCAATCACGCAGACCTCTGGTGAGGGATTGTCGCGCAACTCTCGGGCCGCGCCAGCCGTATCGCGTGCTGCATCGGGGATCAGGCCACGTGAGCGGATCATCTTCCGGCATTGTGACAGGGCCATGGGGTGGCTGCGCACCACCTTCAGTTTGGACGGGTCAGCGCCCGGCACGGTCATCAGCTGCATGTGCACAGGCAAGAAATGCTCAGCCACGGCCTTCACGCCGCGGTCGGGTAGCAGGCGATAGACATCGTCGACGCGGCCAGCGAGGGAATTTTCCACGGGCACCATGGCTGCGGCACATTCGCCGCTCGTGACCGCCTCGAAAACCTTGTCAAAGGTCGGCCGGGCCACGGGCTCATAGCCAGGTGCAAAGGCAGCGCAGCACAACTCACTGAACGCGCCGGGTTCACCCTGATAGGCAATGGTCGACATGACGACGGTCTTTCTCACTTATCACGCGCTTGATCCCAATCAGCGCGTTGCGGTCCGTAAAAGGGTTAGCTATGGGCTGCCGAAGTTAAGGGAACTCTAGGACCCGTCCGGCAGTTCCCCTGTGAACGAATAGGCTTGGTAGTATGAAAGATCCACTTTTCAGTAACAAGTTGGCCGCGGCCGCTCTGGTCACTCTCTTGATTGCTGTGGGTATCCCCGTTGTGATCCACACATTCGAGGTTTTGGCCGAGGGCCATCATCACGATAAGCACGACGAGGAGAACCCCTTCCACCTGGCTTATATCCCTTACGTTGAGCTGGTTGGCGGCGGCGCTGCGCCGGTTGAGGAAGAAAAGATCTCGCTTGGCTGTCTGCTCGCGAACGCGGACCCGGCTCGCGGTGAGAAGGGTGCCAAGCTTTGCGCCTCGTGCCACAGCCTAGAAGCTGGCGGCGGCAACGGCACCGGCCCGGCACTTTGGAACTTGCTCGACCGCGCAGTTGGTAGCGTCGATGGCTATGGCTACACCGCGGCGCTGCAGGGCTATGACGGTGCTTGGAGCTACGAAGAGCTCGACGGCTATCTCTATGACAGCGCTGCCTACATCAACGGGACGGCGATGAACCAGAAGATCCGCAAGGACAACAAACGCGCCGACATCCTCGCTTACCTCGGCACGCTCCGTGACGGTGGTGCAGCGCCGTACCCTGTTTGTGAGCCACCAGTCGAAGCCGCGCCTGCTGGCTAACGATCGCGGGTCGATCGACAGAACGAACAAGGGGGCCTCTCGGCCCCCTTTTTTATGCTTAGGTACTGAGTGCCTTGCGAGCAGGTCGTTCTTTAGGTGCCCTGCCACCAGAAGTGACGGCGCTGGCCGCTGCCCCGAACGTCGGCACAGGACTGACCTCTGCCGTGGATGCGTTCGTTCTTCGCGCAATGGTCACCGTTATGGGCGTACATATCTGTCACATAGATGTCGTCGCCGTTGGGTGCTGACCAACCGTTGGTGGCGGGTTGCACCTCGCGAGCGGTACGGAACCATGCTTCGTGCACAGAGTTACCGCGACGCACGAGCTCCATGAACCGGCGACCTTCGCTGGTGTTGTCGAAAGTTACGGCGCCGTAACCTAAGAAATTGTGCAATCCGTCGAACACGGAACGCCAACGATCAAAGGCATTGTTCGTACTGCCGACAAAACCATTGTGCTGGTGGGGTCCACAAGCGGCAATGATCAGCCATTCAAGATCGTTGCGGCCCCAATGGTCCTGTCCCGAGGCTAGGTCCGTGTTGCGGATGCTTGCCGTGTTGGTCGTGCCTGGCTGTGTGGCTGTCCAAGAGCTTGGCCCTGCGTGGCCGGTGTAGAAGAGCAAATCCACGCTATCGACCCACCGGTCATCATTGGCGAGGAAGTCGCTCGGCCACATCAGCAGGTTGCCCCAGTCGAAGGCACGACGCCAACCCTCGTCGCGGCAGCCATCGAGGAAGCCCTGACGGTTGCCCGAGGATCCGTTTAGACCCTGCGAGGTGCCGATCCATTCCGCGCCACACTCTTTGTCGGCTTCGGCGGCGTAGGCTGGCGTAAAGAGAAGGTCGAGGAGACCAAACTTCTCGCCGTCATCGGTCTCGCGCTGGCGATCGCGTTTGAAGATGTCCTTTTCGATTTTTGGTGCAGGAGGGCCTGGTTCGAAGATGCTGACCAGTTTGGCGGCATCGAGGAACGTTGTCCGTAGGGGGACGAGTTCGCCCGCCTCGTAGAAGGAGCCGATGATAGCGTAAACCGGGCGGAGCTCCGTCTGGCGCTCAAATCCTGGCTTTGCATGGTAGTAGAGCTTCGCCTCGAGTTCCGCGAATTCGAGGTCGACGCTTTTCTTAAACGCCGCCACCGCATCGTCGGGGGAGGCAATGTCCACAGTGCCGGCAATGCCTGTGACGGGCCTGAAAGCGCCGACCACGGAGATAACTTCTCCGCCCTGGCCCACGGCCACGCCGTATTCGCTGCCACCACCTGTGACCTCGACGGGACCCATGGGCGTATCGACCGTGGCGCCGAAGGTTACGATGCGTTCGGTGACCGTGGGCTGACTTTCTCCGTCGCCTTGGTAGGCGGTTTCGGTGATGGCGCGTACGTCGAACTTGACGCCTTCGCCGCCTTCCAAGAGGCCGCCAGCGTTGAGGACATCACGGACGATTTCGACGGCGTTGTTCTGCGAAGGAAGATCAACCTTCTCCAGGCTGAACAATTTCTCGCGATGGGTGAGGTAGATGCCGCCACCGGCCTCGTCTAGCTCCGCCACGTAGGAGCCCATGGTCAGGGCGCCCTTGGCGGGTTTGAAGATGGAGGGGTCCAGCTGCAAATCCTGCGCGCGGCGCAGCTTGGGGTTTTGCTGCTCCAGCTGCAGCACTTTGTCATTCCGCAGCTGCGGTTGCGCTCGAAGCGTCGGGCTCGTTTGCTTTTGCTGCAATTGCAGGGTTGGCTTGGCGCTCTTCGGTGTGCCCGCAATCTTGCTGAGCAAGGCTTGCGCCTCGCCCTGATCAACGGCCACCGGATCGACCCGGAAAATCGGCATCTCTTCGGCGGTCGCGCTACCCATGCCTGCCGCACTCATGGCCATCAGCGCGATGACCGACGCGGCGCTACGTTTGAATGATCTCATCTCTTGGTTCTCCCTCGTGTGGTCCCATCCACGGGGGAACCCTACGCAGAAGAACAGGCCTCTCAACCAAGCTGAGCAGTCCAATTGCAGTGCTGATGAGCCCGGTGGGCTTAGTAATAGCCGAGGTCCGATGACCGCTCGCTAGCATCCACGGCGCTGGCGAACTTATCGATAAATTCAGAGCCTTCCGTGGTCTTGCGGACGAGCACCACGCGGCGGTCTGCTTGGTCTCGTTCCCGCTTCACGAGGCCGTGAATGGATAGCGCATCCAGCGCGCGGCTGATGGCAGGCTTGGGCACCTCAAGGTCTTCCGACAGGCGGCGCACGGTGTGCGGGCCGGGTGTGAGATAGACCGTGAGAAGCAGCGCCCACTGGCGCATTGAGAGGTCCGGCTGGTCATCGCGGACCATCGCCACCATCACGTCTCGCCAGGGATTGAGCAGGTCAGACAGGCTCATGTACGCTTCCACTTACTGGCCATTTCGCTAACGAAACAGGTTTCTAAGCACAAGTCTTGACAGCGCTTTCTTTTCCTCACGCGGCCTGCAAGCTAGGAAGTATGCGGAAATAGGGTTCGATTTTTCATGCGCACTCGAGTGAAAATCTGTTGCATTAGCTCTTTGAGCGAGGCCCGGTTGGCCATCCGCGAGGGGGCTGACGCTTTGGGGCTCGTGGGTGCGATGCCCACGGGCGTGGGCGTGATCCCGGATGACCAAGCGGCGCTGATCGCTTCGGCGGTGCCGCCACCGGTTACCGCTATCTCGCTGACCTCGGCTACGACAGCGGAGGGCATGGCGCGGCAGATCCAGCATGTGGGCGCGCCGTGCGTGCAAGTGGTGCAGCATGGGGACCCAAACGTGCTCTTCGAGTTGCGAGAGTTGCTGCCCGCTGTCCGGATTATACAGGTGATCCATGTGGAGGGTGAGGATGCGCTTGAGCTTATCAGTCGGTATGAAGATGTCGCTGACGCGTTCTTGCTCGACAGTGGTCGCCCGTCCAGCACGGACCCGGCGTTAGGCGGTACAGGCCGCGTCCATGATTGGTCCGTAAGCGCGTCGTTCGTGACGGCTTCGCCGCTCCCTGTGTTCTTGGCAGGAGGGTTGAGTCCGGACAATGTTGCTGAGGCGATCCGCCGTGTGCGCCCCTTTGGGCTCGATGCCTGCTCGCGGCTACGGACCAATGATCAATTGGATCAGCAGAAGCTGCGCGCCTTCATGACCGAAATCAGGAAGGCTGATGTCGGTCTCGCTCAGGCTTAAGAGCGTAGGATATCGTTGATACCGGTCTTGGCGCGGGTCTTGGCGTCGACTGTTTTGACAATCACCGCGCAAGCGAGTGATGGACCGCCCTTAGGATCAGGCAATGAGCCTGGAACCACCACCGAGTACGGAGGAACGCGGCCGTAGGTGACCTCGCCGCTCTCGCGGTGGACAATCTTTGTCGACTGGGTGATGAACACGCCCATGGCGATCACAGAGCCTTCGCCGACGATCACGCCTTCGACGACTTCTGACCGTGCACCGATGAAGCAATTGTCTTCGATAATGGTGGGTTCAGCTTGTAGCGGCTCAAGGACGCCACCGATGCCGGTACCGGCGGAGATATGGCAGTTGGCGCCGACCTGCGCGCAAGAGCCGACGGAAGCCCACGTGTCGATCATGGTGCCCTCACCGACATAGGCGCCGATGTTGACGTAGGACGGCATCAACACCGCGCCTTTGCCCACAAAAGCACCGCGACGAACGGTGGCTGGCGGCACAGCGCGGAAGCCAGCTTCCGCGAAATCAGCCTCGGTCCAGCCTTGGAACTTCGAAGGCACTTTGTCGAACCAAGTCGCATTACCAGGGCCGCCTTCGATGATCGCATTGGGTGTGAAGCGGAACGACAGCAGGACCGCCTTTTTCAGCCATTGGTGCACGAGCCACTGGCCGTCGTCTTCTTTCGAAGCAACGCGGTGCGTACCCGCGTCGAGGCCCGCAAGTGCGTGGGCCACAGCTTCACGAATTTCGGGTGTGTCGCCGCCATTGTCGAAGGCGTCGTCGATGAGGGAGCGTGCGTCGGCGTCGTTCATGCCGTTTTCCTTTTGTCGGTGGTCAGCGTTTTCAAAAACGCTGTGAGATCAGGTGTGACGTGATGAATATGATCAGCGTCTTCATGCCCAGCTCCTGGGCGTTTTTCTGCGGGCTCATCAGCCAGCCATTCGGCATCGGACGTTATCAATACTGTCCGCATGCCGATGGCATGGGGGACTTTGAGATTGACCACCATGTCTTCGAACATTGCCGCTTGCTTGGGATCAACGCCCAACTTCTGCTGGAAGAGCCGGTAATTGCTCTCATGGGGTTTGGGCACCCAGTCGCCCATTTCCACGTCGAAGAGCTCGTCCATCACATCATCGAGGCCCAGGGCCCCGAGCACATTCTCCGCATGCTTCACGCTGCCGTTGGTGTGCACCAGCTTCCGCCCTGGCAAAGCCACAAGGGCTTCTCGAAGGTTAGGATCAGGCGCTAGCTTCGATAGATCAATGTCGTGGACATAGGCCATGAAATCGTGAGGATCGACTTTGTGGTCAATCATCAGCCCGGCGAGGGTTGTTCCGTGCTCTACGTAAAGACCCTTCTGGATCTTGCGTGCGGCAACATAAGGCAAGTCGAGCAACTCTTCGATGAACTGCGTCATCCGCGTGTCAATCTCGAAGAACAGGTTGCAAGCGGCAGGGTAGAGCGTGTTGTCGAGGTCAAAGACCCACTCAGTCACGCCAGCGAAATCATCTTGGTGCGGAGAGGTCACTGGTCCGCTGCGACCAAGTCTTGGTTGAACTGCTCGGGTCGGAACTCAAATGTCCAGGCCTCTTCGCCGCCGGTATCGATGCGGCGGAACATGGCGGCATCATAGCCGCTCTCCGCACAGGCCGTGTCAGAGCGCGCGTCGAATTGGACGGCCGTGACACAGAAGGAGGTGTCGCCGCCAGCGAGGGTCAGTTCTTGGTCTTCAGCTTGCATAATGCCGTAGACATAATAGGGATCGGCCGTGAGGGCACCGCGACGCACTTTCGCGCATGTGTCGCTCTCGAGGCGCCACCAGCCGGAAGAGTGATAGCCCTCTGCATCGTCGGTAGGCTGAGCAAAGGCAGCCCAAACCGGTAGCATTGTCTTGTTACAGAAGAAAAAGCCGAGCTTGGAGTCCTGGTCGTTGGCTTCGGCGATCAGGCTGTCGAGCACGTCGTTATCAATGACACCATCCTGTCCCAAACCGCGCGAGCGACGATATTGGCGCAGTGCCGACTTTGTCGTGGCGCCGAACGCGCCGTCGACCTTGCCGATGTCAAACCCCATGTCGGAAAGCAGGCGCTGCACGCCGGCGACCTGCGCTTGGTAGGTGGTGAAGTTGCTCTCCTCAACAAACTCCGTGGTGTGGTTGCCGCCGCTGTCCTGGGCGATATCCACCGTCATGAAGTTGCGCTGGCGCTGCGGCGTCTCGCGGCAGACGGATTGATCGCGGAGCGTAAAGAGGCTGTCGTTTTGCACGCATAGGGGCCGGTCGCCCGACCATGTCTTCAGCTCGCCCCGGTGCCCGGGGATCGCTTCAGCGTAGAAAAAGTATTTTCCCGGCGCGATAGCGTCGCTGATCACACGCTTGCACTCGCCGGGACGCAGGCGCCACCAGCCGCGCGTCAGCAGCTCGCCTTCATCGGTGAAGCCCAAAGCCGCCGACAGCGCATAGCTCGTTTTGTTGCAGAAACTATATTCTGCCTTGGCCGATGAAAGACCAAAAACAGGGAGCGCGACGAGCGTCAGAGCGAGGGCGCAGAGCGGGGCCAAAGGGAAGCGTTGGCGGGACAAGGGCAGGCTCTTTCTCGGGCTGTGAACTGGTCGTGTTGTCGAGCATTCGAGGTCCGTGATCAACCGCAAGGTGCGTTTCTCTTGGGACAGCTTTGCGGACGCGTTGCCAGACACGACTTGGACCACTCCGATGACCGCGCTAGCTCCCCCGCATGGTCGAAAAACTTACCCCTCAAGCCCGCCAAGACTTTTTCAGCGCCCACCCTCAATGGTCGGAGGTCGATGGCAAGGATGCCGCTTTCACGAAAATCGTTTGTGGCAACTTCAAGCAAGCCTGGGCGCTGATGAACCAAGTCGCGCTGTTCGCTGAGCAGCACGACCACCACCCAGAGTGGTTCAACGTTTACAATCGTGTGGAAGTGACGCTGACAACCCATGATGCTGATGGCCTGTCGGATCGCGATGTGGCCATGGCCACGTTCATCGACTCGATCCGGCCTTAAGCCGCGGTATCAGAGAAGAAAAAACGCCGCGGAAGTTGAAGGGAATACCACGCAGACCTTCAACTTCCACGGCGTCATGTCTTGTTGGTTGCGCAGCTGGGACATCTCGGCAGCCAACAGAGCGAGACTAATAAACAACCGGAGAAGTCGGCCCTGCTCTGCGTGCTGGGGCAGGGGGGGCTTGGAGCAAGGCCGCTTCCCTCGGTGCGCACTACATCGTTTATCCAATGCCCTGCCGCAACCCGCATAGGTAAATGCTATTGGCGGGATGGTAAGAAATCGCGTTGGATTTTAGCGCTCTGAGACCACGCCAGTCAGCTCTTCGCGCACCACTGTGGTGATCGCCGCAGCGATGGCTTCATAGGCTGCCACGGCGCCCGACCCCTTGCGCCAGGCAAGCCCGATCGACCGGCTGAGGGCGGGTCGTTTCGGTTTCAGAATGACCACATCGCCAGCATCTCGCACCTCTGAACCGATATAGAGCGCGGGCAGGAAGGTGGCGCCAAGGCCCATGCCCACCATCTGCCGCAGGGCGTCGAGCGAGGTGCCCTCATAGTCACGGCGCAGGCGAGCGTGATGCTCCTCACACAGCTGCACCACCTGATCATGCAAGTGATAGCCGGGGCTGAGCGTCAGGACGTCGAGGCCGTTCAAGTCCTCGGTGCTGAACGTGTCTTGCCCGGCCAGCGGGTGGTCGGAGGCCACGGCCAGATGAAGCGGCTCGCGGAAGAGGCGCAGGGTTTCGAGATCCGCTGAGCCGAGGGGCAATTGAGCGAGAACCACGTCGTGCAGGCCTTCCACCAGCTCCCGCTCCAGTTCGATCGGTGGACCCTCGCGAATAAAGAGCCGCAGCTCGGGGTGGGTCCGGTGCAGGTGGCGCACGACGTAAGGCATCAAATACGGGCCCAGGGTCGCCTTCACGCCGAGGCGTAGCATGCCCGTAAGGGGCCCTTTCTGCGCAAGGGCGCGGATACCTTCGACTTTATCCAGAACTTCGACGGCGGCAGCCGTGATCTCCCGGCCGGCGGGTGTCATGGTGACAGCAGTATTGCCCCGCTCGGCGACTTGGACCCCCAAGGCCTCTTCGAGCAACCGGATCTGGGCTGAGAAGGACGGTTGACTGATGCCGCAACGCTCAGCGCCGCGGCGGAAACTGTTGGTGGCCGAAAGGGCCGTGAGATATTTCAGCTGACGCAGCGTAATGTCAGGGTTCTGCCGAACCATCGCTTTCTCCTATCGCGCAACAGCTATGGCATATGGCTCGAAACATAGGAGAAACCGATGGTCAGAACGTCGCAGTGCAGCAAACGTTGGCTCGCCTTGCTGGCCAGCGCCGATGCAACGCAATCTGCTGTGATGCATTAACATCTCCCCGACTTTTCCTTGCTAGAGCTGGTGGCTCGCGGGGGCAGTTTGTGTGGGAGAGCCGCCATGGCGTCGATCGCCTTGATCGATGATGACGAGAACATCCTGACGTCGGTATCCATTGCTCTGGAGAGCGAAGGCTACGGCGTCTCGACCTTCACGGATGGCGCCTCGGCGCTCGATGGTATTCTGTCGAAGGCACCTGATCTCGTCGTCTCGGATGTAAAAATGCCTCGCATGGACGGGGTGGAGCTGCTGCGCCGGTTGCGCGCCGAATCCAGCGTGCCGTTCATTTTCCTCACGTCGAAAGACGAAGAGCTCGATGAGATGCTCGGTCTGACGATGGGTGCGGACGACTACGTCAAGAAACCCTTCAGCCAGCGATTGCTGCTTGAGCGTGTCAAAGCCGTTTTGCGCCGAGCCTCGAGCGCAACGCCTGGCACCCGTGAAGATGCGGATCAAATTCTCCGTCGCGGCAGCCTAACGCTCGATCCGCCGCAGCATGCCTGCAGCTGGAAGGGTGAGGGTGTGACCCTCACCGTGACCGAATTCATGATCCTTCATGCGCTGGCGGCGCGTCCTGGCTTTGTGAAATCGCGCGACGCTCTGATGGATGCAGCGTACGATGATCAAGTCTATGTGGATGACCGAACCATCGATAGTCACATAAAACGTATCCGGAAGAAATTCGGGAAAATCGATCAAACCTTCGACGGAATCGAGACACTTTATGGCGTCGGCTACAAGTATAAGTGCGACTAGCCACACGCTAGGGGCCATGGATGGGCGGAAGGCCGAGCGGGAGTCGTTCCCGACACGGACGAAGCTCGAAGCCACCAAAGTCGGCACTGGTCGGTTTGGCGGTGCGTTGCTGATCGGCAACTCGCTTGGCTTCATCCTGTTGGCCTGCGTGTTTCTCGGGATCTCTGCCTATCGCGATGGCTTGCTCTCAGCACGGACGGAAATCGTTGAGCGCCAAGCGGTGCTCACGCGTGCCGCGCTGAGTGCTGATGCCCTGGCGGCTTGTGGTGACATGGGCTGCTTGATCAAGCGCGCGGAAGCGCAGCGGGTCTTGGCGGCAACGGCGGCTGGGTTTGACGGCCGTTTGGTTCTTTATCGCGGAGACGGCGCAGCGCCGGTGTTCGTGGCCGTCCACCCTCAGCCCGAAGTCTTGGAAGCGGCGGCAGTGCCCATCCCAGAGACCTTGCCGCTGTCGGCGATGCCGGAGAACGTCCATCAGACCCTCTCCGGTTGGCTGCAGAAGGTCATCTTTGAATTGCCGATCCGTGGTCGGATCACCAACCAATCCATCGAACAAGAGGTGGAAGACATTCTCCTCGGCAGTGGCGGTGACGCGCACCGTATTCGCTACGATGCTGATGGGCGTCTCGTGGCTTCGGTCAGTCTGCCCGTTCTTGAGAACGGCAAGATCGCCGGTGTCATTGTGGCTGAGTCTAAGGGCATTGATGTGGTGGCCGCACGGGTGCGTGCCTTGCTCCTGCCTGTGGTGCTGACGACCTTTGGCCTCGCGAGCTTCTGCGCCATGGCCCTGACGGCGGCGGTGACCCATCCGCTTCGTCAGTTGTCAGCAGCAGCCGAGCGTATCCGTGCTTCGGTGGGGCGCGCGGGACAAGTGAAGCTACCTGACCTTGATCACCGTAAGGATGATGTGGGTCGCCTCAGTCGATCCTTCCGCACCATGACGAGGGCGCTGGTTGATCGCATCGAGTCGATCGATAGTTTTGCGGCGGACGTCAGCCATGAGCTGAAGAACCCACTGACTTCGATCCGGTCCGCGATCGAGACCCTCGACAAGTGCAAGACTGATGGCCAACGCCAGCGGCTGCTGGATGTGATTGCTCTTGACGTGGAGCGTATGGATCGTCTGATCTCCGACATTTCGTCCGCTAGCCGTCTCGATGCCCAGCTGGCCACAGAGACTCGCACCCGCATTCTCGCTTCGAAGTTCGTGGGCGATGTCGCACGGAGCTATCAGGCGGTGACGGAAGCTGGTGGCCCTCGGGTCAACTTCTGGGATGATACCAAGGGTGACTTTGTGGTGTTCGGTGCGCCAGCCGCGCTAGGCCGTGTGCTGCGCAACTTGATCGACAATGCGGTGAGCTTCTCGCCCAGCAATAGCGCTGTGACGGTGACGCTTGAGAAACAAGGCGGCTCGCGCCAGTCTCGTCTGCTCGTAACCGTAAGCGACGAGGGGCCTGGCGTGCCGCAAGACAATCTCGAGACGATCTTCGATCGGTTTTATACGTCTCGACCGCAAGGCGCGACCTTCGGCTCGAACTCTGGCCTTGGCTTGGCCATCGCCCGGCAGATCATTGAAAGCCACGGCGGCAAGATTTGGGCTGAAAACATCATGCCCGAGAAGGGCGACCTGGGCATCGACGGCCCGGCGGGCGCGCGCTTCCTCTTTGAATTGCCGATCCAAAAGGGCGGCCTTCATTGACCGCACTGCATGGTACCGCGCTGGGCGTTGCCCTCGATGAAGAAGGTGCCATGCGCGGAGTGCTGTTGGTCGGCCCCACGGGAAGT
Source organism: Parvularculaceae bacterium (assembly GCA_013215175.1). GTDB lineage: Bacteria > Pseudomonadota > Alphaproteobacteria > Caulobacterales > Parvularculaceae > Parvularcula. The sequence goes on along the minus strand of JABSRH010000007.1, from coordinate 7,450 downwards.
GGAAAATCACAACTGGCCGCTGAATTGATCGCCCATTGTCCCCACCAGCGCACGGGCCTGATTGCCGACGATCTGGTGAACTTTGACGGGACGGGGTGGGCTGAAACGCCCGCTGTCGGACCTCTGCTGCATCTTCGAGGGATGGGTATCGCGGAGGTGCGCCAGTCACCGCCCATGGCCATTGATTTCATCGTGCGCCTGGGGCCGACCGAGCAGTGCGATAGCGCTGATCCGCGCCTCGCCAACGCCAAAGAAGTGCCCGTCGACCCTAAGTCTGTGACGGCTGCAAAACTCCGTTTGGCATTAAGATCGCTTGCATCTGGCCACTCATTGTGGTGCGGATTCGAACCTGGCCCCGAACCGGGGCAAGACTGAGCAGCTAGCAATCGCGAGGAGTGATCAGGCATGATCGGCATCGTTGTCGTTTCCCATGGGAATCTGGCGAAGGAGCTGCTGCAGGCAGCCATGCACGTCGTGGGGCCACAGCCGGGCCTGCGGGCCGTCTGCATCGGCGCTGACGATGACATGGAAAAGCGTCGCCGCGATATCGTGAAGGCCGCGAAGGAAGCCGGCGGCGATGACGGCGCCATCATCCTGACGGATATGTTCGGCGGCACGCCCTCGAACCTCGCGATTGCCGTGATGGAAGAGGCGAAGAGCGAAGTGATCGCTGGCGTGAACTTGCCGATGCTGATCCGCCTCGCGCCTGAGAGTTATCGCGGCAAGACGGCGATGGCCGACGCGGTGCGCGACGCTCATGAGGCGGGGCGGAAGTACATCTCCGTGGCATCATGGGTTCTGAATGGCGAAGAAGGTGCCGCGTGACCGAGCGCGCTGAAGCGCGGGTCACCATCTGCAACAAACGCGGCCTGCACGCCCGAGCCGCGGCCAAGATGTGCGCTGCCGCGGCGACTTACCAATCATCGATCCAAGTCACCAAGGACGATACCACCGTGGGCGCCACTTCGCTGATGGCTTTGCTCATGCTGGGTGCAGGCATCGGCAGTGAAGTCCTGCTGACGGCCGAAGGCGACGACGCCGAAGCCGCTGTGGCAGGCCTCGAAGCTCTCATCTCTGCACGGTTCTACGAAGAAGAGTGATCAGCGCCGCTACCCAAAATTTCTGACTGAAACCGACGAGGCCGTGACCTAACGCAGGCTACGCGCTCCAGCATGTCCAAATTTCATCACGCCATGTAAAAAATACTTGCACGATGCATGATCGATCATACATGAACCTCGTGATCGAATGGAGGTTGTGATGGTTGCAAGAGAACGGGTGACGATGGCTGTGGTGGTGGTGCTGGCTGCCGTAGGTGGGTGGTTCGCTACCGTGGTCGCCGGCGAAGGCTTGTCGGCTGATACGGGCGGAACGCTGCTCACCGCGGTGATTGCAATCACGGTGCTGACTTCCATTCTGGCGGGGATTGCCGCCGCCACGTCGAGCCATGCGGGCCGGGTGGATGAGCGGGATCATCGCATTGCTGCGCGCAGCCAGATGGTGCGAGGCTTCTTCTACCTCGCCTTATGCTTCGGGGTGCTCGGTTTGCTTCTGGGCGAAGGCCAGTGGGCGTTTGTGAACGGGATCTTCCTGGCCATTCTCGCCATCGAGACGATCAGTGGCTTAATTATGCTGGCTCTTTATCGGCTGAACGCGTGAAGAAGTCTCGGCTTCGAAACCGGGTGCGGGAGCTGCGCTTCCACGCTAACGAGATGACGCAAGCCCAGCTTGCCGATCAGGTCGGCGTGACCCGGCAGACCATCGCGGCGATCGAGAAGAATAAGTACGCCCCCTCGCTGGAGACAGCGTTCCTCATCGCTGAAGCTTTTGGCAAGCCTATTGGTGATGTGTTCTCTATGGAAGCTTTACCGTATGTATCCGGAGAAAAATAAATGGCGAGCTCTTGGGGGGAGAGCTCGCCTTTTCACTCGATGGGCCGAATTGGCTGCTGGCCTAGTCGAGGTCGACGTCCACCATGAAGCCTAGCTCAGCGGCGCCTTCGAGTGTGTCCACATTGGTGAAGAGCAAATAATCCTCCGCACCCCGGGTATTGGTAATTTTGACGCCGAAGCTGGTTTTGTTCAGACCAATGAGCTTCACACCATCGACGCCAGGAATCTCTCGACGGCCATTGCCGGTGATCATGGCTGAGAACAATTCCAACACCTCAGCGCGGGTGATGGAGGAGCCGTCGCCGAATTCACGGAATTCGTCAGTGTCGCTACCATCGCTGCCAACAAATTGATTCTTCTTCGCTTCTACGTCGAAGATGGCGAACTCAGTATCGTTGTCCTTGGTATCGATGAACGAGTTTCGAGCGATATCCAGAAGGCCGAAAGGCTGGGCGCTGGCCATCGGGCCTGTGTAGACGATTGTATCCACGGTGGCCGACTGACCATTCATGCGGAAGGCGACACCTTCGTCGGTCAGGCCAATCAACTCGACACCTTCGAGGCCATTCTTATCAACCTTGGCACGGAAGATATCTTCCAACTCGCCAATGTCGATGCGCGATCCACCCACCAGCGCTTTCGGCTCTGGATCGAGTGCGCCGCTGTCGCCAGAGAAGATGTTGGTCACGCCCTGACCGGAGTCGAGGATGCTCATCTGGCTCGCGCTGTTTTTGAAGTTTACCGCGTTGTTGCCATTCGCTTGCGACGTGGCAGCGGCGATGGCCTCTTCGGCTTTGATGCCTGAGAACTCCACGAAGTTCTGTGTACCCTCCCAGCCATCGAAGGCGATGGTGAAGCCGTTGGCGGTCAACGAAACCAGCTCGACACCCTCCATCTCGGGGGCGGCGTTGCTGCGGCTGTGGAGCATGCCTGCCAGCAGCGCAACGAGTTCGTTCTTCTTATGATTAAAGTGGATGCGGCTGCCACCGGTGACATCGGCGAATTCTTGCCCGACGATGCGTGCTGCGTCGCTGCGACCTCCGCCAATCCAAACAGACGCGGTTTCGTTGGTATCGATGCGCACCATCTGTTGGTTCACGTTTTTCATGTTGACGTGCGCAGAAAGCTGCGCCGACGCAGGTGTCGTCAACACGAGTGCAGCCACGGCGGCCGCTGACATTAGGTATTTCATGTGTTCCCATATTCCCCCGCACGAGGCGGGAGCCCAAGTTTCTCTATGATTACCAGACCCTTAGAGTCTTGTTAGAACTATAGTTAATAAGGCAGGGAATCAAGCACACGAATTGGTGATGGCTCTGTAACAATAACAGATTTCTGGACCGAAGCCCCGGTTGCTCTGGGCTTCGGGTACCGGGCTGTATCGAAAGTTATTGCAGTTGACTGCCAGAGACGGGCTTGTCGGCGCGCTTAAACCAGGATTTCGCGGTTCAGGTTCTGCTCCACCCAAGGCATGGTGACGCCCCGAAAAAAGGGGTGCCAGGGCTCGGGCGCAATGAACTGCACCCCCTGCTCGGCCTGCCAGACAGGGACCACGGTGCCTTTGAGGCCTGCTTCCTTGGCGGCACGCTGCACATCGCGCACAGTTTCTTCCCTTTCAGCCTTGTTTTTCGTGGAAAAACGGCTGCTCAGGGGTACGATGATCATATCGTTCCCTTTGATGTTCAGGTGGGCAATTTGAAACCAGTGCATGGCGCAGTGCTCTCTATTTCGCCGCAATTGTGATGGAGTAACGAGGGCGCGTCTAGCGCGGTGGAAAACGTGGTGCCTTGAGGCTTAAGCCAATCGGTCAAATCCTCTTCCCTGGCGCGGGCTCGGCGCCTAGAAGGCTGTGTGAGCTCCGATAACGTCTACCAAGTCCTCGCGCGGAAATACCGGCCAACATCGTTCGACGATTTGCTTGGCCACGAGGTGATGATCCGCACCCTGCGCAATGCCTTTGAGGCGGATCGCATTGCGCATGCTTTCATCCTGACCGGCGTTCGCGGGGTGGGGAAGACCACCACCGCGAGGATCATGGCGCGGGCGCTCAACTATGAGACCGATACGATCGATAAGCCCACGGTGGATATGCCCGAAGAGGGCAAGCACTGTCGCGCTATTGCTGAGGGGCGCCATGCTGATGTGATCGAGATGGACGCGGCCAGCCGCACGGGCGTCGATGACATCCGTGAGCTGATCGAAGGGGTGCGTTACGCCCCCACCACTGGCCGGTACAAAGTCTACATCGTAGACGAGGTGCACATGCTGTCGAAGAACGCGTTCAACGCGTTCTTGAAGACGCTGGAAGAGCCGCCCGCTCATGTGAAGTTTATCTTTGCCACCACCGAAATCCGGAAAGTTCCGATCACGGTGCTTTCGCGGTGTCAGCGGTTTGACTTGGCTCGGTTCGATGCGAGCACGCTGTCGAAGCACCTTGCAGGTATCGCGGAAAAAGAAGGTGTGCAGACGGAAGATGAGGCGGCGCTGCTGCTGGCACGCGCTGCGCAAGGGTCGGTTCGCGATGGGCTCTCGCTGCTCGACCAGGCGATCCTTAGTCGCCAGGGTGAGGTGATCGAGGCCGAGGCTGTGCGCCAGATGATCGGCCTTGCGGATCGCTCTTATTCTTGGGCCCTGCTTGAGGCGACGTTGAAGGGCGAAGCCGACGAAGCGCTCAAGTCTTTCCGTCACCAATATGATTATGGCGCTGACCCGGCGGAGATCCTCCGTGATCTGCTCGACGTGACGCACCTTGTCACACGGACCAAAGCAGCCGGTGCTGAGGCTGCAAGTCATGGCCCTGCTGGTAGCAGTGATGCTGAGGCAGCTACGCGGTTGGCTGAACACCTGCCGATGCCAGCGCTGACGCGCACCTGGTCGCTATTGATGACGGCGCTCAAGGAAACACAAGCGGCGCCCGACCCAGCGGCGGCGGCGGAGATTGGCCTCATCCGTTTGGCCTATGCCAGCCAGCTTCCAACGCCTCAGGAGGTTTTGGCGGGTGCGCCTGCGGCTTCGAGCGCGGGGGCGCCGGGAAAGCCTGAGGCCGCCCCGGCGGCGGCTCCTGCGCCTGCGCCAACGCCGGATCCTCAGCCCACGCCGGAACCGCCGAAGCCGAAACTGCCGGAGAGCCTCGGCGATATCGCCGACCTCGCTGGTCAGCACGGCGACATGATCCTCAAGAAAGCGATTGAGCATCGCGCCCGGCTTGTGAGCCTAGAGGGTACACGCTTGGTCATCGCGCTCGCCGACGACGCGGACGATGGGCTGCCTCTTCAATTGCAGCGGGCGCTGGTCAGCTGGACTGGCCAGCCTTGGGATGTGGAGCTTGGCAGCAGCACGGCGTCTGAGCCCACCTTGCGCGAGGCGCGGGACGAGGCGATCCGCAATCACCCCTTAGTGAAAGAGGCACTGCGCGTGTTCGACGGCGCTGAGATTACCGAAGTGCGGCCACTGAGCCGTAAGGAGCAATCACGATGAAAAACTTCAGTGATATGATGAAGCAGGCTGCGTCAATGCAGCAGAAGATGCAAGAAGCGCAAGAATCGCTAGCCGGTATAGAGGCGGAAGGTGTTGCTGGCGCTGGCCTCGTCCGTGTCATGATGAATGGCAAAGGCTATGCGCGATCGGTATCGATCGACCCGGCCATGTTTGTTGAGGATGAGCGCGAGGTTCTCGAAGACCTCATCACCGCCGCGATCAATGATGCGAAGTCTAAGATCGAAGAGGCGGCTACTGAGAAGATGAAAGAGATGACCGCGGGCCTGCCTCTGCCGCCCGGCATGAAGCTGCCGTTTTAATCGGAGTACGTTGTGGCGCGGACATCGGCTGGTCCTGAGCTTGATCAATTGATCTCACTGTTGGCGAAGCTGCCGGGGTTTGGGCCTCGATCGGCGGCGCGGGCGGCCTTGCATATGCTGCGCAAGCGTGAGGCCGTGATGGAGCCTTTGGCGAAGGCCATGGCCACGGCGCTGGAAACGGTGAAGCCTTGTTCCGTGTGCGGTAATTGGGATGGGCAGGACCCTTGCTCGATCTGCACGGACGAGACCCGCGATCCTTCCGTGATTTGCGTCGTGCAGGATGTCTCTGACGTTTGGGCGCTGGAGCGTGCGCGGGCCCACCGCGGGCGCTATCATGTGCTGGGCGGCGTCATCTCGCCCCTCGATGGTGTGGGACCGGATGATTTGCGGATCCGCGAGCTGGTGCAGCGCGCCAGTGAGCCGCAAGTGCTCGAAGTGATCCTTGCCATGAGCGCCACCGTCGATGGTCAGACCACGGCGCACTATGTCACGGAGAGGCTCGAGGGTTATGGCGTCACGATCTCGCGCGTCGCCCATGGCGTGCCTGTTGGCGGCGAGCTTGATGTCCTCGATGAAGGGACGCTGTCCGCCGCGCTCAAGGCACGGCGGCCTTTGTAGCTATTCAGCGCTCAGGATGGTCACGTCGACCGTGATCACGCCAGCTTCGATCATGCCCAGTTGTTCGGCGGCGGCGCCGCTGACGTCGATAACACGATCATCTGCATAGGGACCACGGTCGTTGATCCGGACAACGACACTCGCGCCAGTCTCACGATTGGTCACGCGCACCATGGTGCCAAAGGGAAGCTCGCGGTGCGCGGCGGTCATTGCGCTATGGTCGTAGGGTTCGCCGCTCGCCGTGGGATTGCCGTCCAAGCTGGCCGCGTAATACGACGCTTCGCCGGAGAAACTGATCTCGTCGGTCGGTTGTTCTTCCGCTGCAGGTGCCGCTTCTTCAGCATCCTCGGCTGGCTCTTCCACGACTTGTTCGGGCTCAGTTGCCTCCGGCTGTGGAACCTCAACGGGCTCTGCTTCTGCCTCAGCTGGCGCGGGAGCGTCCTGCCCAAGCTTCTCTTTTGCCAAATCAATCAGCGGTTGATGATAGCCATTGGTGATGGCCCAACAGCCAGCTGCCCCCAAAACCACGCCGACGGTGAACGAACGAATGCCCATGAAATACTCTCCTGCCCCAAGAAGAGTGTGTTGTTGTCACAATGGTTAACGTTTGGCAAGGTTCATTCGTGGCTGGTCTAAGCGCTAGTTACCCAGCACCTCAACGTCGACCCAAACCACGCCAGCACTCCGCATGCCGAGGATATCAGCTGCTGCGCCGCTGAGGTCGATCACCCGGTCACCCACGAAGGGGCCGCGGTCGTTGATCGTCACCATGACCACCTGGCCGGTATCGCGGCGTGTCACGAGCACTTGGGTGCCGAAGGGTAGCGTCTTGTGCGCCGCGGTCAGCTTTTCATCGAGATAGACCTCGCCGCTGGCGGTCAGGTTCCCGTGCAAGCTCGCGGCGTAGTAGGACGCCCGTCCTGAAAAGCGTGAGGTGACCTGCGGACGGCTGCGGCGCCCTTGTCGCTGCGGGGTGGGCATAGGGCGGGTATTGATGGGTTGCGGAGCGAGGATGCCGCGCCAATCGCGCTCTGGCTTCAGTCTTGGGACGGGGGCTTCAGCGACGCGTACGGTTTCGGCGTCAGAGGCGTACCGGCCGAGGGCGTAGAGGCCGCCGGCCAAAACCATCATCACCAAGAGTAC
>JABSRH010000069.1 GCA_013215175.1 Parvularculaceae bacterium | reverse complement strand
CAAGACATGGCGTTCACTGAGGACTGATATCCCTGCCGCCACGCGTGCGGAGGCGAAGGCTTGCATCAAAGGCTACATCGCTTGGGGATGGTTGGGGCACCTGCCGCAGGCTTGCCGGGGCGGCGTGGGGGTGCCGCTCAACTTGCGCCGAGCCTATTGGGGCTGGCCGAACCGGCTGCAGGCACGCTTTCCGATGACGGATGGTGGTGTGCTGCTGGTCGGTCATGTGGGCGGTAAGGGCAGCGCCTCGTACAACATCGACAACCTGGAAGAGCTCGACCAGATCCCGGAGGATTTCGCGGGTTGGATCGCCACGGATAAGATCGAGGTCATTGGGCCAGCCTTGGCGGAACGGCGTTAGCGGCAAACTTGCCGACCCTTAAGAAATCAGCGCTAGCATAGGCTCGTTGCGGACGAGCGAGGACCAAGATGCCAGAGGCCCAGGAAAGCTGTGCTGGCCTTGTTCTATCGGGCGGCGGGGCTCGTGGTGCTTATCAGGTTGGCGTGATTAGCGCCTTGGCTGAGCACTGTCCCGGGCCGTCACCGTTTCCTGTCATCACCGGCGTCTCCGTCGGGGCTATCAACGCGATCGTGCTGGCCGAAGGCGCTGATGACTTCCAAGCCGCGGCGGCCAAACTTGAGGGACTTTGGCGAGGTCTCAACTCCGCGTCGATCTTCGCAACGGATCTCGGGGCCATGGCATCGCAATTGGGCGGCTGGCTCGGCGCGGTCATGTTTGGCCGGTTCGGCGTTAGTCCGCCTAAGTCCTTTCTCGAAAACCGACCTCTCGTGCGTTTGCTGCAGGGAGCCGTTGATTTCAGCCGTATCCAGACGATGATTAACCTTGGTGCGCTCCAAGGGTTGGCGGTCACTGCGTCCTCCTACAGCACGGGACAGTCAGTGACGTTTTTCCAAGGCGCTGAGCCGGATCTCGCTTGGCAACGATCCCGTCGGTTTGGAGCGATGGCGCAGATTGGTGTCGATCACATCATGGCGTCGGCTGCCTTGCCCGGCGTCTTTCCAGCCCAGCGGATCGGCGAGACTTGGTACGGCGACGGTGCCTTGCGCCAGAACATGCCGCTGAGCCCGGCGATCCACCTGGGCTGTGATCGACTGCTGATGATTGCTGCACGCGATGGGACTCCGGACACGGAGGATGTCCTTTTTCAAGGGCGTGAACATCCATCGCTCGGCATCATTGGTGGCCAGCTGCTCGACATCATCTTCAACGATAACCTCGACGCCGACATTGAGCGGTTGGAGAGGATCAACAAAACCCTCGCCACCATGATGCCGGAGCGGCGGGAGAAGACGCAGATGCGCCACGTGGCTCATCAACTTGTCCGGCCCAGCCAGGACATTCGCGAGATCGCCGGCCTGCACGCCAACGAGGCGCCAGCCACCGTGCGAACCCTTCTGGGGATCCTCGGCGCCATGCGGCCGCCGTGGGTACTGCCGAGCTACCTCACGTTCGAGCCTGGCTATGTCGGGGCGTTGATCGATTTGGGTCGGCGCGATGCAGAGGCTCAGATGAGCGATTTGCTCGCCTTAATACGGCGATAGACCTACCTTTTGCCCAACATGACAGGGCCGCAAGGTCCATCTTTTCTGCATTGACTACGGCTGTAGTCTATGGAATGCCTACACATGTAGTCAAAGAGGTGGTGCCATGCGCATTAGCGATGCCGAACTGTCCGTGATGGAGGTGCTGTGGTCCCAGCCGGGTCTGGGCGCCGCGGAAGTATCCTCTAAGATCACCGAGCACGATTGGTCGGACAAGACCGTCAAAACGCTGCTCGCGCGACTGGTCGAGAAGGGCGCCTTGAAGGCCGAGCCGGACGGTCGCCGCTATCGCTATCAACCTCTCATCGAGCGCGACGAGCACCGCCAGGGCGCGGTCTCACGCTTCGTCGATAGTCTCTTCGGTGGTCGCGCCGCGCCGGTGGTGGCGCACCTCGCCGAGACACGTGATCTGACCGATCAGGACATCAGCGACCTGGAAGATTTGGTACGGAGGCTGAAAGATGACCGCTAGTGATCTGCTCCGCTACGGCGCTGAGACGACTTTTTGGGTCAGTGTACTGACCATCCTGGTGCTGCTGCTGCGCGCACCAGTGACCAAGCATGTGGGATCCCGTGCTGCTATGTTGCTTTGGGCACTGCCCGGCCTGCGGCTTGTGGCTCCCATCTTCGAACGGGAGGTGGAGGTCAACCTGGCCACACCCGCCATGTCGTCCCCCACAGCCGTTTCTGTCCTACCCCGTGCTGATGAAGGGATTAGCGAGGCGGCGCCTGTCGTCTCGTCTGCCATGTCGATGCCTCCCGTGCCCGAGACGGTGGCCGTCTATGCAACGATGCCCCAGGCAGAAACGGCAGCCGTCTCGGCACCTTCTTCGCAAGGGCTGCTAGCTCATTTGCCACTGATCAGTGCTGAGATGATAGCCGGGTTTGTGTTGGTCCTGTGGATGACCGGCGTTGTGACGGCGCTCATCCTCTGTGCCATGCGCTCGCGGCGGTGGCGCGAGACACTGCTGGCTGAGGCTCAGCCAGTGCCTACCGAACTGTCCCATATGGCCGAGCGGATGGCCGCTCGGGTTGGTACGGAACGTTCGTTCCAGCTGATCATGACCGGCGCTGCCAACACGCCCCAGATCATGGGTCTGCGTCGCCCGCTTCTAGCGCTGCCCACAACGTTCACGGAGCGTTACGACCGGGCTGAGCAAGAAATGGCGCTGATGCACGAGCTCACCCACCTCAAGCGCGGCGACCTGCTGACGCTGATCGTGTCGGAGATCGGTTTCTCGCTGCAATGGTTCAATCCGCTGATCAAACATACCCGAGCCGCTCTGCGTGCGGATCAAGAGGCCGCCTGTGACGAAGCCGTCCGTGCCTTAGGCGTCAACACCAAAAGCTACGCTGCGCTTCTGCTGAAAGCTGCCACGGCAGGCCGACCGGTGCCTGCTCTTACCCTGGACAACAATTTGAAAGAGAGGATCACTCGGATGCAAAATCCCCTGGAAGCCCCGCTGAAACGTTATGGTTTCGCTCTGCTGGCTGGCGTCTCTGCGCTTGCTGTCGCTGGTTTCACCGCCACCCGTGCCGACGTCATGGTGGTCAGTGAGCACCCTGAAGAAAAGAGCGAGGCCGAAGAAGACGACCTGCTCGATGGCCTCAGCGATGAGCTGAAAGCGGCCATCAAAGCTGAGCGCGCCGAGGCTGCCAAGCGCCAAGCTGAGATGCGCGCTGCGCGCGCTCAGATGCGCGAAGAGATGGAAGAGAAAAAGGAGCGCCAACGACAAATCCGTATCAAGATGAGAGAAAAGCGCGCCGAGGAAATGGCGGAGCGCCGGGCTCAAGTCGAAGATGCTCGTCTGCAGGCTGCTATCGATGCGCTTCTCGCGAACCAAGACAATCTCGACGAGAAAGTTGCCGAGCTTCGTGCGGCGGCCGAGGCGGCCAACGCCAAAGGCAACAAAGAAGTGACCGTCTACGAGTTCGACAGCGCCGATCCGAGCAGCGAAGAGAAAATCAAAAAACTGCTCAAAGGTCTGGGTAAAGACGTTGACGGTAAGACGACAGGTCTCAGAACGTCGAGAACGATCTTCTTCTCTGACGACGATTCCAAACTCAAATCCCTGAAATCCGACGACGGTAAGGCCATCGTGCTCAAGCCCGGGACCCACCGCGAGAAGAGCATCTTCCGTTTGAAGACGGACAAGAAGGGCGATGCTGAGTTTTCGGAAGGTCTGGAATTTGACGGCCAGTTCAAATTCGAATTCGACGGTGACGATGAAGAGACCACCATCACGATCTTCGGCCCTGAGGGCGAGCTTGAGGAGCGCGTGATTGGTAATCGTTTGGCCTTTTTGGGCCACCGCGGCGACGCTCGCGCTGATGCACCGTCTGCCATTGAGAAGGTCATCAGCCGCGTGGCGAGCGTGGATTTCGCAGAGATCCGTGGCCCTAAGGTCATCGTACGGACGGATGAGCATGAGATGCACAGTGGCATGGTCTTGCTCAACGATCCCTTCGAAGGCCTGGTCGCGCCCGACCTCGAGCCGCCGATGCCGCCTCATGTCGAAATCGAGGCACCGAAGGTGACCAAGAAGACGACCGAAGAGGGCACCTGGATCTTGATCCCCGATGAGCCCGACATGTCGGCCTTCGAAGCTCAGATGGAAGAGTTCGAGGAGCGCATGGAAGAGTTCGGCGAGCGCATGGAAGAGTGGGGCGAAAAAATGGGCGAGGCCGGCGAGGCCATCGGCGATCTGGCTGAGCGTTGCGAAGAACACCGCGACGAGAGCGACGAACCCATCATCCTGAGAGAAAAGATCTCGGCCACAGGCGGAAAGGTCAAAGCGGTCTGTGCCACCGGCGGTCGGAAGCGCATGAAGAGCGAGGAAATGGCTAAGTTTCTCGAGAGGAAAGGCCTATCGGACGACGAAATGGCCACCTTCAAAGAAGGCCTCAACGACCGCTAACCCCGGTTTCAGGACAAAACAGCGCGGGCGGGAGGGCTAGGCCTTCTCGCCCGCTCTTGCATGCGGGGGCCGCCGCCGCCACGATGGGGCAAACAAAGAATGTCCCGGAGGAAATACGCCCCATGCACGGATTGATGCAGAACGCACCCCTGCTTCTCACCAATATTCTCAGCCACGCCCTTCGCAGCTCTCCTGACCAGGAGATCGTCACCCGCCTCGTCGAGGGTGGCATGCACCGCTACACCTATCGTGAGGCCGGCGAGCGCATTGCGCAGCTCGCCCACGCCCTGACCGATATGGGCATCGGTGTTGGTGATCGGGTCGGCGTCATCGGTTGGAACACCCACCGCCAGCTTGAGCTCTATTACGCGCTCGCTGGGATTGGCGCGGTCTGCCACACGATCAACCCGCGCCTTGGTCCGGAGAACGCGGGCTATGTTCTCATGCACGCGCAGGACAAGGCGCTATTTTATGATGCCACGTTCGCACCGCTCGCGGCTGGCCTGGCACCGCATCTGCCCTGTATTGAGACGTATATTGAGCTTTGTCCTGAAGGCGCGATGTCGGCCAATGACCTCGGCGCCCTCAGCTACGAGAGCATGATCGCCGGCAAGCCAACGAGCTACGATTGGCCTGAGCTCGATGAGAACACGGCCTGTGCCATGTGCTACACGTCGGGCACGACCGGTAAGCCGAAGGGTGTTCTGTACAGCCATCGCTCTCTGGTTCTTGAGTCTATTGTTTCGTGTCTGCCGACGTCGCTTGGATGCGGCCCGGAAGATGTCTGCTTGCCTGTGGTGCCGATGTTCCACGTCAATGCATGGGGCATTCCATATGGCGCGTTGCTCCTGGGCATGAAGCTTGTGCTGCCCGGACCCGGCCTCGACGGTGCGAACCTCCATGAGCTGCTGATCAAGGAAAAGGTCACTTACGCCCTCGGTGTACCGACGGTTTGGCTGGGCTTGCTCGCCTATGTGGAGAGCAACAACCTCGACTTTGGCGATCTCAAATATAGCTTGATCGGCGGTTCTGCGCTGTCAGAGAAGCTCATCAAGGGCTACGACAAATATGGCGTCCGCTGCCGCCAGGGTTGGGGCATGACCGAAATGTCGCCGCTCGGCACGGTGAACATGGAACCCGCTGGCTTCTTCGATAAGCCAGTCGATGAGCGCGTCGAGTTCATGATGCGCCAGGGTCCAGCTGTGGCATTTGTTGATATGCGGATTATCTCTGCCGATGGCGAACTGTTGCCACACGATGGCGAGGCCGAGGGCCACCTTCAGGTGAAGGGGCCGTGGATCATCGACACCTATTACGGCATGGAGCAAAATGCTCTGACCAAAGACGGTTGGTTCGATACCGGCGATGTAGCGGTCATCCATCCGAACGGTCAGATGCAGATCACGGACCGGGCGAAAGATGTCATCAAGTCGGGTGGCGAGTGGATCAGCTCGATCGATATCGAGAACGCTGCGCTGAACCACCCTGCCGTCATGCAGGCAGCGGCCCTTGGCATGCATCATCCCAAGTGGGACGAGCGCCCGATGCTGGTTGTCGAGCTGAAGCCAGATGCTGAGGCTGACCCTGAAGAGATCAAGACCTTCGTGAACGGACAACTTTCGAAAATCAGCGCCGTGGACGACGTTCAGGTGGTCGACGCCATCCCGCTCGGTGCGACCGGCAAGGTGCTGAAGACCAAGCTACGCGAGATCTTCAAGGACTACGTCCTCCCAACCGCTGCCGCGTAAGCGGAGAAACCAACGGAAGAAGGGCCCGTCGAGACTGTCTCGGCGGGCCCTCTTTATTTTTAGTCCTCGTTCGGTGGATCTTGGTCTTTTTTATCGTCGCCTTTTTTCTTCCGTGAACCGAACAGATTGAGAATTTCAGACTTGGCCTTGTCGCGAAGCGTGTCTTCGATCGACTGGTCCTCTCCGACATCGACCCCAATTTTCCCAAGCGCATCCTTTGCCGCGCCGCGAGTCAGCTCCGCGACGATGGGCCCAGTATCCACGGTGATCTTCGGTTCATTGAACGTACCGGTGATCTTCACAGGCGCCTTGAGTTCCCGGTAGCCGGCCGCTTCAGGCGCTTTGGCTGACAACAAGATCGCCATGTCCATGCTCTGCTTAGGCAGGTTGGCGCCACCGCTAATCGCTGCACGGAACGTATCCGAACTCAGCTGGGCCTTGCCGAAACTGCTGACACCATCGTCAAGCGCGATAGTCATGTTAGCAAGGTCGAATAGGGTCTTGGCGTCTTCCGCGACGGCGTTGGTGGTCAATGTGCTGAACGATGGACCCAAGGATGTCGCGAGACCCTGGCCGGACCGAAGGCCGTCCACGAGACCAATGCCGGAATTCGCGATGGCGTTGAGATCAACGCCGAGGATCGATCCGCCGGTCATCTCCACCGCCACGTTGCCGTCCAAGTTTTTGACCCAGGCGGCCTGAGAGTTGCCCTGCGTGGTCAAAGCCATGTTGAAGCCGCCCACGCCGGTGAGTTTATCCGTGCCCAGAAGGGCAGGAGCCGCTTTGGAAAAGTCCACGCCAGCAAACTCAAATCTCGTGTTCACCCTGGCGGTTGCTGGCCGGGCATCCAGGCGAACCTGTCCTTTGGCTTGGCCGTCAAAGGCGCGCGCGTCTTGCAAGTTCAAGGTTACGAGCCCGGCAACCGCCGTGACATCAGCTTTCACGTTGGTGAGCGAATAGCTCGGCATCGTCACTTCGCGGGCCTGCACCTGAAGGTCTGCATCCACACCGCGCAGGCCGGAGAGGTCGATGGCTTCCTCTGACCAAGGAGGAAACGCAGCGTCCTCGGACGGCTCAGCGCTTTCGTCCGCCGGGGGCATGAAGGGACGCAGGTCGACAACGTCCGCGGTGAGCGTGCCCGTCAGTTTGGGACGCTCGGTGGCGAGCGCGACCACGAAGTCGCCTGTGCCTGAAGCTATAGCCGTCTTGTAGTTCGCGCCTCGGAAACCCGCATTCTCGGCATCGAGCTCGGCCATGCCATCGATGGAAATCCCGCCGAAGGGCTCGACACCAGCCAAGGTTTCCGCGCCCAACAAAGGCTCCAACCCCGCCAAATTCGCGAGCTCAATCGAAATGGGCCCCGATAGCGTCAGTGGGCTCGTCACGGCGTCCATCTTGCCCGCTAGCGTGTTGCCGGCGACGTCCACTTGAAGGTCTGCCGCAACGCTATTGGTTTCAGTGACTCGCCACGGGTCCTCGACTTGCAAAGACACGTCCACAGGAATGCCTTCTAATGCCATATCGAGGTCGAGTTTGAGCGGTGAGCCCAACGGCGGAAGCACCAAGCTGACATTAACCTCTTCGGCCGCATAGCTGGCCGTCGGGTCTTGGTACCGAACTGAGCCATCCTTAATCAGGATTGTGCCGACCACGGCCGCTTTGGCCGCAGCAGGCCCAGTGGCAGTGTCCTGCCCGGGCTGGCCTTCGGCCTTTGTCTCTTCGCTAGGTGCGCCAAGGGTGAAGTTGTTGCTGCCATCGGCCTTGGTCTGCAGGCTGATCTGCGGCGTATCCAGCACGAACTGCTCGATTTCGACCCTGCCGCCAAAGAGCGGGAACAGTTTGACGGCGAGCTGGGCCTTATCCACTTGCACAAGGGCGGGGCCGTCAAAGCCCGCTGCGTTCGCCACCGATAGCTTTTCAAGCCCAAGCCGAGGAGGCAAAAGACTAACCTGTGTCACGGCGCCGATCTGAACCTCTCGACCCAGCGCGGCTGTGGCTTGCTCCTGAGCGGTCTGTGTCAGAGCATCCTTCGAAATCAGCATCGGTGCCGCAACGATCACGAGGACCAGGACGAGCAGCAGCCCGCCAACGATACGAATCACCCAGTTCATGTTCTGCGCTCCCGCGCGGCCTTCGCGGCCGCCATCAATTCTTCGGCGATGGCTTCAGCGTCCTCCGGATCGAAGTCGAGGGGCAAATCCACCTCATTGCCGCGAATATAGATCCGCACCATGCCCACATCCGTTGGTCCCACCTGCAGGTCGGCCTCCACTTCGGTTGGTGTGTTCAAACCCATGACGACTCTCTCCACAAAAAAGCATATAGGCGCGCTTGCCTAAAAGAACAAAGCATGTACATCTTGCTTAACGACGGCGCTTGGCCGAGCAAGAGAAAGGGCCCACCATGTCTAAGAACTTGAAAGTAGTGGACGGCGGTATGGACAAGGCAAAAGCCCTCGAGGCTGCGCTCTCGCAGATAGATAAGGCGTTCGGCAAGGGGTCGGTGATGAAGCTCGGCTCGAAGGAAGCCGTGGTGCCGATCGAAGCGGTGTCGACGGGCTCGCTGGGCCTCGATATCGCGCTCGGCATCGGTGGCTTGCCGAAAGGCCGGATCGTTGAAGTCTACGGTCCAGAAAGCTCCGGTAAGACGACGCTTGCGCTGCATGTGGTGGCGGAGATCCAAAAGCGCGGCGGCACGGCGGCCTTTGTGGATGCTGAGCACGCGTTGGACCCGGTCTACGCGCGTAAGCTTGGTGTGAACCTGGATGAACTGCTGATTTCGCAGCCTGACACGGGCGAGCAGTCTCTCGAGATCACCGATACGCTCGTTCGTTCGGGAGCCGTTGATGTGTTGGTGGTGGATTCGGTTGCGGCGCTCACGCCGCGAGCTGAACTTGAGGGTGATATGGGTGATAGCTTGCCCGGCCTTCAGGCCCGCTTGATGAGCCAGGCGCTGCGCAAGCTGACGGGATCAATTTCGAAGTCGAACTGCCTGGTGATCTTCATCAACCAAATCCGCATGAAGATCGGTGTGATGTTCGGCTCGCCAGAGACCACTACCGGCGGCAACGCGCTGAAGTTCTATAGCTCGGTTCGTCTTGATATCCGTCGGATTGGTTCGATCAAGCAGCGGGATGAAGTTGTCGGCAACCAGACCCGTGTGAAGGTCGTCAAGAATAAGGTAGCGCCACCGTTCAAGCAGGTGGAGTTCGACATCATGTTCGGCGCCGGCATCTCGAAGATGGGCGAATTGGTCGACTTGGGCGTGCTCGGCAACGTCATCGAGAAGTCCGGCAGCTGGTACAGCTACAATTCAGAGCGCATTGGGCAGGGACGAGAGAACGCAAAGCAGTTCCTCAAGGACAACCCGGATCTAGCCAACGAGATCGAGAATCAGATTCGGGCCAATGCGGGCCTCATCGCCGAGGATATGCTGGCTCAGCAGGGCGGTGATGACGAAGCGGCTGAGGCTTAAAGCCAACGCGTTGCGGGGATTTTCCGTGCAACAGGTGGGAAGGTGAAGCCTCCCACCGCCTATCGGGGGTTCCCCTCTCGGGGCGATTCCGCTAGCTCCTCCGCCAGGCTAGCGGTCGCGATAACGCCGCTGTCATTGCAGTAGGTCCGGATGAGTTTTGCGGTTTTTGCCTTTTACGTATTTGCCGCTTCCGCGATCCTCAGTGGTCTCGGCGTTATCCTGTCGAAAAATCCTGTTCACTCCGTCCTGGCCTTGATCATGGCTTTTATCGCCACGGCAGGGCTGTTTGTTTTGATGGGTGCGGAGTA
Organism: Parvularculaceae bacterium; assembly: GCA_013215175.1. GTDB lineage: Bacteria > Pseudomonadota > Alphaproteobacteria > Caulobacterales > Parvularculaceae > Parvularcula. Next base: position 3,911 of record JABSRH010000069.1, on the reverse strand, counting down.
TCTCGCCTTCCTACTGATGGTTGTTTATGTCGGAGCGGTGGCGGTGCTGTTCTTGTTCGTCGTCATGATGCTGGACATCGACTTCGACGAACTCCGATCAGATTATGCGCGGTTCGCGCCTCTCGGCATCTTTGTGGCGCTGGCCCTCGTGGCCCAACTCGCGATGGTCGTATCAGCCTGGCAGATCCCCGATGATGCAAGACAGGCGCGGGCGAAACCCACAGAGGGTTTGATCGATGCGTCGGGTGCACCAGTTGGCAACGCAGAGCAGTTGGCCATGGTTCTGTACACTGACTATGTTCACTATTTCCAGATCGCAGGCCTCATTCTTCTCGTGGCCATGGTGGGGGCCATCACGCTCACGTTCCGAGAGCGCCGCGGTGTGAAAACCCAAGATGTCTCGGATCAGGTGGCCCGCCGACGCGAAGACTCCGTCGAGGTCGTATCGGTACCTTCAGGGCGGGGGATCTGAGCCATGGATATCGGACTCGCCCATTACCTCACGGTCGCTGGTGTGTTGTTTGCCACGGGCGTGGCGGGCATTTTTCTCAACCGAAAGAACGTGATCATCATCTTGATGTCGATCGAGTTGATGCTGCTTTCGGTCAATATCAACTTCGTCGCCTTTTCGATGTTTCTCGAAGACTTGGTCGGCCAGGTCTTTGCTTTCATGGTGCTCACCGTCGCCGCTGCGGAAGCCGCAATAGGGTTGGCGATCCTCGTGGCGTTCTTCCGAAACCGGGGTGACATTGCTGTCACCTCAGCGAATTCGATGAGGAACTGATCAGCATGCAGGCCTTTATCGTTCTCCTGCCGCTGTTCGGCGCTCTTCTCGCCATGCCCGTGGGCCGAGCTTCAGGCTCAAGAGCGGCAGAGATCGTGACATCGACACTCGTCTCACTAGCGGCGGTTCTTGCGTGGATTACGTTCTTCGCCGTCGGCTTCGGCAACGCAGACACCACGATCGTGCTTTTCGAATGGATCCGTTCCGGCACCTTCGAGGCCAATTGGTCCGTGCGCGTCGATGCTCTTTCAGCCACCATGATGATCGTGATCACGACGGTTTCGTCGTTGGTTCACTGGTATTCCATGGGATACATGGAAGAAGACCCTTCACGCCCACGCTTCTTTGCCTATCTCTCGCTGTTCACCTTCGCGATGTTGGCCCTGGTCACCGCGGATAACTTGATCCAGCTTTTCTTCGGCTGGGAAGGCGTCGGCGTTGCGAGTTATTTGCTCATCGGCTTTTGGCACCACAAAGCCTCCGCCAACAACGCGGCTATTAAAGCGTTCGTGGTCAATCGCGTCGGCGACGTGGGCCTCGGCCTTGGCATCATGGCGTGCTACTTCGTGTTCGGATCGGTCGAGTTCGACGTCATCTTGGATGCGATACGCAGCGACAGCTTGGTCCAGCCCATGGGCATGGCGACGTCCGTTCACGTCCGAGACCTGTCGATCCAATTCCTCAATCACAACGCTTCTGCGCTGGAGATCATCGGTATCCTGCTCTTCATTGGCGCCATGGGGAAATCGGCGCAGTTCTTCCTGCACACTTGGTTGCCGGACGCGATGGAGGGGCCGACGCCGGTGTCGGCGCTGATCCACGCCGCCACTATGGTGACCGCGGGCGTCTTCCTCGTCTGCCGCATGTCCGACCTTTATGCTGTGGCGCCCATGGCGTCAGCCCTGGTGACGGCTATCGGTCTGTCCACGGCGCTTTTTGCTGCCACCGTTGGCCTGGTCCAAACAGATATCAAGCGGGTAATTGCCTATTCGACTGCCTCGCAACTGGGGTACATGTTCTTTGCAGCGGGACTTGGCGGATACGGCGCGGCCATGTTCCACCTGACGACGCACGCTGCGTTTAAGGCTTTGCTCTTCCTCGGCGCTGGCGTCGTGATTCACCGCAGCCATCACGAGCAGGACATGCGCCACATGGGCGGCCTGCGCGGCCAGATGCCCGTAACTTTTGCCTGTATGTTGCTTGGTACACTGGCGATCACCGGCGTGGGTATTCCCACCCTTTATCTCTTCGATGTGCCGTTCGGCTTTGCCGGGTTTGTCTCGAAGGACATGATCCTTGAGGGCGCTTATGCGGCGATCGAGGCGGGCAAGCCTCTCGCGGTCGCTGCCTTCTGGGGTGGTCTGGTTGCGGCTGTATTGACGGGCTTTTACTCTTGGCGCGTCATTTTCCTCACGTTCTTTGGCAAGTCACGCGCGCCGATTGAGGTACGTAAGCATCCGCACGAGCCTGGCAACGCGATGCTCCTACCACTGTTCCCTTTGGCGCTCGGCGCCGTGGTGGCGGGGGTGATGTTCTACAAGCCCTTCGTCGGCGGTGGTGCTGAAGCCTTCTGGGATGGTGCCATCCATCTGGAAGGGGCGCATCACGACGATCATGGTGCTGATCACGGCGAAAAGGCACCGGATGATCACGCGGCGGTTCATGCCGATGACCACCATGCAGAGACCGACAGCAAGGCGCATGCAGACGATAGTCACGGCGACGGGCATCATGATCTGCCGAAGTGGGTCTTCTGGGCACCGTTCCTATCTGGTGGTCTCGGTTTCGTTATGGCTTGCTTCCAGTATCTCGGCGCTAATCCGCTCAAGCGCGGCATGATCGGCGAAGGCGGTTTGCTTTACGGCTTCCTCCAGAACCGTTGGTACATTGACCATCTCTATCGCTGGATTTTCCAAGAGCCGGCGCGGCTCGTGGGCCGGTTTCTATGGAAGCGTGGCGACGAGGGCACCATCGATGCGGCCGGCCCCAATGGCTTTGCCAAGCTGACGGAAGCGGCGGCAGGGCGGACGACCGGGCTCCAAACCGGTTTTGTGTTCCATTATGCTTTCGTGATGCTGTTGGGCATCATGATTTTACTCTTTGTGCTGAGGGCTTGACTTGATCGTGTCTCAGTCGTTTTCTACTGTTCCCTGGCTCACCATCCTGACGTTCCTGCCGCTGTTGGGCGCTGGCTTCATAGTCTTGGGCCGGGCGCTGAAGCCTGGCGATGAGGACGAAGCGTCGAAGGACGTAGCCAAGTGGCTCGCTCTCTTCACCACGCTCGTCGTCTTCTTGGTGGCGCTGGGCACCTATTTCCTCCAGTTTGATCCGGCCCAAGAGGGTTTTCAGCTGGTGGAGCGGCGCACGTGGATCGGCTCCGGCATTGGCTACAAGCTGGGTGTGGACGGAATTTCCATCCTGTTCGTTCTGTTGACGACGTTCATTATGCCCATCTGCATCTTGGCGAGTTGGACCTCGATCAAGGAGCGCGTCAGCGAGTTCATGGTCGCCTTCCTCCTGCTGGAGGTCACGATCATCGGCGTGTTCACGTCGCTCGATCTCGTGCTCTTCTACATTTTCTTCGAAGCGTCGCTGATCCCCATGTTCTTGATCATCGGCATCTGGGGCAGTCCGGGTGAGCGAGAGATCTTTGGGCGGACGGTATCCAACCGGGTCTACGCAGCGTTCAAGTTCTTCTTGTACACGTTGCTCGGCTCTCTGCTGATGCTCGTGGCCCTGATCTACATGTATCTCGAGACGGGCACCACAGACATCCCGAGGTTGCTGCAGGCGGATTTCACGCAAGAGGCGCAGCGCTACCTTTGGCTCGCGTTCTTTGCCAGCTTTGCCGTGAAGATGCCGATGTGGCCCGTCCACACCTGGCTGCCGGACGCTCACGTCCAGGCACCAACCGGCGGGTCGATCGTGCTGGCGGCGATCTTGCTGAAAATGGGTGGCTACGGATTTATCCGCTTCTCGCTTCCAATGTTCCCCGATGCCAGCGCCGAGTTCGCTGGGCTCGTGTTCGCCTTGAGCGTCATCGCGATCGTCTACACGTCGCTGGTGGCGTTTGCCCAAGACGACATGAAGAAGCTCATCGCTTATTCGTCCGTGGCGCACATGGGCT
>JABSRH010000068.1 GCA_013215175.1 Parvularculaceae bacterium | reverse complement strand
CCATGCGCTCGGCCTTCTTCAGCCAGCGAGCGCGCTTTTTCTCGGAGGAGGTCTTGATCGGCCCCATTTGCGCGATCGTTTTGGGGGTGAAGCCACAGAAACTGAAGACTTGGTTTTTCAGCACCTTGCGGCCTGATTGGCCGTAGACCAGCCGGTCGTAGAGCGGCGGCGTGTCCGATGTGATGATCGCGTCAGCGGTCTTGCCGGTGAGCAGTTTGTCCCAACCGAGCCCCCGTCCTTTATACTTGAAAGCGAAGCCTGGCAGCAGCGCGCGGTCCAGAACAGCCTTCGCTCGGCCCGGCATGGCGCCCCACCAATAGGGGTGGATCACGACCATGTGGTCACACGCGCCCACAGCTCTTTGCCAAGCGGTGAGGTCTGGCTCCAAGGGGTCGGTGGCGGGGTAACCGGCAAATCGGTCGGAGAACTGCATGTCACTTAGGTTCATCCGGCTAATGGTGGCGCCTGCGCTCGCTGCGCCGCGTTCATAGGCGTCGGCCAGCCCGCCGCAAAAGGAGGTCTCGGCCGGATGCGCGAGCCAGATGAAAATGCGCTTGGTCACTGGTGTCTTCCTCACAGGTCGCAGTACTGGATGCATGACCGATCAGAGGGTCTTTCGTCCAATACACCCAATCGATAGTCGTTTTTTGCGGCAGAGGGCCGTTTGTCGGCCGTTTATGTTAACGACAGCGCTGCTGCCCGTTGCCTTGTCGAAGATCGTCCCTTAGGGGCGAATCGACTGTTGGAGAGGAACAATGTGGCACCCGCGTAGTTGGAGAGAGAAACCCGCTAAACATATCCCGGAGGATTATCCGGATCCGCAGGCCTTGGTTGCGGTTGAGGCGGAGCTTGCCAGCTATCCACCGCTCGTCTTTGCGGGTGAGGTGCGCACGCTGAAAGATCGCCTGGCCCAGGTGGCTCGCGGTGAGGCTTTTCTCCTACAAGGCGGCGATTGCGCTGAGAGCTTTAAGGAGTTCAGCGCCGACAACATTCGCGATACGTTCCGTGTGCTGCTTCAGATGGCGGTGGCGCTCACCTATGGTGCTGCTGTGCCGGTGGTGAAGGTTGGCCGGATGGCTGGCCAGTTTGGCAAGCCGCGCTCGTCTCCCGTTGAGACCCAAGGTGATGTGACGCTGCCGAGCTATCGCGGTGACAACATCAACGGCATGGACTTCACGGCAGAGTCGCGTGTGCCGGACCCTCAACGCCTTTTGCGCGCCTACGGACAATCGGCTGCCACGCTGAACCTGATCCGGGCCTTCGCCAAAGGCGGCTATGCCTCGCTGCGCAACGTGCATCGCTGGAACCTGGAGTTCGCCAGTGGCCCGCAGAATGAGCGGTACACAGAGATTGCTGACCGAATTTCTGATGCCATGGCGTTCATGGACGCCTGCGGCCTGACGGATTTCAATTCACGTGCCCTGAGCGAGGTTGAGTTTTACACGAGCCATGAGGCGCTGCTTCTCGGTTACGAAGAAGCCATGACGCGTACGGACTCGGTGAGCGGTGATCCTTACGACACGTCCGCACATATGGTCTGGATCGGTGATCGGACGCGTCAACTGGACGGTGCCCATATTGAGTTCTGCAAAGGCATCAAAAACCCGATCGGTGTGAAGTGCGGCCCCACTCTTGAGCCGGATGAGCTGATCGGTCTGATCGATGCGCTGAACCCTGATGATGAGGCGGGCCGGATCGTTCTGATCGCTCGTTTTGGTACGGATAAAATTGCCAACCACCTGCCTGCTCTAGTCCGCAAGGTCCAAGAAGAAGGCCGGACCGTCGTTTGGTCATCGGACCCAATGCATGGCAACACCATCAAGGCCGACAATGGGTACAAGACGCGCCCGGTGTCCTCTGTGCTGGGTGAGGTCGAGCAGTTCTTCGACATCGTTCGCGGCGAAGGCGCTTATCCGGGCGGTGTCCACTTTGAGATGACCGGTCAGGACGTCACCGAGTGCTTAGGTGGTCTTCAGGCGATCTCCGAAGGGGATCTCTCGGCGCGCTACCACACCCATTGCGATCCGCGCTTGAATGCTACGCAGGCGTTGGAACTAGCCTTTACGTTGGCTGAACGTCTTCGTGCCGTTCGTGAACGGAAAGCTGCTTAAGCCAAAGCCTAGATGATCGGTGTGCAGTTAAGGCTGCACACCGAGGTCGCGTCGCCTACGCGAAGCGCCCGCCGCGATTGGCATAGTCCTGCGTACCGTTGGTGACGACATGGTCCTCATCCAGAACGTCTGCGGGCGTGTACTGATAAGACCCTGCCTGCCCTTCTTGGCGCAACGCGGCGTAGAGGGGGTCGAATTCTGTTCTTAAGGTGCGGTCAAGCAGGTCTTCATAGCTCTCGATGACGAAATATGTCTGCTGAAAATCATCGATCCGGTAGCCAGTCCGCAGAAGACGTTCGACGCTAAAGCCAAGCCGGTTGGGGGAGGCATCCTCCAGAGAAAACCGGCTTTCGCTCGGAGACGAAACAATCCCGGCGCCGTAGATCCGTAGGCCTTCTGATGACTGGATGAGGCCAAATTCCACCGTGTACCAGTAAAGTGCGGCGAGGTTTCTCAAGCAGCCTGAGTCGAGGCTTTTCAGGCCACCCTGTCCATAGGCCTGCATATAGTCGGCGAAGACCGGATTGCTCAGCATGGGGACGTGACCGAACACGTCGTGGAAGACATCAGGCTCTTGAATGTAGTCGAGCTGGTCAGGACGACGGATAAAGTTGCCAGCGGGGAAGCGGCGGTTCGCTAGGTGGTCGAAGAACACCTCGTCCGGTACGAGGCCAGGCACGGCGACCACGCGCCAACCCGTCAGGGCTTCAAGCTCGTCTGACATGCGTTCGAAATTCGGGATGCCGCCAGCGCCAAGATCGAGCGCCTTTAAGCCATTGAGAAACGCGGCGTCGGCACGCCCTGGCAACACATCCATGAGCCGCGCGTAGAGCTTATCCCACGTCGCATGCTCTTCAGGTGTGTAGAGTTCCCAGTCCTGGGGAATGGTGTAGTCGGCCGCCGGCTCTTGGCTGGCTCGGTGAAAGACTGGATCGCCATCCATAACGCAACCTCCGAACGTTGGCGGAGGGGTAACGCAGAGGCGGCCCTAACGAAAGGGCTAGCGCTGAAGCTGGCTATTGAGTTCCGCGCCGGATCAGAAGATCCGCAGCACGACGCCTGTATGCTGCATGTTCGCAACCGGGCATGGCATTGGCCGAGCAAAGGGGTTGTGATGCTGATGTCGCGCGATACTCCGCAGCGAAACACGCAGCGTTTTCAGCGCTTCATCAAAGACTTCGTCTGATGGCTTGCCGGATTTAAACGGGTTTTTCATGTTGCCGCACCCCTCGTTACCAGCGAACCATCGCAGGCCTTTAAGGCAGCGGCCGGGAGGGAATGGGGCAATTTGAAGGCAATCGTGAGCACCTGGGCGGGAATGCGGCCTTGCTTGGCTGCGAAGCGGCTTACATACCGGCTCCCCATCATGCTTCCAGGAGATGTGCAGCGATGACAGAGCGATTGCGGGCAGGCGTAGCGGGCGCGGGCGTTTTCGGCGGTTATCACGCTAACAAGTACGCCGAGAGCGAGGCTGCAGACCTCACGGCCATCTTCGACCTTGACCTTGGCCGCGCGATGGACCGTGCGGCGAGCCACGGTGCGCAGGCCTTCGATGACTATTCTGCCTTTCTGCAGGAGGTCGATGTTGTGACCATCGCTACGCCGGCGACCACGCATGCGCAGCTAGCGGAGGAAGCTGTGCTGGCGGGCCGTCACGTCTTGGTTGAGAAGCCCATTGCTCTCAACACCGCGGACGCGGACCGGTTGATTCAAGCGGCGCGCGATAGCGACGTGACCCTGCAGGTGGGCCATCAAGAGCGCTATGTTGCCTCGGCCTTTGGCTTGCTCGATCGGCCGGTGCCACAGAGCGTCCGTTCGCGCCGCATGAACAAGTATAGTCTGCGTGCGGGCGATGTCTCGGTGATCATGGATTTGATGATCCACGACCTCGATCTGCTGGCTCAACTTACGGGCCAGTCGGAACTTGAGATCGTTGATGCGTCTTGTCGTCGCGAAAAGTCTGAGCATGCTGATTATGTGGATGTGACCGTACGCGTCGGTGACGTGCAGGCCCAGCTGATGGCATCGCGCCTCGAAGAGACGCCGGTGCGCGACCTGAGCTTGACGTACCCAGATGGTGCGGTTGAGCTGAATTTCCTCGAGCGGAGCATCACCAACACCACGCCTGTTGAGGTGCCGACTTCTTTCGACAGTGATGACCTGCCGTCGTCTCTTAAGGACCCCCTGTCATTCGGTACCGAGACGTTCCTCAAAGCGGTGAAGGCAGGGGAGAGCCCGATCGTCACGGGTGAAGCCGGGCGAGCTGCGCTAGCGATGGCGTTGAAGATTGAAGAGGCTATCCGTGACTGACCAGCTGAAGATTGCCCTCGCGCAGCTCAACCCCATTGTTGGCGACCTGCACGGCAACGTCGCGAAGATACTCGAGTCGCGCCAGAGCCACATGGACGCGGATATTGTGGTGTGTCCTGAACTTTGTGTGTCGGGGTACCCGCCGGAAGATCTCGTGCTGCGGCGTTCCTATCAGCGGGCTTGCCGAGATGCGGTGGATGAGCTGGCCGCGGTGACCACCGATGGTGGCCCCGCCCTTGTAGTGGGGGCGCCGTGGGCTGATGACTTGGCGGAGAGTTTGCGCCCGTTCAACGCAGCGCTCGTCCTCGATGACGGCAAGGTTCAATCGGTGACGCGCAAAGTGTGCCTGCCGAACTATGGCCCGTTTGATGAACCGCGCACCTTTAAGTCGGGGTCCTCACCAGAAGTGGTGACGATCCGCGGCGTGAAGGTCGGCCTGATGATCTGTGAAGACATGTGGTTTCCCGAGGTCTCGACGGCTCTTCACGCTAAGGGTGCGGAGATCCTCGTGGCGCCGCACGGTTCGCCCTTCAGGGCCGGTGTGCATGGCGAGCGGCTTGAACGCGCGCGGGCTCGGTTCGCTGAGACATCGCTGCCCATCCTGTTCGTGAACCAATGCGGCGGCCAAGATGAGTTGGTCTTCGACGGCGGTTGTTTTGCTTTTGATGGTGGTGCCATCAAAGTCCGTCTACCGCTGTTTGAGGCGAGCACCGCTGTGGCGGAACTGCGCCGCGTTGACGGTCGTTTGTCCCTTGCGGAAGGCAGTAAAGTCGAATGGCCTGACGGTGACGCACTGGTCTACGAAGTCTTGGTAACCGGCACGCGGGACTATGTGCTGAAGTCCGGCTTTAAGTCCGTGGTGCTGGGTCTCTCGGGCGGCATCGATAGCGCGATCGTTGCTGCGATCGCCGTGGATGCTCTGGGTGTCGAGAACGTCCACTGCGTGCGGTTGCCTTCGCGGTATTCGTCGGAAGGATCGCTTACCGATGCAGCGGCCTGCGCTGAGGCGCTTGGTGTTCGTCTGGACACGTTGAATATCGAAGCGGCCTTTGAGGCCCACAACGCCACACTTGCGCCGGTCTTTGATGGGCGTCCTGCAGACGTGACCGAGGAGAACCTGCAGTCACGCATTCGCGGCACGTTGGTGATGGCGCTTTCCAATAAGCTTGGGTCCATGATGCTGACCACCGGCAACAAGTCGGAGATGTCGGTGGGCTATGCCACGCTCTATGGTGATATGAACGGCGGCTATAATCCGCTTAAGGATGTTTATAAGACGCAAGTCTTCCGCCTCTGCCGTTGGCGCAATGAGGCAAAGCCGGCCTTTGCTCTGGGTCCGGACGGTGAAGTCATCCCCGAAGCGATCATCACCAAGCCGCCGTCGGCTGAGCTGCGCGAAGACCAGAAGGATGAGGACAGCCTGCCGCCCTACGACGTGCTCGACGCGATCCTGCATGGTCTCACCGAAGAAGACGCTGGCACGGAAGAAATGATCCGCCGCGGTTACGACGCCGATCTGGTGCGTCGAGTGCGTGGGCTACTTTTCCGTGCAGAATACAAGCGACGCCAATCGGGCCCAGGGCCGAAGGTCTCGAACCGTTATTTCGGTCGCGACCGGCGCTATCCGATCGTCAACCGCTTTGGCGACCAGTAGTTTTTGGTCTGCAACTTGCGCGTAACCATTTCCCGTGGAGCTCGAACAGAGGGTCGTAACTGCTTCACGGGATGACCCACGATGAAAAAACTGATCGCTGCGGCCACATTAGGTCTCGCTGCCGCCACCTTCGCCCCTACCGCCGCTGTTGCGGCTGACCCTGTTCACACGGGCCTCTTCAACAATGTCGCCGTCGGCGGCTATGACGCGGTGTCGTTTTTTGACGGAGAAGGCGTTGAGGGTGCCGAAGAGTTTTCGACCACTTATGACGGTGCCGAGTTCCACTTCGCCAGCGCTGAAAACCTTGCCCGCTTCGAAGAAGACCCAGAGCGTTTCGCGCCTCAATATGGCGGGTACTGCGCTTGGGCCATCAGCCAAGGCAAGCTCGCGCCAGGTCGGCCGAAGCACGCCAACATTGTTGGCGGCAAGCTGTACCTGAACTTCAACGGCTCGGTTGAGCGCCGTTGGCTCAAAGACACTGACGGATTCATAGCTGCTGCTGACGACCAGTGGCCGGAAATTCTGGACTGATCTTCACCTCTGTTCCGTTGACCTCGGCCTGCTTGCTGGCCTGTTGTCAGGGGTGTGTTTTCCCGGATCAGCCAGGATGGGTTCTTGCGGCTCCTCCCCCCTCGGTCGCGAGGACTCCAAAAAGAAAGGCGCGCTCTCCCGGGCGCGCCTTTTAATTTATTCTGTGTGCTGCAAGAGGCTAACCGAGGTACTCTACCTTCTCGATCTCGTAGACGCGACTACCGCCAGGTGCTGCCACTTCCACGCTATCGCCTTCTTCCTTGCTGATCAGCGCACGGGCAATGGGCGATGAAATCGAAATTTTCAGCTCTTTGAGATCCGCTTCGAGATCGCCAACGATCTGATAGCGTTTCTCTTCCTCTGTATCCTCGTCGATGAGGGTTACGGTGGCGCCGAATTTGACCTGGGGCCCCGTGAGGCTCGCCACGTCGATCACTTGGGCGCGGCTGTGCTTGTCTTCGAGGTCGATGACCTGGCCTTCGATCCACGACTGGCGCTCTTTCGCCGCGTGATATTCTGCGTTCTCTGACAGGTCACCATGGGCGCGAGCTTCGGCAATCGCCTGAATGATGGCGGGGCGCTCGACACTCTTCAGGTGCTTGATGTCCGCTTCCAGCTTCGCAAAGCCGGCTTTGGTCATCGGGAACTTGTCCATGATACGCGTCTCCTGGTGGGGTCAGCGCAAGGGGACAGGCGCGCCGACCGGGATCAGCGGTTGTAGTCCTGCAAAGGGCGAACTTCAAGAGCGCCTCGGCGCTGGGCCTCAATAGCCCTTACGGCAGCGCGAGCACCATTCAACGTGGTGATACAAGGAATTCGCCGTTGCAGCGCCGTGGTCCGGATGGAGCGGCTGTCGGCGATCGATTGCGCTGTCTCGGTGGTGTTGAAGATCATCTGGACCGAGCCGTTGATGAGCTCATCCACGATGTGAGGCTGGCCCTCGAGCACCTTGTTGATGCGCGTCACGGGCAGACCCTGGGCTGCCAGATGTTCCTGCGTGCCGCCGGTGGCGATGATTTCGAAGCCGAGCTCCGTCATGTCGCGCGCCACGGCGGTGATCGCGGCTTTGTCCTGGTCTTTCACGGAGACGAAGACGCGGCCTTCCATCGGGATCTTCACACCGGCGGCGATGAGCGACTTGGCGCGAGCCTCGTCGAAGCCCGCATCGATGCCCATGACTTCGCCGGTGGAGCGCATTTCTGGGCCAAGCACGGTGTCCACACCAGGGAAGCGGCTGAACGGGAAGACCACTTCCTTCACTGCCGTATGCTGAACGTCGTTCGCTTTGAGGTCGAATTCTGAAAGCTTCGCGCCCGCCATGATGCGGGCGCCAATCTTGGCCACCGGTACGCCCGTGGCTTTAGCGACGAATGGCGCGGTCCGCGAAGCGCGCGGGTTCACCTCGATCAGGAAGACCTCATCATCTTTGATGGCGTACTGAATATTCATCAGGCCGCGCACACCAAGGTCGAGAGCCAGAGCTTTGGTCTGTCGTTCGAGTTCTGCAATGATCTCTTTGCTGAGCGTGTAGGGCGGTAGCGAGCAGGCGCTGTCGCCAGAGTGCACGCCGGCCTCTTCAATATGCTCGAGGATGCCTGCCACGTGAACATCGGTACCGTCACATAGGGCGTCCACGTCACATTCGATGGCGTTGTCGAGATAGTGGTCCAAAAGAAGCGGGGCCGTTTTCGAGAACACTGGCTTGGTTTGAGAAAGATATTTGGCCAGCGAGGGCTCGTCGCGGACGATTTCCATGGCCCGGCCGCCCAGTACGAAGCTCGGGCGCGTAACGAGCGGGTAGCCGATCTTTTCCGCGGCGAGGAAGACCTCTTCGGTGGTCGCAGCCGTGGCGCCTGCGGGCTGTTTCAGTCCCAGGCGCTTGACCATATCGTGGAATTGCTGACGGTCCTCAGCCCGTTCGATAGCTTCCACCGGGGTGCCGAGGATGGGAACGCCCAGGTCAGCAAGCGGGCGCGCGAGGTTCAGCGGCGTCTGCCCGCCATATTGTACGATGACGCCGAGTAGGTCGCCCTTCTCTTGTTCCTTGCGGATCAGGGCAAAGGTATCTTCGAGGGTCAGCGGTTCGAAATAGAGGCGGTCAGATGTATCATAATCCGTCGACACCGTTTCGGGATTGCAGTTGACCATGATGCTTTCGATGCCAGCCTCTTCCAGCGCGAAAGCGGCGTGCACGCAGCAATAGTCAAACTCAATGCCCTGGCCGATGCGGTTCGGACCACCACCCAAGATCACAACCTTCTTGCGTTCGGAGACATCGGCCTCGTCCTCGCCGTTCGGCTCATAGGACGAGTAGAGGTAGGGGGTGGCGGCTTTGAATTCGCCAGCGCAGCTATCGATCCGCTTAAAGACTGGTTGGACGCCGAGGGTCTCGCGCAGGTCGCGGACGTCGGCCTCGGTGCCGCCAGCCAGCTCGCCAAGACGTTTGTCAGAGAAGCCCATGGCTTTGAGCTCATGCAGGCGGCTCTCGTCGTTGGGCATTCCATCGCGCTTAATCTCAGCTTCGGCTTCGACAATTCCTTGCATTTGTTCGATGAACCACGGGTCATAGGACGTGACTTGGCGGACTTGTTCCGTGGGCATCCCTTGACGCAGAGCCTCGGCGGCGACGCGCAGGCGCTCTGGTGTCGGCGCGCTCAAGGCCTTGCGAAGTGCGGCCACATCATCGTCGCCACCAATGCCTTCCACGTGGATCGGGTCGAGGCCGCTGAGGCCTGTTTCAAGACCGCGAAGGGCCTTCTGCAAGCTCTCCTGGAAGGTTCGGCCGATGGCCATCACTTCGCCCACCGACTTCATGGCGGTGGAGAGAAGCGGTTTGGCGCCGGGGAATTTTTCGAAAGCGAAACGAGGGATCTTCGTGACGACATAGTCGATGGACGGCTCGAACGATGAGGGGATCACGCCGCCGGTGATGTCGTTGCGCAGCTCGTCCAGCGTGTAGCCCACGGCGAGCTTGGCCGCGACGCGGGCGATGGGGAAACCGGTGGCTTTCGAGGCGAGGGCGGATGATCTCGACACGCGTGGGTTCATCTCGATGACCACAAGACGGCCATTGTCAGGGTTCACCGCCCACTGAACGTTGGAGCCACCAGTCTCAACGCCGATCTCGCGCAGCACGGCGATCGAGGCGCTGCGCATCACTTGGTATTCTTTGTCCGTAAGCGTCAGTGCGGGTGCCACCGTCATGGAGTCGCCCGTGTGAACCCCCATCGGGTCAACGTTCTCGATAGCACAGACGATGATGCAATTATCGGCCCGGTCGCGGACCACTTCCATCTCGTATTCTTTCCAGCCGAGCAGCGATTCATCGATGAGGACTTGGCCGTTTGGCGAAGCATCAAGACCTGCACGGACGATATCGGCGTATTCGTCTCGGTTATAGGCAATGCCGCCACCGGTGCCGCCCAGAGTGAAGGCGGGCCGGATGATGGCAGGGAGGCCGATCTCGTCCAGCGCTTTCATGGCCGTCGCGTACCCTTGAATACGGTCATAGCCGATCAGCTTGCCCTCCTCGTCTTTGATCTCTGGCGACGAGGCAATGCACGAGCGCGGGTTCTCAAGGCCGATCTTTTCCATCGCTATACGGAACTTCTCACGGTCCTCGGCTTTGTCGATCACGTCGGCGCGAGCGCCGATCATCTCAACGCCATAGCTTTCAAGGACACCTGTCCGGTCGAGCTCGAGGGCGCAGTTGAGCGCCGTCTGACCGCCCATGGTGGGCAGGAGCGCATCGGGGCGCTCTTTGGCGATCACCTTCTCAACGAAGTCTGGCGTGATCGGCTCGATGTAGGTGGCGTCGGCGAACTCAGGGTCCGTCATGATCGTGGCGGGGTTCGAGTTCACCAGGATGACCCGGTAGCCCTCTTCTTTGAGCGCTTTGACCGCCTGGACGCCGGAATAGTCGAACTCGCAGGCTTGCCCGATAATGATGGGCCCGGCGCCGATAATCAGAATGCTTTCGATATCGGTACGTTTAGGCATGGCGGGGCTCCGAGAGAACAGGCATCGACGTAAACGGCTGAGGCACTAATCAGGTCAGCCCCGCAAATCAATGTCTGATTATGCCCCGGTGGGGGCTGTTTTCGCTCAAAGCCCCCAGAGGTTCATGAAGAAGCGAACAACCACCGAGCCGACGAACCCCGTTGCGGCGCCGATAGCGATGACCACCCAGCCATAGCCCTCTTCCTTCAAGCTGAAGACGCCGAAGCGCATGAGCTTGAAATAGAGGAACAAAACTGCCCAAACCTCTACCGTCGCCACGGCCACAACAAGGCCCATCAGGCCGTACAGGCCGAACAGGAGCGGTGCGAAGATCACGATGTGGCAAAGCTTCAGTATCGACGCGATGAGGGCCGCTTTGCTGTAGCCGGTCGCCACCAGAAAGGCCTGTGCCGGGCTTGCATAGATCCGGATGATCGATCCGATGGCGGAGACCGCGAAAATCTGACCAGCCAGGGCGTATCGGTCGTCAAAGAAGAGGTCGAAGAACGTCACGCCAAAGGTGAGACAGCCGCCGCAGATGAAAAACAGCAAGAACCGGAGCTTTTGCAGGTTGCCGTAATAGGCCTCGGGCACCTTGCCTTTCTCGCGGACGCTAGCTGCGGCATCGGCAAAGAAGACCCGCCGGGCAAAGTTGTTGGCGAGATTGGTGAAAATCATCGTCAGTGACATCGCCATGCCGTAGACGCCCGCGATGTCGAGCGGCATGCGGCTGCCGACGATCACCTTGTCCGTCTGGTTAGCCACCAACGCGAAGATGCTCGCCAAAAAGACGTACGAGGAAAACGACCACATGCGGCGCAGCACGGCCGTATTCAGCGTGAACCGGTAGGGCACCCGCTCATAGAAGATCTCGGTGCAGACGAACTTTACCGCCGCCGTGGCGATCGCTGCGTAAACAAACGCCCAGTAATTCCTTAGCCAAAGCGCCAAGACGAACGAGAGCAGCGCGGTGAAGGCGAAGACGGCCAGCTCGAACATCTCGTTCACACGCTGGCGCCGTGCGCGGGTGACCAGGTGGACCCTCATGCTGATGCAGCCTTCAAAGGCTGGCACGAGAGCCATCACCAAAAAGGCTGAGGTGAGTTCTGGTTTCCCCATCAACCCTGCGATTTGCGGAGCGAAGCCGGCGATCAGCGCGGCAATGATCAAGCCGCGAACGATCATGATCGTTCGGACGGTGTTCACGACCTCAAGCTCCTCGCCATCGTCGTCGCGAATGATGAACGCTCGGGCCCCGGTATCGGAGATCATTTGGAAGCTGGTGAGAACGGCGTTGAGGACCACCATGACGCCAAAGTCTTGCGGTGCCAGAACTCGTGTCAAAACAAGGTTGGATCCGAACCGGACAATGGCACGACCGAACGTCGCGCCCACGAGAACGCTGGCGTTCCCCGAAGCCAAGGTCTTCAAGCTCGGAACTTTGTCGAGCAGGCTCGCGATCTTTTTGGGGTTGGGTGGATCCACCTTTTTATCTGGTCCTACAGGGGCTTGATCCGTGCTCTGCAATTTAGATTACGTCCCCTGTTCACCGACCTGCAACACCGCCCCACGCTATGCCGCTGCAGCTAACATCAGCTTACTGGGCACTGTCGTTGCTCTGCGAGGGCAAGCGCTGGGACGCGGCGAATGCCGCGCCGCAGCACTGCCGGATAACACCCAAGATGTACACGAAAAGATCGGGGAACATGCCTGCACACCCCTCGATCAATGCAGTGAGCAAGGCGGCCTAGCGGTGCCAGTGCCGGGCTTGTCTCAAGTCCCGTAGGCGGGGATGGCGTCTTCAAGTTGAGACCGCTTCGATTTCGCTAAACCGTAGGCCCAGCTGATACGGACATAGGCGACGTTGAGCGCCACCAAGATGAAGCCAAACTCTTCCGTCTGGAAGCGCAGGGACGTCGTGGCGATGCCAACCACATAACAGGCCAATGCCCCAGCAAGACACCCGCCGAGCAGCCGCCATGTCCCGTCGTTGGGATCAACCCGTCTCGCTGTTCGAACGGCGAACAGCCCTGCTAAGATGTGCGCCAGGCCAAACATGGTCGCCAGCGGCAGACCATAGGCCAAGGCCTTGCCGGTGTAGCTGTTCACGATATCGATGATGCCTTCGCCTTGGATCAGGACCTGCATCTCCTCGCGGTCGAGATAGAAGGGGTCACCCGTGAGTGCGTTATCGAGGATGATCGGCCAACTGATTTCCGCCAGCTGCACGCGGTAGTCCTCGGTGTCGGAGTCGCCGACGAACGGAAGATAGGAATAGAGCGCTTGGCCCTGTTCGGTGAAGCTGGCTGCGATCAAGATGACCACCGCTGCCATCCCCGCTTGGAAGAAGCGACCGAAGGGGTTTTTCAAAGCGAGGATGATCACGAAGGCACCCGCGGCCCCCGCCACGAACGGGCCCCGCGACGCGGTCATGAGGACGCCAAAGACCATCAGTGCGATAAAGCCAGCCTTGAAGAGTGTGCTGCGCATCTTTGCGACCGTCACCACCGAAAGCAGTGTCGCGGACATCAGCACGAGGCCGTAATTGATGTAGCCGTAGCCGTAGGTGGAGGTCACGCGCAGCAGCGTGCCTCGGGATTTGCCACTGATCGGCACCCCGAAAACGTCGAGCATCTTGTAAGAGTAGAAGTTCCAGTAGAGCGCTTGGCAGACGATGCCGATACAAGCGGTGACCAAAAGCGCAATGACGAAGGTCCGAACGATTTTCTCGAGCGCCGCGCGAGATTGCACGGCACGGCTAAACGCCAGGTAAGCCAAGCCGATGGTCAGGAAGCTGTAGATGCCGCCGCGGAGGCTGTTGGTGAAGGTCGACGCGCGGAAATCGAGAAGGATAAACCCGACGATGGCTGTCAGCGCCAGGACATCGATAATGCCCGCCCCTTTGAGGGCCTGCCTGCCCTGCCGGAAGTAGGTTGGTCCGAACAGCAACACCGCCAAGATGAACGGCACGGACATCGGGATGAGGTAGTTGATGCCTGGAAGCGCAAAAAACGGCGTGTCTTGAGCGGGCACCATGAACAGCGCGAAAATACCCAGCACCAGCGGGTCCATCCGCTGCGATAGAGCCACCATGGCCACGAAGAAAACGCCAAAGAAAACAGCGCCGTTTGGCGCGAGGAAGTAGCTGGCCGTGGCGATGAAAAACACGCTGGCGAGAGCGAGAACTTCTGATCTGTCAAAGGTATCGCGAAAGACGATCAGCAAAAGCCCGAACGCGAAGGCTCCACCAATGCTGGCGTAAAACAGTGCCGCAAGACTGGCGATCATGCTACCGAACCTCTTGAATACATGCCGCCCCCCAAGAGCCCGACGATTACCTTTTAGCTTCCAATGCCGAAGAAGTTCTCAAGATGGAAGCAGAGAACCCAGGCGCGGATCAGCCAAAGTCCCAGTTTGGGTCGAAGTCGTATCGGTCTTGCAACAACCGCACCTGCGGGGAGAATTTCTCGTTCAGTTCTGCCCGCTCGTCAGCTGTGAGCTTGAACCGGCCTTCGATCTCAACGGGTTTTTGCAGCGATTTCTTGAGCTTCTTGCGCGACCCCTCGGGAACGAGGGTTTTGACGACCTGCTTTAAGCCGCCGATGGCGC
>JABSRH010000067.1 GCA_013215175.1 Parvularculaceae bacterium | reverse complement strand
AAAGATCCGTGACGCTGGCGGCTTTGATAAGGTGAAGTCCGTTGTTCTGCACACCTCGCACCACACGCACTACGTGATTGGTACAGGTTCCGGCGACCCGCAAAAAATGGATCCCCACGCTTCGCGTGAGACCCTCGACCACTCGATCATGTACATCTTCGCGGTCGCTCTGCAGGACGGCGAGTGGCACCACGTTCGTTCGTACGCACCAGAACGTGCACAGCGCGAAGACACCGTGGCGCTGTGGCACAAAATCTCCACCACGGAAGACCCAGAGTGGACGCGCCGCTACCACAGCCAAGACCCGAAAGAGAAAGCCTTCGGCGCCAAGGTCGTGGTCACCATGGAAGACGGCACCGTGCTCGAAGACGAGAAAGCCCTCGCCAACGCGCACCCTGACGGCGCCCGTCCGTTTGGTCGTGAGCAGTACATTGGCAAGTTCCGTACCCTGACTGAAGGCGTCCTGGAACCAGCTGAGATCGAGCGCTTCCTCGAGCTCGTGCAGAGGCTGCCAAACCTGTCGCCAGAAGAAGTTCTGTCGCTCAACCCTGTGGTGCCAGCCGGCTTCCTCGAAGAGAACGCGGCAACGGGCCTCTTCTAAGCATGGACGGCATGCACCTCGCCGAGATCAATGTCGGTAGGCTTGTTGCGCCTACTGACGACCCCCGGGTGGCTGAGTTCATGGAGAACTTGGACCTCGTGAATGGTCTCGGCAAAGCCATGCCGGGCTTTGTTTGGATGATGGAAGGATCCGGAGAGCCTGGTACGGGCAACACGGACAACAATATCGGCGACGACCCGCAGTTCGTCGCCAACCTCACCGTTTGGAAAGACGTGGCAAGCCTCGAACGGTTTGTGTGGGGCACCGTCCATCGCAATTTCTACGAGCGGCGCCAAGAATGGTTCAGCGTCCTTGGCTCGATGCATTTCGCCATGTGGTGGGTGCCCGTCGGCCACGAACCGACTTTGGACGAGGCGCTAGAGCGCCTGAGCCACCTCGAAACCCACGGCGATAGCGACCACGCCTTTGGCTGGTCATGGCTGCGCGAAGCCAGGCTCTACGAGCAGCACCGCTGCCAGCCCGCTTAGACCGGCTTCGTGATCGCCCGAACGATCAGGAACAGCACTACCAGCGATGCGCCAAGCCCAGCGATCTGGAGCAGGCTCAAGGGCAGGGTGGTGTAGCTCATCGTGTTGGCGAGATAGACCGACACGGCATCAGCAACGGCGGTGAGAAACACCAAACTCGCCGCCCAGCGCTCACCCTTCACGACCCCGAAAGCGCCGAACAACAGGCACAGCGTCGACGCGCCCAACAGCACTGCGGGCCAGGCGCCAGCATCGACATAAGCGGTGATCAGCGGGTCCGCACCGGCAAGCATTTCAAAGACTTGGTCGCTAAAGAAGCCAGCGATCGTCAAGCCGGGCACCAAGGCGTGCACCAAAGCTGCCGCCAGCATCACCAGCGCGATAACCAATCGAAAAACAAAAGCCATAGCTCACACCCCGAGACTGCAATCGACCCATGCCATGAATTTAGGGATGTGCGAAGTCTTGGAAACGAATGTGTGATATTCTTGCGAAATTGGGGCTGTGTCGCTCGGTCGAACAGCGGTGAGAAGGGGTCTGCGCTTGCGTTTGGCGTTGTGGACAAGGCTAGTGATGGCGCTGCTGGTTTTCACCAGCGCGCTTAGCCCTGCCGCGGCGGGGCTGTTCGACCGACGCGTCCTCTCGATCTCCGTCGATAAAGAGCCAACCGAGATCCGCACCCTCGGCGGCGGCCGGGTGGAGGCAGAGCTGGTCACCGTGATGGTGCCCGAGAACCGCAATCGCCGAAAATCCGACGCGGTGGCGGTCCGCTTCATTCGCGTGCCCGCTCGTAACCCGTCGGGTCTACCGCCGCTGATGGTCCTAGCCGACGGCCCGGCTATCGAAGCCGCGCGCGGCGCCAGCTGGCCCGTGTTCCGAGCCTTGTCCGAGGTCACCGATATCGTGCTTGTTGATCCGCGCGGCATGGGCGCTAGCGACAAGCCGCTCGATTGCGAGACCCGGATCAATTGGGACAACAAGATCGTCGACCGCGCCACGCTGCTTCAAGTCTATCGGCGTGCCTTCGATCGCTGCGAGAAATATTGGGAAGCGCTGGGTACGGACCTCCGTGGTTACACCCTGCGCGAGAACGCCGATGACCTCGCGGCGATCATCGACACGCTGGGCGGCCACGTCTCGGTGATGGCGTCAGGCTCCGGCAGTCAGCTCGCGTTCGCACTGGTGAAATATCACCCCGGGCGCATCGAGCGCGTGGTGATGACAGCCGTCACTGGGCTCGACCAGAATGTGCGGTACCCCGATCACACGGTGGACTATTTCAAGCGCTTGCAGCGTCTTATCGATGCCGATCGTGAGTCGTTGGACCGCTTTCCACGTATCGAAGCCACGGTCGCCAAGCTGGCCGATCGCTTAGACAAGGAGCCGGAAACTATCGAGGCGATCGACTTGAACGGTCAATCCCTCGGTGAGCGGACGATCTCCGGCTATTTCGTGCGGCGCGTCGTCGCCGAAGCGATCCGCAACCCGGCCCAGCTTCGCACAATGCTCGAGGGCCTGTGGCAAGCGGAAGAGAACTACGACTACAGCTACTTCTCTCGCTGGGTGCCGGTGGTGGCACCCGACACCATGACGCTGGAGGCAGCGTCGACCATCAACACGCTCTCGCAGGGCGCGAGCAAGGAACGCCTGCGTCGTTACCGCGGCCAGGTGCGTCGAGCCACGCTTGAAGACGCTGGACAATTCCCCTTGCCCCACCTTCTGCGAGATGGGCGTCTCTACCGTGTGCGGAACAGTCACCGAAAGCGACCGAAGAGCAAAGTACCGCTCCTCGTCTTCAGCGGCACGCTCGACGGCATCACCGCTCCGCCAGCCATGCGCAAGGCGACGCGCGGGATGAAAGCCAAGCGGGTGGTGGTGACGGTGACCAATGGTGGTCACGATATCTTCTTCGACAATGCGGAGGTCGTGCCCACCATCCGCCGCTTCATCGAGCGCGAGCCGGTGGTGGATCAAACCCTGCGTGCGCGCAGGCTGAACCTCTCGCCCGCAACTGAGCCGGACGACGCCTAACCGCGATCGATCACACGCCTAGACAAGTGATGTGCAGAGGCCGAAAGACCGCGACAAAGTCGCTATCGTCGTAGGAGTGCCCGTATGCTGTTCACCACCAAGACCGCCAGCCAAAAAAGAGCCGACTTCCGCGAGCTCCTCAACGACGGCAAGCTCCACGCCTTTCCCGGTGCCTTCAACCCACTCTGCGCGCAAGCCATCGAGCGCAAAGGCTTCTCGGGCGTCTATTGCTCTGGCGCCGTCATGGCCGCCGATCTCTGCCTGCCAGACGTGGGCATCGCGAACCAAGACGAGTTCGTCACGCGCGGCCGCCAGATCGCCCGCGTCACGGATCTCCCCACCATCATCGATATCGACACCGGCTTCGGTGAGCCCATGTCGGCGGCCCGCACGGTACGCTTGATGGAAGAGGCTGGCCTCGCAGGGTGCCACATCGAAGATCAGGTGATGCCCAAGCGCTGTGGTCATCTCGACGGCAAAGAGATCGTCGACAAAGACACCATGGTCCAGCGCGTCCGCGCTGCTGCGGCCGGCAAGCTGGACAGCAACTTCGTGCTCATCGCTCGCTCCGATGCGAGGGCTGTCGAGGGTCTGGACCAGGCCATCGACCGGATGAAGGCCTATGTCGACGCCGGTGCCGACATGCTCTTCCCGGAGGCTCTCAAAGACGAAAGCGAGTTCGAAGCCGTCCGCGAAGCGATCGACGTTCCGCTTCTCGCCAACATGACTGAGTTCGGAAAGTCGCGCCTTTTCAATCGCTCAGAGCTTGAGAACCTCGGCTATAACGTTGTGATCTACCCCGTCACCACCTTGCGCCTTGCCATGGGCGAAGCGCTGCGCGGCCTCGATCACATCAAGGCGTACGGCGATCAGAACGGCATCCTCGATAAAATGCAGCATCGCCGCGATCTCTACGATCTGCTCCGCTACGAAGATTACAATGCGTTCGACCAAGACCTCTTCAACTTCGAAGTGGTCGATACGCCAACATCTTAACGGCAATCGCGGTGGCCTTTGCGGTCGCCGTCGTTTGCGTTATTCTGCCCTCCGGCTGATGGGGATTGGACATGGCACTTCTTGGCATCATCGCAGCGGCAATGCTCTTTCCGACGCAAGCGCCCGCGGTGTCGGAGTTAGAGGCGGAAGACCTCGAGACGGTGGTCTATTTCGACTACGGCTCAGAAGTGCTGGGCGATGCCGGTCTTGAGCTTGTCCGCGGCACCGCAAGTGCGGCGCTGCAGGCGGGCTTCACGCAGGCCACCGTGGTGGGGCACGCCGACAAAGCGGGCCCTGAAGCGCAAAACTTCGAAACTGGGATGGCCCGTGCCGAAGCCGTCGCGTTCGTCATGATCGCTGCAGGCTTTGCAGCCGACAATGTCGAAGTCGAAAGCGCTGGCGAAACCGACCCTGCAATCAATCACGAAGACGAACGCCGCGAGCCCCGCAACCGCCGGGCCGTGATCACCTTCGACAAGAACTAACTCAATCAAATCATCGCATTGATCCTGACTGGGGCGGCAATGTTTTGGCTGTTGCAGTCCCGGTTGGCGCGTGGGTGATTTAAGCCTAGTTGTCCGGACAAATAGGGGTTCACCTGGCGTCTCATCGCGTGCTAACCGCCGCGTAAAACTAGGGAGTGTTCCATGTCTGAAGAGGTAAAGTACGGTCTCGCCGGTGTGTTGGCGGACGACACAGCCGTGTCGAAAGTGGTGCCGGAGACCAACTCGCTGACCTATCGCGGCTACGCCGTACAGGACCTGGCGGTGAACGCACGGTTCGAAGAGGTCGCCTACCTCATCTGGAACAAGGAATTGCCGACGCAGGCTGAGCTCGACGCGTTCAAGCAGCGGGAGAAGGCCGCGCGCGGAGCCTCCGCTGATACGCTCAAAGTTGTCAGCATGCTGTCCAACCATGCCCATCCGATGGACTCGATCCGTACTGCCGTGAGCTTCATGGGGCAGGCCGACGAAACCGCAAACGACAGCTCGCCGGAAGCACTCTACGAGAAATCGATCAAGATGTTCGCGCAGATCCCCGAGCTCGTGGCTGCTGACCACCGCCGCCGCGAAGGTTTGCCGGTCATCGCGCCCGACGCTTCGCTCGACTGGTCGGAGATCATCTTCCATATGTTCTTTGGTGAGGTTCCCGCGCCTGAGGTCGTGAAATGCTTCGACATCTCCATGACGCTGTATGCTGAACATAGCTTCAACGCCTCGACATTCACATCACGCACCATCGCGTCGTCGCTGTCGGACATCTATTCAGCCATCACCGGCGGCATCGGCTCGCTCAAGGGCCCATTGCATGGCGGCGCCAACGAAGCCGTGATGCACATGCTGAAAGAGGGCGCCTCGCCCGACGGCGCCCGCGACTGGATGCTCGATGCGCTGGCGACCAAGAAAAAAATCATGGGCTTTGGCCACCGGGTCTATCGCTCCGGCGACAGCCGCGTGCCGACCATGACGGACGCCTACCAAAAAATGGTGGAAGTGATGGACACGGACGAGGCCCGTAAATACTGGGAAATCAGCCGAACCCTCGACGAAACCATGGTGGCGGAGAAGGGTATCTACCCGAA
The DNA here is from genome assembly GCA_013215175.1 of Parvularculaceae bacterium. Taxonomy (GTDB): domain Bacteria; phylum Pseudomonadota; class Alphaproteobacteria; order Caulobacterales; family Parvularculaceae; genus Parvularcula. Next base: position 8,626 of record JABSRH010000067.1, on the reverse strand, counting down.
CCTCGATTTCCCAGCGGGCCCAGCTTACTACCTGATGGGCTTCCCGATCCCGATGTTCACGCCGCTGTTTGTCTGCTCACGGATCACAGGCTGGACAGCGCACGTGATGGAGCAACTCGGCAACAACAAGCTGATCCGTCCGCTCTCCGCCTATGTGGGCGAAGCGCAGCGTGAAGTGACACCGATTGCCGAGCGCTAAGATGACCCAGCGCCCTCGTTTCCACCTCGCTTTCCCGGTCCATGACCTGCAGGAGGCGAGGGCCTTCTACGGCGGCGTGCTCCAGTGCCCTGAGGGCCGCGAACATGTCGGCCATTGGATCGACTTTGACCTCATGGGCCACCAAATCGTCGCCCATCTCTCACCCGACGAATGCCGATCGGCTGAGACCGGTGACGTGGACGGAAAATCCGTCCCCGTCCGCCACTTCGGCCTCATCCTCGAATGGCGTGACTGGGAGACGATGCGTGACCGCCTGGTGGCAGGCGATTCCGACTTCATTATCGAGCCCTACATCCGTTTCGAAGGCAAACCCGGCGAACAAGCGACGATGTTCGTCCGCGACCCCTCCGGCAATGCCCTCGAGTTCAAAGCCTTCCGAGACGACCGCATGGTCTTCGACAAAGGCCTTCGCGAGACGGGCTAGGCAGGCCGCGTGCTCGGCCCTTGCCACTCTCGGCCGCGACCGGCGCTCTTGAGCTTACGCGTCGGCGACATCGAGCCTTGGCCTCGGCGCGGGTCGGGCTCGACTTCGGTGTCCAGCAGCTGACCCAATTCGTCAGCACCGCCCACATATTTCCCGTCCATCCAGATCTGCGGTGTCGTGACAGGGGTGAGGTGGCCGATCTCGGGCTTCACCCGCACCAACATCTCGTACATGGCGGCAGGATTCTCCACCACGTCGAGGTAGTCGTACTCGATACCCGCTTCGTCCAGCAGCTCTTTCGCTTTGGTGCAGTAGGGGCAGTTCGGTTTGCCGAAGACCTTGTTGCCCTCGATCGCGTGCGACTTGGAGTAGGCGCGGATGATCTGCTCGACCAACACCCCGCGGTTGAGGGCATCGCCCTGGGCGATCACTTTATTCCCCACCAAGATGATCGGCGCATGCCAACCACCATGCAGGATCGGCTCCCACCAGTAAGAGAGCCAAGGCTTGACCTCGAACTCCACAGGCACGTGGGCGAGCTCTTCGTTGAGCGTCGCCTCGATCACATCCTCGGTCAGCGCGCACTCGCCGCAGGGCAGGGTGATGGTGAAAGGTCCCCAAGACCCTTCCCACTTGTACATCCGTAAGCGGACAGGTTTAGGATCTCGACGCTTCGCCATGTGCGGCCCCCAAGGTTTGCTACGTTAACCTTGCATTCGGGTCCTGCGCGCGTCGAGTTACGGGCGCAGCTGCACTTTGCGCTCAATAGATCCGCATAATCTCGTCGAGCGTTTTCTTCTTCAGCGCGTGCTCCGGCACGGTGGCATCGGCGGCGGGCTTGCCCACCACGATGATCATCATCGCCTTCTCGGTGCTAGGCCGGTCCAGCGCCTCGTTCAAAAACTTCATCGGGTTCGGCGTGTGGGTGAGGGTCGCCAAACCGCCAAGGTGCAAGGCCGTCAGCAGCATGCCACACGCTAGCCCGACGCTCTCAGTCACATAATAGTTCTTCTTGTCGTCACTGGCCTCAAGCCCACCGCGCTTCTGGGCGAAGCAGACAATCAGGTACGGTGCGGTCTCTAAGAAAGGCTTCGACGCGTCGGTGCCGATAGGGGCGAGGGCGTCGAGCCATTCTTGCCCCGCCTTGCCGTCGTAGAACGCCCGCTCTTCTTCCTCCGCCGCTTCGCGAATGCGGCGCTTAATGTCCTGCCCTTCGCAGACCGCAAAGAACCAAGGCTGGTGGTTAGCCCCGGACGGGGCCCGGCCCGCGGCCTCCACGGCAGCTTCGATCAAGGCGCGTTCCACCGGCTCTTCCGAAAAGTCGCGGATCGTGTGCCGCGTCTTCATGGTGTCGGCGAACCGGCGAATAGCGTTCAGCGCCTCGTCGCCGTCATGTTGCGGTGCGGGCGGCAGGTCGGCCAGGGGCACGTGAGTGTGTTCGGTCATGCCTCCTCCTAACGGCAAAGCGCGATCATCGCCAATTGGCTGCGTTTTTCTTTCCCCACGACGAGGAATCCGTGTCGCCGTTAAGGTCCCGGTAACCGTGCTGACCGATCCTTTAACGCGTCGCTAGTGCTACTTCGCGGGAAACCCCATCATGCCGCTTAATCTTTCTGTCCCCACCTCAGCTGAATTGAAGCCAAAAATCGTCGTGATCGGCGTGGGTGGCGCGGGCGGAAACGCGGTCAACAACATGATCGACGGTGAGCTCGACGGTGTGACCTTCGTCTGCGCCAACACCGATGCGCAGGCGGTCCGCCATTCGAAAGCGGAAGTCAAAATCCAACTCGGCACCAGTGTCACCCAAGGTCTCGGCGCCGGTTCGCGACCGCAGATTGGCGAAGCCGCTGCAGAGGAAAGCCTCGACGATGTCATGGCCGCTCTCGAGGGCGCCAACATGCTGTTCATCACCGCCGGCATGGGCGGCGGCACCGGCACGGGTGCAGCACCGGTCATTGCGAAAGCGGCTCGCGATCTCGGTATCCTGACCGTCGGTGTGGTGACCAAACCCTTCGCCTTTGAAGGCGCGCGCCGCATGCGGATCGCGGAAGAGGGTATTGACGAGCTGTCGCGCCACGTCGACACCCTGCTGATCATTCCCAACCAGAACCTGTTCCGCCTTGCTGACGAGAACACGACCTTCGCCGACGCCTTCGGCATGGCCGATGAGGTGCTCTACGCAGGCGTGCGCGGCATCACTGACCTGATGATCGTGCCGGGCCACATCAACCTCGACTTTGCTGATGTCCGTACCGTGATGAGCGAGATGGGCAAGGCGATGATGGGCACCGGCGAAAGCTCTGGCGACGAGCGCGCTTCGGAAGCTGCCGCCGCCGCCATCTCCAACCCGCTGCTCGACGAGATGTCGCTCAAGGGCGCCAAGGGCGTCCTCATCAACATCACCGGTGGCCTGGACCTCAAGCTCTTCGAAGTGGATGAGGCGGCGAACGCCATCCGTTCCGAGGTTGATCCGGATGCGAACATCATCGTTGGTTCGACTTTCGATCAAGAGCTGCAGGGGACGATCCGCGTGTCCGTGGTTGCCACCGGCATCGACGGCCAGCCCATCGCTGCGGCCAAGCCGACCGCCGTGGTTCAGCCACTGGCAGCCGTCGCGACAACCACGGTCACCAGCGAAGAGCTGCCGCCAGTCGTGCCGGAAACACCAGAGCTTCCGCCCGTCATTGCAGCGCAGGACGAAAACCCTGTCGGCGATGTCCACGAGCGTATCCGCCGTATGCTGACGGAAGATCCCAATGCCGCCGCGGGCGCAACCGCTGACCGCGTCAACCCGTTCCGTGGTCGTCAGACGTCGACACTCGAAACGGCCATGGGTTTGATCCGCGACACGTTCAAAGGACGCACAGAAGGCAACCAAGAGCTGCCGCGTCGCAAGCCATCCGCCAAGCCGCTGACCGACGACGATGACGATGTCGAGGTTCCCGCCTTCCTTCGTCGGAACTAGTCTGAACGCTCCGTGGGCTGCTCAAGGAGACCCTTGAGCCCCACGCCCACCCGTTCCATCAGCTCCACATACTGACCCGCATCTTCGTCTAGTAGGGCGAGTAGCACACCGGCGTTCAGCCGGTTTTGTCGCTTGATGGCTTCGGCCACGTCAAAGCCTTCCGCGGTCAGCGCGATCAGCTTCGCCCGCCCATCATTCGTATCACGTGCTTTCTCCACGAGGCCTCGCCGCTCGAGAGCCGACAAGGCACTTGAGATCGTGCTTCGTGGTACACCGAGCAATTGAGCCAGATCACTGGGCCGCGTGGCGCCGTGCGCCAGCAGCTCTTCGAGCAAATGGAAGTTCAGCGGATTGAACGGCAGCTTACCCTCAGCGGGTGCACCGGCGCGCCCAGCCACCAGGAAGGTGCGCACCAACATGCCCACTGCGGCAGCCAGCCGCTCCTTGTCTTCAGGCTCGATGGTTGACGTGGTCATCGCCTAAGTCATATAGTACGAATGTCGTATTAAATGGAAAATGATCATGCGTCATCTAGCTTTGCCATTGGTTGCGTTCCTTGCGTCTTGCGGCAGTGTTTCGCCGCCGTCCACTCCGCCAGACTACAGCCCGCCGCCGCCCTTGGCGACGGAAGGTCTGATGCCGGTCGTGGTCACGGCAGAATTGCCCTTCGATGTCGCGGGTTCGCGCGCCTATGCCGAGCGCACGCCGATCCTCCAATTCTTCGCGCAATCAGGCACCATCGCCCCGCCGGTCGACGGCGAAATCTTGCAAGGAACGTGGGGCGAGCCCGGTGCCGTCCGGCGTCTCAAACTAGCCGATGGGCATTATGTCATTGAGCGGATTATCAAGAACCAACCCGAAGAGTTCGTCTACCAGATCTGGGTCTTCACCAACGAAGCAGGACGCGGCGTTGAGCAAATCGTCGGCATTCAGACCTATACGCCCATCGGGGAGGACCGCACCGCCTTCGAATGGACGTATGCCGTAAAGCCGAAAAACGCCATCACCCGCATCTTCATCGGGCGGCAATTGGGTGAACTAGAAGCGTTCTTGCAGCAAGCCGTCGATGGATGGGCTGCGAACGCTGAACAAGAGGTCAGCGCTGCAGCAGCCCAAGAAAGGCGCTGATCAGCGAATATCTGTGGTCGGGTTAAACAGCCGGAACAGCGTTATGGAGTCGGGATACCCCGTATCGGCTAGCTTCGACTGGCGCTGAAACACCCGCAGAGCCTGGCGAGTTGGCTCGTCATATTCGCCCGTGACGTCAACCGCCGCACCACGCTCACGCAGGCGGTTCTGCATACGGCGCAAAACGGAGGTGTAGAGCAGACGTTGGCGTTGTCCGACGCGGATCTCGACGAGACTGTCCTCGTCCACCACCCGATCAGGACGCATGGTGCTGACCATCGCCTCGATGGCGCCAGCCAGCGGCTCGTCAGCCTTCGCCTTGCAGCGGGCATCAAGCGCCTGAGCGATCATGCCTTCGCTCTGCCAGCTGACAATGTCGAAGGTTTCGTCTTCCGACGCGTTCACTGCCGTCAGGTACCCAGCGAGCCAAGCTAGCGCTTCTTTCGCTTGAGGCGTCTGCCGCGCCAGCTCCGACGTAAAGTCTTCACACGACATCAGGCCGATGCCTTTCACAGCATATCGGCCTGACGCAGTTTCTGCAGCAGCAGCGCTCAGCAAGCTGAGCACTGCCGCGGAGAGGGCAATCGCTACCTTCACGAAGCGCGACGGCGGCGGATGAGGACACCCGCACCGAACAGCATCGCCCAGAACGCAGCAGGGACCGGGATCGGCTGAGTAGCCGTCTGGATCGCCAGCAGGATCGGATCGTGGTCGCTAGCTTCGGCGTCACCGAACAGCGAGTTCAGGTGCACAAAGTCGAGCGACAGACCGAACTGCTCGAGCACGTTCAGGTTCGCGAAGATGTGGTCGAGCGCTTGCGAGTTACCTTCGAAGTTGAAAGTGAACCGATCAGCAGCCTCAGCCAGGAAGTCGAGGTTCGTCAGCACACCGTCGAGACCCTGCAGGATCGTGCGGAACGCTTCTTCAAACCCAAAGCCGTTGAAGTCGCCGAGAACCAGCACGTTGCCTTCTGGGTTCTGAGCCAGGAAGCCATCGACAAAGTCGTTGACCAGCTGAGCCTGCGCCAAACGATCCGCTTCACCACCGATGAAGGGAGGTTGGTTAGCACCCCAAGCGGGCTGGGAGCCGATCCGCGAGTCGAAGTGGTTGTTCACGATGGTGAAGGTCTCACCGTTGAACGTGAACGTGCCGACAAGCGGAATACGCTGACCACCGTCAAACGGCTCGCTGTTGGAGGTCGGAATGCCGTTAGCCATCAGCTCAACGCCGTCGAGCGTCACACGATCGCTGTAAAGGAACGCAGGCTGAATGTTCGCCGTGTTGAACGGCGTGGCGCTGCCATCCACGAAAGCCAGCTGGTACTGTGGACCACCGGCGTCGACAATCGCTTGGATGAGCTCCTGAGCGCCGCCTTGAGCGAACGCCGTCTGCAGCTCTTGCAAGCCGATCACGTCAGGCGAGTTCAAGTTGCTGACGATCTGCTGAGCCAGCGCAGCGATTTGATCGGTCGCGCCAGCGTTCAGTTGCAGCACGTTGTACGTGGCCACGGTCATGGTGGTCGTATCGCCCATCAGGCGCGAGACTTCTGGCATGTTGCCAGCGGCTTCGGTCACAGCAACGCTTTGCTGAAGGACGATCTCATAGTCTGCGAACGAATAGTCCACGTGACCCGTGACATCGCCGATCTTGTCGCCAACGTCCGTGGACGCCACTTCAAAGTCGCCGTTGTTTTGGATCTGGATCCGCTCAGGGTTCATGTCGCCTTCGCCGATCGTGATACCGCCGAAGTCGTTCATGCCCGTGGCGTTCGCACCGCGGTTGCCCACAGCGTAGATCTCGCCAAAGCGGTTCGCCGTCGAGACAGCTTGCGCGTCCGGCAGAGTCACGAGCATGCCTTCGAGGCTCTCGTAGAAGTCGATGCCGTCAACCGCTGGGTTGAATGTCGAAAGACCATCGCTGTCGATGGCTTCGGTCGGAGGCGTGCGACCGCCGGAGCCAATCACCAGGGCGTCGGGCAGGGCGTTGCCTGAGCTCTCAACCGTGATCACAGAAGGGTTGGCGATCTGCGTGACCGTCAGGCGATCGGTGTTGCCGCTCTGCAGGAATTCCGAAACCGTGCCCTCGATGGTGACTTCGTCGCCGACGCTGATCGACGGTGCACCACCGGTGAAGATGAACATGCCGTCCGACGTGGCGACATCGCCGTCGCCCATCGCGTCTTGGACGTAGAAGCCGTTACTCTTCAGCCCCGTGACGATACCCGTGGTGACCACGTCCTGACCGTCAAAGGCTGAGGTGTGGCCAGCGCCCTGGATATCATAGATGGCGACGTTCTGCGCTGGCGGTGGTGGAGGAGGCGGCGGTGGCGGAGGAGGCGCCATGCCAAAGCTCTGACCTGTGTTGGTCGCGCCGCGCGTGTTCGCGCCAGCTGCTGCCCACGTGAAGTCGCTCGCTTGCGAACCGGTGCCCGTGCGCTGCAGCGAGAAGCCGAGCGGCGTGCTGCTCGGTTCAGAAACACCAATGTCCGTAGACGTCATGCCAGCGGCGGCGCCACTCGCAGCGGTGAAGGAACCTTCGTAGCTGAGGAACTCAACGACCGTGCCCATATTGTCGACCAGCGCAAAGCCGTCTGGCGAGCCGTTCTGCATGCCCGGCGCATTGACCGACGCAAAGCCAAAGCCGTTGTCGTCGTCGCCCAGGACGCCTGACAGGTTGAGAGTCTGGTAGACGTTCCGTTGCGACGAGGAACCGTTATAGAGCAGGATGCTCCAGTTGGTCAGGTCCGTACCGGCGACACCAGCCACCTCGATGAACTCGCCCTGATCACCACCGGTATTGTCGTAGTGGAATTCGTTGACCCAGACACCAGCCTGCGCGCCGCCGAACAAGCCTTGCAGGCCAAAGGCCAGGCTCGTCGCGAGCGCTAGGTGCCGCTTCGTCGTTGTATTGAACATGAATCGCCCCTGAAAGTGTTCGTTAACCATTTGGGTGTGGGCGTGTAACAGTGATGCATGTCAGTTTTGTGATGGTCGATGTCACACAGCTACAATGTTGATTGGCGGCCCAATCCGGCTCGTCTAAGGAGGCCGCCATGACGGACGAACTCAAAAAACGCGCAGCGCTGAAGGCGCTCGACATGGTCCAGGACGGCATGCGCTTGGGCCTGGGAACTGGATCAACGGCCAAGTTTTTCTTGGAAGCTTTGGGTGAGCGTGTGCGCGGCGGCCTAGACGTTTGCGGTGTGCCGACATCCAATGGCACCGCGCTTCTCGCGCGCCGCCTCGACATCCCGCTGCTCGATCCCGCCGAGACCACGCGGCTGGATCTGGCCATCGATGGTGCAGACGAAGTCACCGCGCGTGGCGAAATGATCAAAGGCGGCGGCGGTGCCATGCTCCGCGAGAAGATTGTCGCCCAAGCTGCCGATCGATTCGTTCTCATCGCCGATGCCTCCAAGCGCGTGGACGTCCTCGGCGCGTTCCCACTTCCGGTGGAGATCATCCCCTTTGGCTTCGCGCTGACGGTCCGGCAGATCCGCGAAGCGCTGGCCGGTATCGGCATGGCAGGCGCTCCGGTTCGTCTGCGCCCGTCCGCTGATGGGCAGGGCTTTGCCGAGAGCGATAACGGCAACCTCATCGCGGACCTTGAGATTGGCCGGATCAACGATCCTGAGGCCTTCGACACCACGCTCACCATGATCCCGGGCGTCGTCACCACGGGCCTGTTCATCGGCCTCAACGTGACACAGATCCTCGCCACCGAAGACGGCTTCCTCGATGGCTGAGCCCACACCCTATGGCCAGCTGCAGGCCGCGATCAAAGCCTATGGCGAAGCGGCCTTGGAAAACCTCCTCCGTTGCCGCGCCTTAGGGCATGCGGTGGTGAAGGCTTTGCCAGCCCATCTGCAGGCCCCAGCTGAGCACGTCTC
>JABSRH010000066.1 GCA_013215175.1 Parvularculaceae bacterium | reverse complement strand
TGGCTACTGATCGAAGCAGCGGGAGGTTTGAACCGAACACGCCAAGGGCAGAAATCGAATCAGAGATTGTTCGCGTGATTTCAGCCTACGAACCATCACAGGGCGAAACCTATTCGGACTACCGACTAGGCGACGAGGTCGTTGCCCATGGCCCCGTCGGTGCCCTGAGTGCCGTGACTGGCACCTATGTTGGCCCACGAAGCAATTCGTGGGCGGCAGCGCTTAAGATCATTCTGGACAATCGGTACATGTTCGCCGCGCCCTTTCTTCTCGCGTTCCTTTGGATCCGCGGCGGGATGAAGAAGAAAGGCTGATTCCCACCTCTTCCGAGGATCCCGCAGCGCTGGGGCTCACGCGGCAACGGCTGACATTTCCCCTCGGTGCAAATTTCATGCATACTGTTCCGGGGTAACAGGGGCAGCTTTTGTGAAAGTCATTCTGGTTCACGGCACATTCGACGGTGACAGCAGCGAAAAAGGCGACCGTTGGTGGCAGAAGAGCGGTGCCATGCGCCGCGATCTCGAGGCGGATGGTCACGAAGTCGAGGCCTTCCGCTGGTCAGGTGAAAACAGCGATACCGACCGCGTCAAAGCCGCCAAGCAACTGGCCAAAAAGCTCGACAGCCGCACCAAGGGCCAGGAAACGGTGGGCGTGGTCGCTCACAGCCATGGCGGCAATGTCCTGCGCGAAGCTCTCGCCATGATGAAGAAGGACCACGTTGGGCGCGTAAAGCCCATCGCCGTGGGTACGCCCTTCTTGGATCGAACCCAGTCACTTCTATCGGCGTTCACGGGGCGAGAGACACCCTGGCTCGCCGCGATCTTCTTCTTGGTCATGTTGGCGAGCTCGTTGGATACAACCAACGGCAACGCCCAGCTAGACCGACTTACGGGCTTCGAAACGCTGACCATTTCCATCATGATGCTGAGTGTTTTAGCTTGGGCTGCCTGGTCGGTCCGCCGGTTCTTTCGGCGGCGTGCTGACTATAAACGTATCGGCTCTACGATCCGTGCGATCACCCATCCTCGCGACGAAGCCGTATCCTTTCTTTACGCACTGAGCCGCGCCAAGATCAATCCGACCACCACAGCCGAAGCCATTCGCCTGACGCGAAAGTCGCTCGATCTACCGGCCGCCCTTGCCTCCGCGGCGGTGACGTTCATGATTGCTCGCCACAACGCTTCAAGCGCAGCGGACGCGAGTTTCGTTGATGTATGGATCATCCCACTTCTTGTAGCCCCCGTATTTTTCGCAGCAGGCTTTGTGGTCCTACGTGTACTGATTTGGCTGATCTCCATTCCCGCGGCATTCTTCATCGCACCACTCATCAACGGCATCGTTTCGACGTCGCTGCGAAGCGCCGCCTTGGGTCTCGACGGTTCGGCATCGGTGCACCGCGTTGGCGCCAAGCCATCGGCTTATCACGCGGTGCCCAACATGCCCGAGGCCGTTGTTCAGTCGATGATTCAGCACACCGATCAACATCTCGGCGGTCGGGTCAGCGAGCTGCGCGCTATTCTCACGGATGCTTCCGCCAAGGGCGGTGACATGTTCGCGCTCCTCAACGACAGCTTCACCTGGGATGAGCTCATCCACACGGCCTACTTCCGGGTCTCCGCAGCGCGCGAGCACGTCATGGCGATCCTCACGGAGCCGGCAGACAAACCCTCCTAAGCAACCGCGGCAAAGACGTGCATCCCGTGCCATTTTAACCTAGCGTCGCCAAACGTTCCTGGGGAGTGGAAGATGCAAGCCGAAGTTCTGTTCAAGATCGTCAACACCAGCGTCCTGCCGGCCTGGCTCCTGTTGGCGGTGCTGCCGCGATGGCGCTACACACAGCTTGCGGTCTTCGGCACGCTCATCCCGCTGCTCAGCATCGTCTATGCCGCTCTGATCTTCCAAGCCTTCACCGCATCGGGCAGCTTTGAAGCACCGGATTTCTCCTCGATGGAGGGCATCCAGTCCTTGCTGATGAACCCCACGGGCTTGGTGGCGGGTTGGACCCATTACCTCGCCTTCGACCTCTTCGTAGGGGCATGGATCGCGCGCGATGCCGGTCGCAGCCAGGTGCCGATCTTCCTCATCTGGATACCGCTCTTCTTCACCCTTATGGCCGGCCCGTTCGGCTTGATCCTCTACCTCGTTATCCGCCAAATCCGGCGGCGCGAGATCCTGGTTGAGCCCCACGAAGGGTGACGCATTGCGCGAGCCAATCCTTTGTGGTGATGGAGCCGCTCACATCGCCACGAAGGTTGTCATGCAGAAACGTCCCTCTTTCTCGTTCATCGGGCTAGCCCTGTTCGTCCTGATTGTCGGCTGGGCCGTTTGGCGCGCAGGCTTCTTCGCTTAACGCGCCCGCGCGGCCCGAAAGGCCTCAGCCACCTCGGCAATCGCCGCGCGTGTGGTGGGGCTTAAGCTCTGGCCCAGCTCCTCGGGGACAAAGCGCCGCTGAAACTGAAGCAAGCTCGCCGCGATACCAAACCTGCCGACGCCGTAGCCAATCTCCTCAAGCAATTCCAAAGCATCAGCGCCCGACGGCACCTCGCTCGACACCTGGCCTGACCACGGACCGATCGCAAGGCCGAGCTCCGCTAGCTGCTCCCAAGGGAAAAGCTCGCCCGGATCATCCTTACGGTTCGGCGCGACGTCGGAGTGACCAACGACGTCTTCAGGCCGCAGATCGTGGCGTTCCATGATCTCACGCATCAGTGGAATAAGGCGCTGGATTTGAACCTCAGGAAACGGACGATATCCCCACTCGTGACCTGGATTGACCATCTCGATCCCAACCGAGCGAGCGTTCACCTCATCTTGCCCCTGCCAAGCCGCGACACCGGCATGCCAGGCGCGTCTGTCCTCCGCCACGAGACGATAAAGCGTGCCGTCCTCCTCCAGCAGATAGTGCGCTGAGACTCCGGCGGCAGCCTCGCTCAACCGCTCCAGCGCAGCCTGGCCCGTTTGCATCCCGGTATAGTGAAGCACCAAGAGCTCCACCTGGTGAGGCCCACGATCGTCATGATTGGGAGACGGATGATCAATCGCGGCTGACACGGTCATGTTTCATCTCCCTTGAAAGACGCAGAGGTGGCCACCTGCCTTCGCTCCGGCGGATTGGACCGCACCAAGACGACTCCAACCCCAGCCACCACGAGGCCAGCACCCATTAGCAGCCGCAATGTCACGGGCTCACCAAGCAACAGGACGCCCATGATCACGGCGAAGAAGGTTATCAAGAGACCCGACGGAGCGATGACGCTCAACGGCACCCTCTGCAGCAGGTAGTAATAGGTGGGGTGCGCAATGAGGGACGCCACGAACACCGAGTAGAACATAGCCGCCAGAATCTGCGGCAGGTCTGGCGACGATGTCCAAGCGAAATGATCCGTATCGAACACCAGCGCAGCGGGCACCGTGACGAACGTGCCAACCACCGTGAACCACGCCAACATGGCCAGCGGCTTGATGCCTCCGATCTTCTTGACGAAAATAGCGCCAGTGGCCTCACAGCAAGCGGCCAAGAAAATCAGTGTCGCGCCTAACGGCAAATTGCGGCTGCCCGTCGCTTCGCTGTCACCGGTCGCGATGATCAACACCCCGATGAGCGCAGCAGCAATGCCGGAGCCGCGTTTCCAACCTACCGTCTCCTTGAGGAACACGACCGAGAGGATAGTCGCCACAACGACGTAGCTCTCAAGCACCACCGCGCCGACGGAGGCTGTGGTCAATCGGAAGCCAGAGAACATAAAGAGATAGTTCAGCCCGGCAAAGCAGAGACCTCCCATGAACACGCGGTGCATCTGCCCCGGATGCCAACGAAGTAGCGGCGACAACAGCAACGCTAAGATCGGCATACGGAACGCCACGTAGGTCAGCGGCGGGACCAAATCCACGGTCGTCTTGATGACGATCAAGTGGAAAGCCCAGGAGATACAAACGCCAAGCAGGAGCAAGATCTGAAAGGGTGTCATTCCGCCACCGCCGACCTGTCTTGGAGCGCCACCAACTTGGCGTAGAGGCCCTTGCTCGTCAGCAATTCGTCGTGACTACCGGCCTCGACCAATCGGCCAGCTTCCATCACCGCGATCATGTCAGCGTCGCGGATCGTCGACAGGCGGTGCGCGATAATCAGAGTCGTCCGCCCACGGCGCAAACGCTCCATGGCATCGCCGATGAGCCGCTCGCTCTCAGCATCCAGCGCGGAAGTCGCCTCGTCCAAGAGCAAGACCGGCGCGTCTTTCAAGAACGCGCGCGCCAGCGAGATCCTCTGCCTCTCACCACCCGACAGCGAGCCGCCGCCCTCACCCACACGGGTTTTGTAGCCCTCGGGCAGCCGCTCGATGAACTGGTCAGCTGCCGCGGCCTCAGCGGCGGCCTTAACCGCAGCGTCGTCGGCATCCGGGCGACCAAGACGAATATTGTCCTCGACGCTTATGTCGAACAGCACGGGGGTCTGACTGACGATGCTGATGGCCTGCCGCAGATCAGCAATCGGCATGGAGCGGATACTCCGCCCGGCCACGAGAACGTCGCCCTCGGACGTATCGTAAAAGCGCGGCAAAAGGCCGAACACGGTGGATTTGCCGGCGCCCGATGGGCCCACAAGAGCGACGGTTGAGCCCGCCGCAACGCTGAGCGAGAACCCCGCTAGGAGAGGCGTTGACGGGTCATAGGCGAAGTGGACATCGTCAAAGCGTACCGCCGGCGCTTCGCCGCTCGCGATCTTGAAACCTTCCGCATCGGGAGCGTCGTCGATGTAGTGATCATCGTCGATCACCCCAAACACCCGCTCAATAGCCGCGAGGCCCTCCTGCAGCACCGCGTTGAGCGTGCTCAATCCACGCAAGGGTTGGCTAAGCAGCGCCATCGCCACGAGAAACGCCGTGAGGTCGGAACCTGCCAGCAAGCCGCGATCAATCCGAAACGTGGCCACACCGATAATGAAACCGATGGCCACCGACGAGATCACCGTGATCATCGGCTCGTTGAGGGCACGGAGACGTACGAGCTTCATCAAAAGAGAGCGGCGCTCTTCGAACGCATCATCCATGCGCTGCCGTTCAACCTCTTCCAGCGTGTAGCTCTTGATGAGCTCCTGGCCCGCAAGGCTTTCCGTGAGCAGCCCCGTCACATCGCCCACTTGCCCCTGCACCCGGCGCGCCACGCGCCGGATCGCTTTGCCGATGATGGTGATCGGCACGGCCATGACAGGATAAACAAGCAGGATACAACCAAACAGGATGGGATCGATGAAAATCAGCGTGCCCACAAAGGCGACCACGCGAACAAGATCTCTCACCGCGTTGGGAATGCGGCGAAGACTGTCCCTCAGCACGGTCATGTCGTTGGTGAAGCGCGAGACGAGCCCGCCAATGCGACCTGCCTCATCGCCGCGGCCTTTCAGCTGCTGCAAGTCATAGTCGAGGATCGCACCGTACATGCGGGTCTGCAGATCCTTCAGCACGGAAATACCCACGCCCTGGGCCGTCAGCGCCTGGAGATAGAAGAACCCCGCCTGCGCCACGGCCAGTGCGATGATCACCAAAGGCGCCCAAATCCACACAGCACCCAGGCCCAAGCTGGCCACTTGAGCGCCTTCTTCCAAATTCTCGAAGGAAGCAAACACCGATCGCGTGACGCTCACGAATCCCACTTCAGCTGCCGCAAGACCGCTCATGAACAGGAGCGCCAGCGCTAAGCGCCCGCGATAGCGGAACAAATGCTCGCGCCAAGTGCGCAGCATGAGGGAGGACGGGGGCGAAGCCATAGCTCCCGTGTGCCAAGTGTCTTGAGGGGCGTCCAGCGAGCACAACAAAAATCGCGTCAGAGCTCATCCTTGGGTGCAATTTGGTAGCGAAACTGCCATACCGCCACCCCACGATCCAACGGAAGACGTTGTATGGCCTCCGACAAGGCATGGTCCCTGAAGACTTATCGCGCCGCGACGCGGCTGCTGCGACCGGTAGCGGATTACGCCCTGGCCCGGCGGCTCAAGGCCGGCAAGGAAGATGCGGACCGCCTCGATGAACGCCGAGGCAAGCCGAGCCAGCCTCGCCCGGAAGGCAAGCTCCTCTGGCTGCATGGGGCCTCCGTCGGCGAGAGCCTCTCGGTGCTCCCGCTCGTGGACGCCCTCGCCGAACACTACGCCGATCTGTCGTTCTTGGTGACCACCGGAACGGTAACCTCCGCGGACCTCATGATGCGGCGACTGCCTGACCGGGCCATCCATCAATACATCCCGATTGATCAGCCACATTTCGTGAATAGCTTCCTCGATCACTGGAAGCCAGACGCAGCCTTCTTCGTTGAATCAGAGCTTTGGCCGGTTATCCTCAATTCGTGTGCGAGCCGTGATATTCCCATGGCTCTGATCAACGGTCGGATGTCGCCGAAGAGCTTCGACAGCTGGCAGTCGCGTCGCACGGCGGCGCAGGAACTGCTCGGCGTGTTCGACGTCATTATCGCTCAGAACCAAGAAAACGCCGAACGCTTCGAGCTCCTCAGCGGTCGCAAGGTCGGCAGCCTTGGCAACCTCAAGCTGGCCGCGGCCCCTCTACCGGCACCACCCGAGGTGGTAGCCGAAGTGGAAGACAACTTCCAAGGACGGGCGCGGTGGCTCGCCGCGAGCACGCACGATACGGAAGAGATCCAGCTCCTCTCCTCGCACCGGCAGATCCTCGCCGAGCGCCCCGACGCACTGCTCGTCCTCATCCCAAGGCACCCTGCGCGCGGCGCCGATGTGGAGAATATCTGCCGCGATCACGGATTCTCCGTCGCTCGGCGATCGCAGAAAGACAAGGTCACCGCGAAGACGCAAGTCTACGTCGCTGACACGTTGGGCGAGTTGGGCGTGTTCTACTCCCTAAGCGACATCGCCTTCGTGGGCGGCAGTTTCCCAGCTATCGGCGGGCACAACCCCCTCGAGCCTGCTCGGCTCGGCTGTGCCATCTTGCACGGGCCAGAGGTGTTCAACTTTGCCGATACCTATGCCGAGATGCGCTCCAACGGCAGCGCCGCTTTGGTGCGTAACGAACGGGATCTTGCCGCTGCCCTTACCCGGTTGCTCAGCGATGAGAAGACCCGCTCTTCCATGTCCGGCCAGGCCAAGCAATGGGCCGACGAGAGCGCGAAAACAGTCCTGGAAGCCTTGGTAGAAGCGCTTGAAGCGATCCTGGTGAAAGGCGGCATCGCTAGCTGATGCCGTTCAAGCCGCCTCGCTTCTGGTCTCTGCCGCCAGGCCAAAGCACGGCAGCGAAGCTGCTCGCGCCATTGGGCTGGCTCTATCACGCTGAGGTCCAGCGGCGCCTGCACCAGCGCAAGCCTTTCAAAGCCGACATCCCGGTTATCTGCGTCGGGAACGCCACCGTGGGCGGTGTCGGCAAGACGCCCTTCGTTCGCCATTTGGCTGAGCGCCTCGGCGCCCTGGGCCAAGACGCGCACGTGCTGACCCGGGGCTATGGCGGTTCCGAGACAGGGCCCTTGCGGGTGAGCGAACAGCACACGGCTTCCGAGGTTGGCGACGAGCCCTTGATGCTCGCCCAAGACCTACCCGTTTGGGTGAGCGCAGACCGAGCGGCAGGCGCACAGGCTGCGCAAGACGGCGGCGCTGAAGTCATCGTGATGGATGATGGCCTCCAAAATCCGTCTTTGCACAAGGATTTATCGCTTTTGCTGGTGGATGCAGGATCGATGTTCGGCAACGGCGCTGTCTTCCCCGCCGGCCCTCTTCGCGAGAGGCCCGAGGCAGCCCTCAAACGGTGTGCGGCCGTGATCGCGATGCTGAGCGACGAAGAGGCTGAACCCTCCGATGAACTCACACACTTTGCGGCTGGCAAGCCCCTGCTAGAGGCGTGGTTCTCGCTCGACCCAGGTGCGGTGCCCGATGCCCCCATGCTCGCCTTCTGCGGCATTGGCCGACCCCAGCGCTTCTTCGACGCGCTCAAGCGCGCCGGTGCTGATCTCATTGACCAAGTAGCTTTTGCCGACCACCACCCTTACACTGAAGACGATTTGGCGCCCTTGCGCGAGGACGCCGATCGCTTAGGCGCGCGGCTGGTCACCACCGAGAAAGACTATATCCGCTTGCCCGAAGCCTATCGCGACGGCGTCCATGTGGTGCGCGGACGAATGAAAATGAGAGACGAGGCGGCGCTCGACCGCCTCCTGCAGGAGCTCCGATGAGTGATCCCGTTGAGAAAGCCTGGGACGCTGATATTCAGCTGCCGGAGCCTCGCAAGAACAAGCCCGTCACCTTCTCGCGACGAGTCGAAGCCAGCCTGTTCTTAGGGCTGCTGTCGATGCTGGGGCGCATGCCGATTGAAAAGGCATCCGGCATGATGGGCAAGACCATGCGCGTCATCGGTCCCATGGTTCGCACCATGCAAGGCCGCGCGGAAGCCAATCTGCGGCTGATCTACCCGGACATGACCGCAGCGGAGCGCCACGCGATCCTGCGAGATACCTGGGAGAATTTAGGCCGCACCTTCGCAGAATACGCGCACATCACAGAGCTCGCCGATCGGGTGCAGATTGAAAATCTCGACGGCCTTCGCCCCTATTTTGAAGATGGTCAGCAAGCGATCTTTATCGCAGGCCACTTCGCCAATTGGGAAGCACTCGGCGTTGCCTTGCGCAACCTCGGCATTCAGTTTGGCTCGGTCTACCGTGCACCGAACAATGCTTTGGTAGATGAGCACGTTATCGATCTCCGCGCCCAGTCCATGACGCGGCTGCAGATCCCGAAGGGTAAGCGCGGTGGGCGTGAGCTACTGAAGGCGTTGAAGGACGGCTACTCGCTCACGATGTTGGTGGACCAGAAGCTGAACGATGGCATCGAGGTGCCGTTGCTCGGTCATCCAGCGATGACGCCCCCAGCCGCCGCGCGACTAGCGATCAAGCAGAATATCCCGTTGGTTCCCCTACAGATCACCCGCCAACCAGGCGCGCGATTCATCTGTACCGTGCATGATCCGATCCTGCCCGAAGGCAAATCAACGCTCGAGATTTCACACGCTTTGAATGACGTCCTAGGCTCGTTCATCCTCGCACGCCCCGAGCAATGGCTGTGGTTCCATCGCCGTTGGCCAGCCGAGCTCACGCCAGCCTGATCAGTTCCGGCCCGGCAGCGTTAGGATAGCCAGCGTCCCAGCATCGCTCTCACTATCCATCAGGGTGAGACTACCACCTTGGACTCGCAGCGCGGCATCAGCCAGTGGCAGGCCGAGGCCGGACTGTCCTTTGCGCTTTGCCCCCTTGAACGGCGTAAACAGATGACCACGGGCCGTCTTGGCAATACCGCCAGCGTCATCTTCGATGGTCAGTATACAATCGCCGTTGTCTTCCCGGCGCGCATCAACGGCCACAACGCCTTCGGGCGCGGCTTCCAACGCATTGCAGATGACCTCCCGCAACACTAGGCGCGTTAGCTCAGCGTCGCAATAGAGGGACCACGCTCGCGGCGCGCGGACATCAATGCGCGCTATACTTTCAGGCGCACCGTCGAAGGCGCCTTCAATCAGACGGAACAAATGCTGGTCGGTTTTTTCGCCTAACGTGACGCCAGCCAAGGCATCCGCTCTCTTCGTCAGCTCGACGAGGCTTTCCACGCGACGCACCAGGATCGACGCAAACTCGGCGCTTCGTTCATCTTCCGTACCCTGCAGACGATCATTCAACACGCTGAGGCCCGCCAAGATGTTCCGTGCGTCATGACGCACCGCCTTGAGGGCCTTAGCGTAGAGGTCAGCAGGGTCCGGCATCAGTCAAACATCGCAAGCAGCTTTATCGCTGCCTTGTTGAGCGGCGTGAAGAGCTTGTCAAAGCTATACGTGTCCGCAGCCGCCTTGGAGATTTCACCAAGGGTCGGATACGGAGCAATCATGTTGTCGAAGGCTCCGATCTTCATGCCGTTGGCCACGGCGAGAGCGAATTGCTGCACGATCTCGCCGGCGTGCGCGCCGACAGCATCCACGCCAAGGATCTTTCCGTTCTTGGCGACGAGCACCTTCAGCAGGCCTTCGGTCGCTCCCTCCGCATTGGCGCGATCATTGTCGTGGAACGGTGCACGGACGACTTCATAGGCGATGCCGCGCTCTTTGAGCTGTCCCTCGGTTAAGCCCACATGGGCAAGCTCCGGCTCCGTATACGTCACCCATGGCACGATATCGGGGTTGAATTTCTTCTTCAGCACCTTGAGCAGAATGTTGTTGAGCGCGATCCGGCCTTGCGCTCCGGCGACGTGCGTGAACTGAAGGCCACCCGTCACATCGCCGACGGCGTAGACGCGCTTGTTGGTGGTCAGCAGGTAATCGTCGACCTTGATGCCGCGCGGCGAATATTCGATGCCCGCTTCTTCGAGCCCAAGGCCCTGCACATTGGGGCGACGCCCCACAGCGACGAGCAGCTGATCGCCAGAGATCTCCGTGCTCTGACCGTCAGGTGTCTCCACCGTGACGATGATCGTGCGGCCTTCTTGGCGCACAGACTTCGCCTGGTGGCCTTCGCGCAGCTCGACGCCGTCGCGCAGGAGTTGATCACGCACCACTTCCACAAGCTCGGGGTCGTCCTTGCCGAACACCTTGCCCATCTCGACCACGGTCACCTTGGAGCCAAGCAGCCGGTGCGCTTGCGCCATCTCCATGCCAATGGGGCCACCGCCGAGGACGATAAGATGCTCAGGCTGGAAGCGCTGGCTGAACACCGTCTCGTTGGTGAGGTAGCTCACCTGATCCAGGCCAGGGATCGGCGGGACAAACGCCGATGAGCCGGTGGCGATCACGAAGTGCTTGGCAATGACCTTCGTATCGCCCGCCACCACCTCGCGGGGTCCGACAAACTTGGCACGCGCTTGGATAGTGTCGACATTGAACTCCTCCTTCATGCGCTCAGCGGAGTCGTGATGGGCGAGATCGTCGATCACCTGGCCGACCCGCTCAATGACCTTGAGAAAGTCTACCTTGGGCTCGACCGCCTCGATTCCGAATCGCGCCGCGTCTCGCATGGTGTGAGCGACCTTGGCGCTGGCGATCAGCGTCTTTGACGGCACACAGCCAAAATTGAGGCAGTCGCCCCCCATTTTGTGCCCCTCGATCAAGATCGTCTTCCGGCCCAAGCCCCCTGCACCGCCAGCCGCCGTAAGGCCTGCAGAGCCCGCACCGATCACACAGACGTCGGCTTTGATGGTCTTGGTGATGGCTGGTTCTTGGCCTACGGAAACCGAGTTGCTCGCGTCCGCCATGATTATTCTCCTGGTTTTTTCAAATGACGCGTTGACCACGCCATGCTTGTTCGATTATTAGCCGCCGCTCAATCTAACGAAGGCTTGGTTTCCCCGATGAAACGCACGTTCCAACCCAGCAACCTGAAGCGGAAGCGCCGTCACGGCTTTTTTGCCCGGAAGAGCACCGTGGGTGGACGCAATGTCCTCGCTGCGCGTCGCGCCAAGGGCCGTAAGCGGCTGTCCGCATAACACGCGCTTCCTTGCGCTTTGACACCATGCGAAAGCGCGCGGACTTTGTTCGCGCGCGTTCTGGTGTCCGTGTGCAAAAAAGTGGCTTCACGCTGCAATCTCTCCCGAATGACCAAGGGTTCGCCCGGGTGGGTGTGACGGTTACGAAGAAGATCGGCAACGCCGTGGTTCGCAACCGAGTAAAAAGACGGTTCAGGGCCGCTGTTCGTGAGCTTGTTCCCCTCCACGCAAGCCCTTCCCATGACTATGTGATCATCGCACGAGGCCGGGCAAGACGGATGCCCTACCCTCTGCTGCTTGACGAGCTTCGCGCCGCACTCCTAGAGGCTCGCGAAGGTTAATTGGCACCAGCCGGTGCTCGAGTTTTGCGGATGCGTGGCGCCTGCCCGTTCCGAGCAATGAGAAGGCGCTCCATGGATCGCAATTTTGTCCTCGCCCTTGGGCTGGCACTCCTGATTTTCGTGGGCTGGGACTTTGCCGTCCTCCGCCCCCAGCAAAAGGCGCTTGAGGAGGCTCAACGCGTGGCGGCTGAGGCCGCTGCTGCCGCCGAGCCGGAGGACTTCACCCCCGATACGCAGCTGGATGTGCCCAATGTCACCGAGGCCATGAGCCGCGAGGAGGCTCTGAAAGAGGGTCCTGGGCGAATCACCATTGATACACCGACCATGAAAGGCTCGCTGAACCTTCGCGGTGCGACCCTCGATGACATCGCGCTCAAAGGCTACCGCACGACGGTCAAAGACGATGCCCCCATGGTGACGGTCTTGAGCCCACGCTCAAGCGCCGACGCGACGTTCATCCGCAATGGCATCATCATCAACGGCGAGAGCGACGACAGCGCTGGCTGGTCCGCACCGGAAGGCGCGACCCTGACGCCAGAAACCCCGGTGACCCTCACGCGCCAACAGGGCGGCATTCAGCACCAGCTGACGATCTCTGTCGATGACCAGTTCATGTTCAGCACCGAGCATAAGGTCATGAACGCGGGCGACGAGGAAGCCAAGCTGCTGCCCTATGGTTACACGATGCAGCGCGGTGTGCCGGACGACTTGTCGAACTTCATGATCCTTTTCGAGGGCCCTCTCGGCGTCACCGGCGGCAAGCAATATTCGCGTAAGTACAAGAAGCTCGACAAGAACGCTTCGAACGCCATCGAAGAGCAAGGCGTCGGCGGTTGGGCTGGCATCACAGAGAAATACTGGTTCGCTGCCGCGATCCCGCCACAAGACGAGAACTTCAAGCTCGACATCGAGAAGGTGAAGGGCTCGCGCAAGCCAACCTATCGCTCGAGCTATCAGCTTGACGGCCTTGTGCTGGAACCTGGCCAGCAGGTCACCATCAATTCGAACATGTTTGCCGGCGCCAAGGTCGTTGAGACGCTGCGCACCTACGAGAAAGACCTGGGCATCACCAATTTCGACAAGGCTGTCGATTGGGGCATGTTCTTCCTGCTCACCCGTCCGATCCAGTCGGGCCTGCACTTTTTCGGTGAGCTGACGGGCAATTACGGCGTGGCGATCTTGCTGCTGACGCTGGTGATCAAGGCCCTGCTCTTCCCACTCGCCAACGCGAGCTACGTCTCCATGGCGGGTATGCGGAAAGTCGGTCCGGAGATGAAGCGCATCCAAGAGCGCTACAAAGACGACCGGATGAAGCAGCAACAAGAGGTCATGGCGCTCTACAAGAAGCACAAGATCAACCCCGCCGCGGGCTGTCTGCCGGTACTGCTGCAGATGCCGATCTTCTTTGCGCTGTACAAAGTGCTCTTCACGACCATCGAGATCCGCCACGAGGGCTTCCTCTACATCCCTGACCTGTCGGAGCAGGATCCAACCACAATCTTCAACCTGTTCGGCCTAATCCCGTTTGATCCCACGACCATCCCGATGATCGGCGCTTTCCTGGGCTTGGGCGTTCTGCCCCTCCTCATGGGTGCGGCCATGTTCGTGCAGACCAAGCTGAACCCTCCGCCCACGGACCCTGTCCAGGCGCAAGTGTTCGGCTTCCTGCCGCTGATCTTCATGTTCATCTTCGCGCCGTTCGCTGCGGGCTTGGTGCTCTATTGGTTCTGGAACACCTTCCTGGGCGTGGTGCAGCAATACTTCATCATGAAGCGCGCTGGCGCCGATGTGGACTTGATCGCCAACATCAAGAGCACCTTCACCAGCAGCTCACCCACGGGCGATCAGCCAGCCAACGACAAATAACAAAAAACAGTCCACGGAGGGACGCGTTATGACCCCGGATCAGCTCTTCGGCCAATTGTGGGAGCGCTATGCGGGGCTGACGCCCCAAGCGGATGAGATCAAAGCCTTGTTCGAAGGTCGCGGCGAAACCGTGATCAACGATCACGTGGCCTTCCGGACGCTGAACGATCCGCGCCTCGGCATCGATAACCTTGCGCGTGCGTTTCTTGCCGTCGGGTACACGCCGCAGGACGAGTACCG
The DNA here is from genome assembly GCA_013215175.1 of Parvularculaceae bacterium. Lineage (GTDB taxonomy): Bacteria > Pseudomonadota > Alphaproteobacteria > Caulobacterales > Parvularculaceae > Parvularcula. Next base: position 739 of record JABSRH010000066.1, on the reverse strand, counting down.
CTTTGAGGCCAAGAAACTCTTCGCGCGCTACTACGCCCACGAGGACCCCAAGCAGCCGAAGGTCTTCATCTCCGAACTGCTGCTCGAAGAATGCTCCGACGATCTTCGTACCACCATGACGGGCCTGGTGGATCAGCTGTCAGATGAGCAATTGGCCGACCCCATGCTGCTCAACGCGGGACGTCCCTGGCAGGTGGATCACGCCACATATGAGCGTCTGTATCAGGAGAGTGAGTACGCTGCGTGGCTTGCGGCGTTCGGCTTTTGCGCCAATCACTTCACCGTCTATTTCAACGACCTGACGTCATTCGAGACGCTGGCTGAGCTCGCCGGCTTCGTGGAAAGCTCCGGCTACCCTATGAATCAGAGCGGCGGCCTAATCAAAGGCACGCCAGCTGTGTTCCTCGAACAATGCTCGACCATGGCCACCCGCGTGCCGGTGACGTTCACGGACGGTGACTTCGAGCTACCCAGCTGCTTCTACGAATTCGCTCGCCGCTATGAACTGCCAGGCGGTGGTCTCTACCAAGGCTTCGTCGCAGCGAGCGCAGACAAGATTTTCGAGAGCACGAACCAGTAGGTTCGGTCAACGAGGGCGTCGTAACCCCATTCGGCAAATCATGGCGATCAGTGCCCACATCAAAAGGACACCGGCGGGAAACGCCACGGCACCAACAATGCTCGTGGCGAACAGCATGCCGCCGGAAGCCACGCTGAGCGCCAAAACTTTGTCCGCCCC
>JABSRH010000065.1 GCA_013215175.1 Parvularculaceae bacterium | reverse complement strand
TGATGAAGTGATCATCACCTACGAGCTGACGTGGACCATTCCTGAATCCCGCAAGGCTCGTAGCACCGAGGTGATGACCTTCAATGGCGACCTGGTCAGCCGGATCGAGGTCTATTTCGGCTGGGATGTCCCACACCGGGCGCCGGTCGGGAAAACGCTGCAGACCTAGAGCTGACCGGCGAAACAAGGCTGAACGACAGTAGCGTTGATCCCAATCGTCGTTGATTTCAAAAAGGGCGACCGTCGCGCGTGCGGAGACTCTAGCGCTCGCTCCGTGAGTTGGCTTAGGCACTTCCCATGGGTGAAGCGTCGTATTTCTTGGGTACCATTGCCGGCATCACGACCGGCGCTGTTGGCGTGGCTTTCGGGTCGTTGCTGCGCGCCCGAGCTGCAGCTGACGTCACCTCCTACGGCGCTATCTTCTGCATCGGCATCATCGTCGTAGCTTTCGAAGAAGGCATGCCCGCGCCCTACGGGTTCTATTGTCCTGTGTTCGCCGCCGCGATGCTGTCGGGTGGCCTATGGGCCTTCTCGCTTCGCCTGTTCGGGTTGAACGCGCCGAGAGTCGTCATTCTCGGTCCGCTCGGTGCGATGCTGGCGATCTCTTCCTTCGCAGCCATCCCTGCGCTCGAGCAGCCGCTCATGGTGGCCCACCGCATCACGATGATCAGCATCGGGCTCGCCGTGGTGGTCATGGTCCTCCTCAGCGAGAAGGACGACCTCGACCCCATGCGCAGGCGTATCCGCCGCCCCTTCGTTGGCGTGATCGGTCTGTGGGTGGCGTTCTCGTCAGGCCTCGGTGGCCTCGCGCAATTGGGTTATCGGCCTGATTGGCTGGTGCCCGCTGATGAGATTGGCACCGCAGTCCTCGCTATTGTCGGCGGGCTGCTCTTCACCTTGCCGCGCGAAGCGCTCTTTGCCCCGCCCAAGCCCAAGGGTGCGGATCCAGCACCGCAACCCAACGTGGACCAAGCGATCCTGGCGCGGCTCGATCGGCTGATGCGCGAAGAGAAGGCCTGGCAGGAAGAAGGCCTCACCGTCCGCAGTCTCGCCGAGCGCCTGGGCATGCAGGAGCACCAGCTGCGCCCGCTGATCAACCAGCAGCTCGGCTATCGGAACTTCGCCACCTTCGTGAACGAGCACCGGCTGGCGGAGGCCAAGAAACGCCTGCGCGCGGCGGAGCATGCAAGCGAGAACATCGCCACCATCGCCTATGCCTGCGGCTTCGGCTCGCTCGGTCCCTTCGGCCGCGCCTTCAAAGAGAACACCGGGCTAACGCCGACAGCCTACCGAAAAGCCCACCAGAATCTCTGATCGTTTTCGAAATCGGGTTGCCCGAAACCCCATTCCAGCGAGCCTTGCGCCTTTCTAGTCACCATACGTCAGCTTGAGTTCGCTACGGAGTTCCCATGCCTGAATTGCTCACTGATATCCTGCTGCGCATCCCACGTTCGATGGCGACCGACCTGGAGCGCTACGCCTATTTGGCCCTCGGCGTCTGGCTGGTGCTTTGGGTGCTGCTGCCCAAGGTCCTGCGGTTTAGGAAGGTGCGGGCGGACTGGCCCGAGCGGCGTCAGCTGGTCATCGAGTTTCTTCACTCGCTGCGATCGATCGCGATCTTCTCACTGCTCAGCACCTCAACCTACGTGATGTGGCGGCTAGGCTGGCTCCCTTGGGCGGACCTGAACGCACAGCTGACGGGGCCTTATTGGTTCTGGGGGTCGGTGCTGCTGCACATCCTGCTGCACGACGCCTATTTCTATTGGATCCACCGGTGGATGCACGAGCCGCAGCGGTTCCGGCTGTATCACAAGCGCCATCACCGCTCGAACAACCCCTCGCCCTTCACAGCCTATAGCTTTGACCTGCGTGAGGCGGGGCTGATGGTCCTCTTCGTGATCCTGTTCGAGATCTTAGTTCCCAACGCGCATGGCTCGACCGGCATGTTCATCGTTGTGTCCCTGGTGAAGAACACCCTCGCCCATTCCGGCTTTGAGCTCATGCCCGCGACGCGCTCCGGTAAGCCGATGTTCGATTGGTTCACGACCACGGTGCACCACGACCTCCACCACGCCCGCGCTGGCTATAACTTCGGCCTCTATTTCACCTGGTGGGACAAATGGATGGGCACGGAAGACCCGACCTATTACCAAGAGTTCAAGCGGGTCGTGGAGCAGGGTCGCCAGACCGACACTGCGACCGCGGCTGTGGCCTAGAGGCCCTATCCATCCGCGCGGAAGGCGTTATACCGCGCGGATGACCAACCAACTTTTTGACTCCGCCCTCCTCGACAACGCGAAAGCCTGGCCCTTCCAAGAAGCCAAGGGCCTGAAGAAACGTCTGGAGAAGATGGGCAAGAAGGACGGCTTGGTCACGTTTGAGACCGGCTATGGTCCTTCGGGCCCGCCCCACATCGGCACGTTCGGCGAAGTGGCGCGCACCTCGATGGTGCGGCACGCCTTCACGCAACTCTGCCCGCAGTACCAAACGCGGATCGTCTGCGTATCCGATGATATGGATGGCATGCGGAAAGTTCCGCCGGTACCCAATGCCGAGATCCTCGAACCCTATCTGCAACAGCCCCTGAGCCGGGTGCCTGATCCCGCTGGCCAACATCAAAGCTTCGCCGCCAGCAACAACGCCAAGCTGCGCGCGTTTTTGGACCAGTTCGGCTTTGACTATGAGTTCGTGTCCGCCTCCGCCGCCTACGAAGCGGGGACGCTGGATAAATCGCTCGTCCGTATGCTGGAAGTTTACGACGAGGTGATGGACATCATCCTACCCACCTTGGGTGAGGATCGCCGTCAGACCTACTCGCCGATCCTGCCGATCAGCCCGAAAACCGGCCGCGTGCTCTATGTGCCCTTGCTAGAGCGAGATGCAACGTCCGGCACCATCGTCTACGAAGACGAGGACGGCACGCGCACGGAGCAATCGGTGAAAGGCGGCCAGTGTAAGCTGCAATGGAAAGCCGACTGGGCCGGTCGCTGGTACGCTCTGGACGTCGACTATGAGATGGCCGGTGAGGACCTCACCGAGTCCACGCGTCTGTCGTCGAAGATCGTCCGTGCCCTGGGTGCCGAGGCGCCGGCGGGCTTCAACTATCAGCTGTTCCTCGACGAAGAGGGCAAGAAGATCTCGAAGACGAAAGGCAACGGCCTGACCATCGACGAATGGCTTCGCTATGCCGCGCCGGAGACACTGCAGCTCTTCAACTTCACGGCCCCGAAGAAAGCCAAAAAGCTCTATTTCGATGTCATTCCGAAGAACGCGGACGAATATTGGACCCACGTGGCCAAGTTCGCGGACCAAGAGGACGCCAAGAAAGTCGAGAACCCCGCCTTCTTCATTCACCAAGGTGATGTGCCAGCGGTGACCCCGCCGGTGAGCTTCGCGCTGCTGCTGAATATCGTGGATGCGTCGGGCACGTCGGACAGCGAGGTGCTGCGCGGCTTTGTGGCGAAATACCGTCCGGATGCGTCTGAAGCAGAGATGGCGGCGCTTGAGCCGATGCTCGGTTTCGCGGTGAACTACTTCCAAGACTTCGTCCTGCCGAAGAAGAACTTCCGTACACCGACGGACCAAGAGAAGGCCGCGCTGGAAATGCTGTCGGCTCGTCTCAAGGAACTGGGCGAAGGCCAACAGGAAGACGCCTACCAAACGGCTGTCTTCGACGCTGGCAAAGCGCAAGAGTACGGCAATATTCGGGAGTGGTTCAAAGGCCTCTACGAGGTCGTTTTCGGCCAATCCGAAGGCCCCCGCATGGGCCCCTTCGCCAAGATCTACGGCGCGGCCGCCACAGCCGACCTGATCGATAAGGCGCTGGCTCGCTGATTTTTAGCTTCCGCCCGCGCTCATGAGGATGGGTGTGGGGCGGAAGCCAGAATAGGCCTTCATGTCCCAGACGGGATCGACACCGAGGCCGTATTTCAAGCGACCGAAGCGATTGCTGCCGAGGAACTCGCGCCGCGCCACCAAGCAGCGGTGATTGTCGATCAGCACCGCATCGCCACGGGTAAGCACGCAGGGCTCAGCCTCATCGCCCGCAAGCTCGATCGCTTTGATCAGTGTGGCGAAGGCAAAGCGCAGCTCTTCGTCGTTGTCGTCGAGGCTGTTCCACTCGATCCGGTTCACGTCCCAGCGTATGCCGTAGTCCGGCGCTTCGGGATCTTCCGACAGGTTCTTGAGGATGGGCTGACTGTTCGGGGTCTGGTCACGATGAACCATGGCGGCCGTGTTCCAGCGACTGAACATCGTCGGCGGACTCGTCAGCAGTCGCTCCAACACGATCTCGCCGGTCAAGTCGCGGAGGTCGGCGCCTTGCTGGGTCCGATTCACCTCGATCGCGTCGTCGATACGCCCGAGTATATCCTGCACACTGATGAAATAAACGGGGATGCTCATAGGGTTCTGAACACAATGCAGAACCAAATGCTGTGCTGTCTCAAAATCGCCGTGTTGATCGTCGGGATCAGGCCAATTGAGGTGGGGTGAGGCCGTTCGATACCGTAAGCGGACATCTTCGTTTTCTTTCAAAACGCAGACCTGCTCATACGGATTGGTGCGGAAGGTGCGGCGCCAGCGCGGGCTCGCGCGCCGCTCGTCTCGCATAATCGAACCCACCGCTCGTAGCGCTAGCCCCGCTTTGATGGCGTTGCGGGCGCCACGTGAACGGAGGAAATAATTGCTCCGCCGCTCCGTGTCTGTCAGCAGCTGCAGACGCTGGCGGGCATAGTTCACCATCAATTGCCGCTCAAAGAACTTGTCGATGCGCACGGCTGGCGTCTCTGGCCCCAATGCTGTCACCGCGTTTTGGACCGACGTGGTCAGGGCGAGCTCAGCAGCGAGATTCGAAGCCTCTGGGTCGACAGGATACGCCCATTCCTCAGCCTTCTCATGGATGAGGCGAGGCTGCAGCTGGATACGGCGCTCAACGGCGCCAACCATCTGCCCACTGAGGTTGCGGCGAGCATCTCGCTTCGGCTTGTTGGGGCGGAACTTGAAGGGAAACAGCCGGTAGTTCTCAAGCTTCTTTGTGCTGACGAAAAGGCTGGCGGACCGCTGATAGGCCTCGTCCTGGGCTGTCCGTCGGCTGATACTTAGCAAGATCCCCGCGACGAACGACACCGCGAAACCGCCAGCACCCCAAAGGACGACATCATCGCTCGCGACCAAACCCGCGGCCACCAAGCCCGCGATTGTGAAGGCTGACGCTGCGATAAAACCGAGCACATATTTGAAGATCCGCTGCGCCAGTTGCAGGGAAACATAGTTGTTTTCCCACACGTTGATCTGTTGGCGAAACTCATCCGTCTCGCCAAGAATGGCGGAAAAGACCCGCTCAGCCAGCCGCTTCAGCGCCTTACGCTCACCCCTTGTAGGCTGAAAACGTGGGACTTTCATATCCACTTCTCCCCCGAGGGTGATAGGTTAACCCAAGTGAGAAGGAAGCGCACCCCGAAAGGTCCGGGCAACAGCAATGAGCACTCTAGCCATTTGAGTGCTGATCAAAGCTGCGATGCCAAGTCGCGTCTGTGTGACCAAATTGTTGCCAATCTACATCTTGTGAAACACGCCGAAAACAGCACATCTTTTAGATGTAGTGTTGAACCAGGTTGCTCGATTTATCTGAGACCGGGTGTGGAAATCGAGTTGTGCTGGCAACTCCTTTACCAATCTCGCTTACCCTCAGAATTCATAGGCGGCGTGTGTTTTCAGCCTACGTTTAGAGCTGGGGACAACGACGCGGAGGGCAACACGCCTAGCACCACGCTAGGTTGTGACACCTTGGCGAACTGGTGGCGAGAACGGATATGACGATGACCGATGGACTGGATGTCTTTGACGCCTTTACCGAAGGCTACGAGCGCACGAAGCACGAGGAGATGTCGCTCCGCGATTACCTGCTAGCGTGCCGTGACGATGTCATGATGTATGCCTCGCCGGCGGAACGCATGGTCAAAGCGATTGGTGAGCCTGAGTTCGTCGACACGTCGAAGGACCCGCGCCTGTCGCGCATCTTCTTCAACCGCACCATCAAACGCTACAAAGCGTTCGAAGGCTTCTACGGCATGGAAGACACGATCGAGCGGATCGTGGGCTATTTCCGTCACGCCGCTCAAGGCCTCGAAGAGAAGCGCCAGGTCCTCTACCTCCTCGGCCCTGTGGGCGGCGGTAAGTCCTCGCTGGCTGAGCGCCTCAAGGACTTAATGGAAGCCTACCCGATCTACGCGCTGAAGGCCGGTGATGAACTGTCGCCTGTGTTTGAGAGCCCGCTGGGCCTCTTCCAATCAGACGAGCTGAAATCGCTGCTGGAAGACAAGTACGGCATCGAGAAGCGCCGTCTGAACGGCATCATGAGCCCTTGGGCAGTGAAGCGTCTCGACGAGTATGGCGGCGACATTTCGAAGTTCTCGGTGGTCAAACTCTACCCATCGAAGCTGCGCCAAACGGCGATCACGAAGACTGAGCCTGGCGACGAGAACAACCAGGACATCTCCGCCCTCGTGGGTAAGGTGGACATCCGGAAGCTGGAGCACTTCAGCCAGAACGACACCGACGCCTACTCCTACTCCGGTGGCCTTTGCCAAGCGAACCAGGGCCTCTTGGAATTCGTCGAGATGTTCAAAGCGCCGATCAAGGTGCTGCACCCGCTGCTGACGGCCACGCAAGAGAGCAACTATGTGGGCACGGAGAGCCTCGGCCCGATCCCGTTCACCGGCGTCATCCTCGCCCACTCGAACGAGAGCGAATGGCAGGCCTTCCGCAACAACCGCAACAACGAAGCATTCCTCGACCGGATTTCGGTGGTGAAGGTGCCTTACGCCCTGCGCCCCACCGAAGAGACGATGATCTACGAGAAGCTGCTCAAGTCGTCTGAACTCTCTGACGCCCCGTGTGCGCCTGAGACGCTGCCCATGCTGGCTCGCTTCTCAGTCCTGACGCGTCTGCGCGAGCATGAGAACTCGAACCTCTATTCGAAGATGCGAGTCTATGACGGCGAAAAGCTGAAGGATACGGATCCGAAGGCGAAGTCGCACCAGGAATATCGAGACGCCGCCGGTATCGATGAGGGCATGGACGGGATTTCGACCCGCTTCGCCTTCAAGGTGCTGTCCGAGACCTTCAACTTCGACACCGAAGAGGTCTCAGCCGATCCCGTGCACCTGATGTATGTGCTCGAAAATGCTCTGCGCCGTGAGCAATATCCGGATGAGGTCGAGAAGAAATATCTTGAGTTTATCAAGGCAGAGCTAGCACCGCGCTACGCTGACTTTATCGGTAAAGAGATCCAGAAGGCCTACCTTGAGAGCTACGGCGAGTACGGACAGAACCTGTTCGATCGCTACATCTCCTACGCCGATGCGTGGATCGAAGACCAGGACTTCAAAGACCCTGATACGGGCCAACTGCTTGATCGCGGCACCCTCGACCAGGAACTGTCGAAGATCGAAAAGCCCGCGGGCATTGCTAACCCGAAGGACTTCCGCAACGAGGTGGTCAAGTTCGCCCTGCGCGCCCGCGCAGCCAATGGCGGCAAAAACCCGGCCTGGACGAGCTACGAAAAGCTCCGCTCTGTGATCGAGAAGCGGATGTTCACGCAAGTCGAAGACCTGCTGCCAGTGATCTCGTTCGACTCCAAGAAGGACAGCGACACGGCGAAGAAGCACGATGACTTCGTCAGCCGCATGACCTCCCGCGGCTACACCAGCCGCCAAGTCCGCCGCCTGGTGGAATGGTACATGCGGGTGAACAAGGCAGGCTAGAATTTCCTCTCGATACTTACCAATTCCCGAGGCCATCGCTCAGCCGAGTGATGGCCTTGAGCTTTTTCGTGTCTGGCGTAGCCCGAAGTCGACGTACGTCAGCTGGTACGTACAAGACAGCTGGACTGCCGCGAACTTCAGCGAGGTGGTCACGGACAGCGCCATTGCGTTTGAGCAGCGACTAGAGCTCAGCGACGCCGCATCGTTGCTGGACATGGCGCGAGAGTTGGATTCCGATATCTTCGATCCCATTGACGGTTTCGAGGGCCGCTACAATCAACCACCAGAGCAAGCTCACCAGGACGACCTGCCGCCAAACATGCTTCGAGTTCCTGTTGCCGACCCCGACGGGGAGGACGCTATCGAGATCGTGAGAGGTTGGGCGGACGGAAAGCAGCTCCAGCTATCAGTACGCGAAGGTCATCTGCGCAGCGCCGATGAAGTCAGCTGGGTTATCAAACAACTGATCCATCATGCCGCCAACGCCATTTCACGACGGGACGGGGTCGATCTCGATGACACGATAGAAACGATTTGGAACCACGTCCGCGAGAATAGCTAGGCCCGCTCGTCCTTTGGTGAGGCCATCACGACGTAGGACGAGATGGAGCTCACGTGAGGGAGCGCGCCTAGACAGTCCGTGTGGAAAGCTTTGTAGGCTTCGAGGTCTTCCACTTCCACGCGGAGCAGGTACTCAATCGGTCCCGTGACGTTGTGGCACTCAGTGACTTCCGGTGCCGCTTTCATGGCTCGCTCGAAGTCGGCCTGGACCTTTTGCGTGTGGGTGGAGAGCCCGACACCGACCATAACGACAAAACCGATCCCTCTCGCGCTGTTGTCGAGCACAGCGCGGTAGCCGCTGATCACCCCCTGGCGCTCTAGCTCTTGCACCCGGCGCAGGCAGGCCGACGCGGACAAGCCCACACGCTCGGCCAGGTCCGCGTTGCTGATCCGGCCATCAGCGCGCAGCGTGGACAAGATTCTTCGGTTGATATCGTCGATCTTCGTCATATCTTGCAAAATTGGGCGCCAAGAGCGCCATTTTGCAAGCACCTTCGGCAGGTTTTCGCATAGAAGGCGGTATGACCTTCGAAACAATCAGCTCCCTGATCGGCTTTGCCTTCGTCTCGTCGATTACGCCGGGCCCGAACAATATTATGCTCATGACCTCCGGTGCCAACTTTGGCCTACGCCGGACCGTGCCCCATGCCTTAGGCGTTAGCATCGGGTTCTGCGCCATGGTACTCTTGGTAGGCGCTGGCCTCGCACGCGTGTTCGAGGTCTGGCCCCTATCCCTCATGGTACTGAAGGTCATCTGCGTTGCCTACTTGCTGTACCTGGCCTGGAAGATCACCCAATCGAGCGCCCCAACGGACGGCGAGGCCACCAGCAAACCGCTGAGTTTCTTGCAGGCCGCCGCCTTCCAGTGGGTGAACCCCAAGGCCTGGGCCATGGCTCTTGGCGCCATTACCCTCTACGCCAGCTCAGAGAATTTCTTCAGCATCGTGATCGTTGCCGTCGTGTTCATGCTCATCAACCTTCCATCGGTCTCGATTTGGGCCCTCTTCGGCGTGCGCATGACGAGGCTCCTCTCTACGCCGGTGAGGCTCAAGGTGTTCAACTGGACCATGGCGATCTTGCTCGTGGCGTCGGTGTTGCCGATGCTCGCGTAGGGGGTTTGTTTAGGCCCCTTCTCCAGAACGGCTAGACATGCCATGTGAGGAGAAGGGGTGGGCGCATCGGCTCTCATCCAGGGGAGCCGTTCGTTGAGTACCGACTATATCCTACGCGTTCAGGCCGACGACAGCGTCGGCATCGTCGCCGCCATCACCACGTTCTTGGCCAAGCGGGCCGTGAACATTGACGAGAGCCACGATTTCGCTGATCCCGAGACCAAGCGCTTCTTCGTTTGGCTACGCATGAGTATCCCTGAAGAGCAGAACCTCACAGCGTTTGAAGCGGCCTTTTCCGGCATCGCCGATGCGCATGGCCTCGAGTGGAACCTGCGCCGTGCGGATGAGAAGCCGCGCACGTTGGTCATGGCGTCGAAGCCTGATCACTGCCTGAACGACCTGTTGTTCAGGCATCGGAGCGGTCGCTTAGGCGTGGATATTGTCGGCATTGTCTCGAACCATTTGGATGCCAAGTGGTACGCTGATCGTCACGATCTGCCCTTCCACCATATACCGGTGACGAAGGACACGAAGCCTCAAGCGGAAGCCGCTTTGGAGGAGTTGATCGGCTCATCGGATTGCAAGCTGGTGGTGCTCGCTCGGTACATGCAGGTGTTGAGCGATACCATGTCCGCCAAGCTGTCGGGGCGTTGCATCAACATTCACCACTCTGCCCTGCCGAGCTTTAAGGGCGGCCGCCCCTATCACCAGGCCTATGCGCGCGGCGTGAAACTGATTGGCGCGACGGCACACTACGTCACCGCTGACCTCGATGAGGGGCCCATTATTGCGCAGGAGACCTCGCCTGTGGATCATCGCGCCACGCCGGAAAAGATGATCGAGATGGGCCGCGATATCGAGGCGCGCGTCCTCGCAAGAGCCGTTCGTGCGCATGCGGAAGGCCGGGTGTTCCTTTCAGGCTCCCGCACGATTGTGTTCGACTAGTCGAGTTTGATGGTGCGTCCCGTCTTGGCGCTACGACGAGCGGCATCGAGGATCTCAACCACCACCATGTTGTTTTCTAGCGCCGATAGATCCGTAGGCTGAAGCTCAATTTTCCCGCGGACGACGTCAGCGAATAGGGAGAACGGGTCATCGAGGGGCGCCTCGCGCGGCGGTAAGCTGGTGCGCTGAGGAGCTGCGCCCTCGTCGGTCTGAACCTCAAGGTTCGAGCGATCGAGCGCCGTCACCGTGCCATCGGTGCCGTAGATCACGGCGTCCTTGACTGAGAACGTCCAGTTCCAACTGCCTTGGATCACCGCAACAGCGTCGCCATAGTCCAGCGTGATCGTCGCGTCGTCATCCACCTTGGGATAGAGATCTGGCTGGAGCTGCGCCGTTACCGCCGTCACCGAAAGGGGCCGCCGACCGTCCATGAGCCAAGTCATGATGTTCGCGCCGTAGCAGCCGAAGTCGATCAGTGCACCACCTCCATTGCTTTCGGGGTCCGTCAGCCACTCGAGAAACTCATCATCGACACCGATCAGCGCCGGCCCCTTATGCCCATGGCGAAAGACAGCCCGGCGTACCTGACCCAGCTCACCGTTTGTCACCATGGCACCCATCTGGTGGGTGGTGGGATACCAGGTGGTCTCATAGTTCGTGAGAAGATGAATGTTGTGCTCCTCGGCCAGGCGTTCCATGCGCCTTGCATCGCGATTGGCATAGGCGAGCGGCTTCTCCACCATCACGTGGATGCCGCGGGGCGCTGCCGCCTGCACAATACCGAGATGTTCTTGGATACTGCCGAAGGCGGTCAGTCCCTCGGGCTTCACCTCGTCCAGCATCTCATCAAGGTCAGTGTAAAGATGGCTATCATCCTTACCGTATTGCGCCAGATAGCGAGCCGCGAGCTCTTCGTTGGGCTCGAAGATACCGACGATCTCCACGTCGCCTTTCTTTTCGCTCTCGAAGAGCCAATGGACATGGGTATGGGTCAGTCGAGCGATGGCGATCCGAAACGGTTCAGCGACAGCTGACTGCGGCAGCAGGCTCAAAGCTACGAGCAACGGCACCAAGATACGGGGCAAGCGGACCATAGGACACTCCAACGCGAACAACCTCCTTGCCTTACTCGAGGAGGTTAGGTGTCGTCGAGGGAGATCTGCGGATCCGGGCGAGCGTCGATGTAAGCAGTGATCAAGCGAAGGTGGCGTCGCTCAATGGCGACCACAGCCACCACTCGGCGTCCTTCAGGACCAGCGACACGGCGCTCGACCCCTGGTCGCTTGCCGTCCTTGATCTCGTCCGGATCGTAGACGGCAGCTCGAACGTCGCGGCGCGAGAGGCCACGACGCTCCATGGCAAGCCGGGCATGGCGGGTGGTGATCAACTCCGCCATGCCTGGGTCTTACTCAGGTTTGAAGTTGGCAATGCCTTCTTGGATCAGGCGCTCGGCTTCTTCCTTGCCCTTCCACTCGATGACCTTGACCCATTTGTTAGGCTCGAGATCCTTGTAGTGGTCGAAGAAGTGCCAGATCCGCTCCAGAAGGATCGGCTGAACATCTTCATACGTCTCAATATTGTCGTAGAAACGCGTCAGCTTCGGGTGCGGCGCGGCGAGGATCTTCTCGTCGAGGCCCGCCTCGTCTTCCATGATCAACACACCAATAGGGCGAGCACGGAGGATACAACCTGGCACCAAAGGACGGTTACCCAAGCACATTACATCCACTGGGTCGCCGTCGCCCGAGAGTGTGTGCGGCATAAATCCGTAGTTACAAGGATAGCGCATCGAGGTGTAGAGAAAGCGGTCGACGAAGATAGCGCCGGATGGCTTGTCGAACTCGTACTTGATCGGCTCGTTGCCAAGCGGGACCTCGATAATGACGTTGATGTCCTCAGGAGGATTGGGTCCCGCCGGGACTTCGGAGATGCGCATGTTTGACCCCTTCGATCGGTGTTTCGTCGATTGTTCCGGTGCCCCTTAAGCGGCAAATGCTGCAGAGCACAAATTTTTCGTCGCGTTTGGTTTCATAATTCCGCCGTTGACGGTGGGAGGGCGCCCGCTAGGAGCCCGCCAGGGAGACACCATGAGCGCAGATAGTTTAGAACTCAGCAATACGACCTTCGAAGCGATGATCACGCAGATTCATGACTCGCTTCAGCAGGTTGGTAACCAGGACCTGGACGCACGCGACTTAAGCGATGCAATGACCGCCGCAGGCCTGGATAGTGCTGACAAGCGCATCCGGGAGACCATGCGGAACCTTCGCAAGGTGGACCCTCGCACACGTCTGGATGAAAGCGCCCTGCGCGAGATCATCGCACCTGAGAACGCCACCCTCATCGCGCGCGCTCTGGCCGGTGATCTCATCATTCCCAGCTTTGCCTCGTTTCGCCGACGGATTGAGCGGATCTTCAACGAGGTCACGAATGACGATCGCGGCCAGGTAGCGACCTACATCCCCCAACTCGCGCGGGTGGATCCTGATCTGTTCAGCCTCGCGGTCTGCACCATCGACGGGCAGCAATTTGCCCTGGGCGACGACGACGAGACGTTTTGCGTCCAGTCGAACTGCAAGCCGACGAGCTATGCGATTGCCCTCGATGCCCTCGGCGAAAACGACGTCCACAAACATGTGGGACGTGAGCCCTCAGGCTTGGGCTTCAATGAGCTAACGCTCAACCACAACGGCCTGCCCCATAACCCGATGATCAATGCAGGGGCCATTGCTTGCGCGTCACTGATCCGCCCGCAGGATAGCAACGCGGATCGCTTTGACCATGTGATGCAGGTTTGGAAGCGGCTGTGCGGCGGCACCAGGCCCGGCTTTGACAATTCCGTGTTCCTGTCCGAGCGAGAAACCGCGGACCGAAACTTCGCCCTCGCTTACATGATGCGCGAGCGCGGCGCTTTTCCAAAAGATACTGATATTCTGCAGACGTTGGATTTATACTTCCAGACTTGCTCGATCACCGTGGATGTGCGCCAGATGGCCGTGCTGGCAGCGACCTATGCCAATGGCGGGGTGTGTCCTACTACGAGCGAACGTGTGCTGAAGGCATCCACCGTCAAAGACGTTCTCTCCCTGATGTACTCTTGCGGCATGTACGATTTCTCCGGCGAATATGCCTTCTCGGTGGGTATTCCGGCGAAGTCTGGCGTTTCAGGAGCTATGTTTATGGTTGTGCCCGGACTATGTGGCATCGCCGTCTATAGCCCGCGGCTCGACGCCCTAGGCAACTCCGTACGCGGCGTGGAGTTCTCCAAGAAGCTGGTCGATAAGTTCGCCTTTCACACCTACGCGAACATGGAGGACGATCACAGCTTGATCGATCCTCGCAAGCCGTCTGTCGAGCGGGCCGCTGACGCCGCTAGTTATCTCTGCCTTGCTGCATCGCGGGGCGATATTGGTGAGCTTCGGCGCCTGGTGGCTAGCGGTTTTGATCCGTCAACGGCTGATTATGACGGTAGGACAGCGCTCCACCTCGCCGCTTGCGAGGGCCAAGCCGAAGCGATCGATTACCTGCTTTCGGTTTGTTCCGAACGCGAGCCGAAGGACCGATGGGGCAATTCGCCGTTGGATGATGCCAAGCGCGAGGGCCACAGCCACATCGCTGAGCTGCTTTCCGCGCGGTATGATGCAGCGGAGCAGGACTAGCCACACCGCCAACGGCCCGCACCGCGAGCCCGAAATCGTGAGCGACTAAGTCCCTTGGCTGACCGTCAACTGTGGCTTATTGGCAGGGTACAAATTCACTCAAAGCTAGAGGGTATGGCATGTTTGATGACCTTCGTGGCCGCAAGGCTGTGATCACGGGCTCGACGTCGGGTATTGGCCTGGCGTTTGCCGAGGGTCTCGCCAAGATGGGCGTCGATATCACCATGAACGGCTTCGGCGACGCCGATGAGATCGAGCAGAACCGCGCTCGCCTCGCAGGCGAGTATGGCGTGGATGTTCGGTACGATGGCGCGGACATGACCAGGCCGGAAGAGATCCGCAACTTGATCGCCGGCGCTGAAGCCGCGCACGGCCGCGTCGATATCCTGGTCAACAATGCCGGTATCCAGAAGGTCGGACCGATCGACGAATATGACGACGCCACCTGGGACCGCATCATCGCCATCAACCTCACATCGAACTACTACACGATCAAAGCCGCCCTTCCCGGTATGAAGGAGCGCGGGTTTGGCCGCATCGTGAACATCGCGTCGGCACACGGCCTCATCGCATCACCATTCAAAGCGGCCTACATCGCTGCCAAGCACGGCGTGGTGGGTCTGACCAAAACCGTGGCGCTCGAAGCGGGTGAGTTCGGCGTCACCTGCAACGCGATCTGCCCCGGCTTCACCAAGACACCGCTGCTCGAAGCGCAGATGGAAGACAACGCCAAAGCGC
>JABSRH010000064.1 GCA_013215175.1 Parvularculaceae bacterium | reverse complement strand
CGCCTCGTCCGAAGCGGCACGCGCCAAATCAAGAGCCGACACTTCATCCGCAAGCGTACGAACAGCTACGCCCTCGACCATCACTGAAGTCAGCGTTGGCCGAGGCGCTGCATCCTGTCGCACCACTTCTGGTGCCGGCGGCACTGCTGTCGAGCAAGCCGCGAGGAGCGAGGCCGACACAGAAGCAATGAGAGCGATGCGCATCATGATCCGAGGGCCCCTGTTCGTCGCTACCAGCGGTAGTGCGAGAACGCGCGGTTAGCTTCAGCCATCTTGTGCGTGTCTTCACGCTTCTTGACGGCCGCACCGCGGTTTTGAGCAGCGTCCATGAGCTCGCCCGAGAGACGATCGACCATAGTGGTTTCGTTACGCTTGCGCGCAGCACCGATGATCCAGCGCATGGCAAGAGCATTTTTACGGTCGGGACGAACCTCAACCGGGACCTGATAGGTAGCACCACCAACACGGCGCGAGCGAACCTCAACAGCCGGGACGACGTTTTCCATGGCATCACGGAACGTATCCAGCGGTGGGCGCTTCAGCTTCTCTTCCATACGGTCAAGAGCGCCGTACACGATCTTCTCAGCGGCAGACTTTTTGCCGTCGAGCATCACGTAGTTCATGAACTTGGAGATCTGGACGTCGTGAAACTTGGGGTCCGGATCGATGTGCCGTTTCTCGGCGCGTCTTCTGCGTGACATCTCTTAAACCCTTACTTCGGACGCTTCGCGCCGTACTTCGAACGGCGTTGCTTACGGTCTTTGACGCCCTGCGTGTCGAGAACACCGCGGAGGATGTGGTAGCGAACACCTGGAAGGTCTTTCACACGACCGCCGCGGATCAGAACCACCGAGTGCTCTTGAAGGTTGTGACCTTCACCCGGAATGTAGCTGATGACCTCGAAGCCGTTCGTCAGACGAACCTTGGCGACTTTACGAAGAGCCGAGTTCGGTTTCTTCGGTGTCGTGGTGTAGACGCGTGTGCACACGCCCCGTTTCTGCGGGTTGCCCTGCAGGTGCGGAACCTTGTTGATCTTCCGCTTCGGCTTCCGCGGCTTGCGGATCAGCTGCTGAATCGTCGGCATCAGAGCCCTTTTCGTTTCTCAAATCTCGTGACCAGGACCGCCAACGCAAAACGGAAACTAGTGGACCGCGCTGAGCAGAACCCGCGCGGATCATCCGTGACCTGCGATAACGATGTGCCTAGGGTTGTTTCGGCGAACCGACAGCGTCCTAACTGGCGTCGAGAGCGGCTAGCGGAGCATCCGCCTGCCGTCAAGCGCTGAAAACCAAACGGAAGCATGGCGCAGCCATCCGTGCTCAAACAGCATCGAATAAGCCGCGTCGAGCCCTTATTTTTGGTAGTTGACCTTGATGGCTTCCATCTGCGCACGGGTCTGCTCGCGCATCCCAGCGAGACCGAATCGCCTGGCGACGAGATCTCGAACGTAGAGCGAGAGGCCGAAGCGCCCAATCTTGTGCGCAACCACCTTTTGACGGCCTTTTAGGCTGAGCATAGCCTTGCGCAGGCCGGCTGGCTGCGTCGCGGGCTGAAGGTTGTAGCCGTAGTCTTGCTTGACCCACGTGAGGCGGCTGTTGATCTCAGCGATCTCTTGCTCCGTCAGCTTCTTGCGGAAGGCCTCTGCCGGGCGCGGCTCAGGCGGGGAATAGGTGCTGCCCTTCGGATCCATGACAGCGTCTTCGAAGCTGAGGCCTGCCGCCTCAAGGATTCGCGTGAGCTCTCCCTTCGGGTCGGAGGTTAGGTCTTCGTAGCGGACGAAGATTTGCTGACTCTCCGGGATCAGCGGTGCCGCATCCTGCCAGTCGCGCTCCGAACCAATCCAAGGCTCTACACCATAGTACGGCACGCCGCCCCACCCCATCGCTACCGACGAAAGCGCCACGTCGCGGGGGTCGCGCTGAAGGCGGATGAAGAAGGCATCCTTCATCACACGAGCCGCGTGGTGATAGTTCCGGTGTAGCGTCACCAACAAATGCGGCGCGGTGGCGGGATGCTGGCTCAGGTAGTCAGCAACCATGGCATCGAAGGTCTCGCCTTCGGGCGCACGGAAGCCGTTCCGCACAGCGGGGCGATGCTTGACGGACTCGATGCGGTAAGTCGCGAGCGCATCGGCACCCAAGAACGATCCATCGCGAGCCAGTGGCGCCTCGTCGAACAGAAAGTCGCTCTCGCCGTGGCCGGAAATTTGACTGTGCTGACCCAACAATAGCCGGAGCAGCGTCGTACCGGCGCGCAACGAACCGCAGAGAACAATCGGGCGGGCTGAACCTGGCAGAACATCCGTCATTTTAGGTCTTATACTCCAGGATCTGGCGCTTGCCCTGAACGGTTTCGATCAGGGCACGAACGATGCCGCGCACTTCTGCGACGTTGGTGAGCATGGTGTAGGTGGCGAGTTTTCCCGCCTTGGGTGTTTTGGACGTGAAGCTTCGGCGTAGGCGGAACCACTTGATGCCATAGAGCAGGACGAGGATCGCGGTAATCGGCCACAAGCCCACTGCTAAAGCCAGAAGGCCCAGTACCGGCAAGCCAGCTCCCCAAAGGAGCGCTCGGAAAACGTCGCGGAGGCGATAGCCCTCCTTGCCGTGCTTCAGGGCACCTAGGGTCGATGCATAGCCGGACCGCGTTGCCCTTTTCCACCACATGCCGAAGGAGTGGATGGCCGCGTCATGCAACGTCATGTCGGCATCGAGCCGCTCAACCGTGTAGCCAGCTTTTCGAAGACGTAAGCACAGCTCTGGCTCCTCGCCCGCCATCATCATGGGGTCAAAGCCGCCCACTTCGCGCAAGGCTGACGCGCGATAGATCGCATCGCCACCCACCGCGTTGGCCACGCCCACCGGTGTGTTCCACTCGATGGCGCACAGCTCATTGAACCAGCTTTGCTCTGGAAAACGTTCGAGGCGTTGGCCTGCCACGGCGGCCAGCTTCTCGTTGGCCCGAAGCGCAGCGAGGCCCTTCTGAGGCCAGTCCTCTACCAGGAGGCAATCGCCATCGATGAAGTGCACGAATTCGAGGTCAGCATAGTCGTTCGACAGTTGCTCGAAGCCAGCGTTACGCCCCCGCGCTGCCGAAAAAGGCTTGCTCATGTCGAGAGAAACGACGCCGGCCCCCTCCTCCGCCGCCCATTCAGGCGAACCGTCGGTGGAACCGCTGTCGACATAGACCACGGGCACGCCTGACGGCAGGGAAACCAAGCAGGCCTTGAGCCGCTCGCCCTCATTCCGTCCGATCACCACAATACCGAGCCCGGTCAGCATCGTCTTACTTCCCCGATACGCTGGGATACATCTAACCGCTTAAGGGTTAGCGATAAGAAAAACGGCGGCCCGTGGGCCGCCGTTTGATGATTTATTCAGCTGCTGGGGCGGGAGCTGGGCTCTCGTCCGGCAGAACCGCATCGGGCGCTGGCAGTGCAGCGGCCTGGCGAACTTCGCGCTCTTCGATGAGTTGCTCGTCGCGCTTGTCGGCTTCGATCTGGTGCTTGGCCATCTGACCACCGGTACCAGCCGGGATGAGGCGACCCACAATGACGTTCTCTTTGAGACCATCGAGCGTGTCGACTTTGCCCTGAACCGCCGCCTCAGTGAGGACGCGGGTCGTCTCCTGGAACGAGGCTGCCGAGATGAAGCTGCGGGTTTGCAGCGACGCCTTGGTGATACCGAGCAAGACAGGCTGGCCGGAAGCTTGAGCGCTGCCGTTGGCCTCGAGCTGAGCATTAACCTCGTCGAACTCGACCTTGTCGACCTGTTCGTCCTTGAGGAACGGGCTGTCGCCTGGGTCTTTGACTTCGACTTTCTGCAGCATCTGGCGAACGATCACCTCGATGTGCTTGTCGTTGATCGGCACGCCTTGCAGACGATAGACCTCTTGGATCTCGTTGATCAGGTAATCGGCGAGTGCCTCAATACCCATCACATCGAGAATGTCGTGTGGCGCCGGGTTGCCGTCGAGAATGTACTCGCCCTTGGCAATGAAGTCGCCTTCTTGCACCGCGAGGTGCTTGCCTTTCGGGACGAGATATTCGCGCGTGGCATCGTTCTCGTCCGCCGGAACGATCGAGATACGGCGCTTGTTCTTGTAGTCGCGACCGAACTCCACACGACCATCGATCTCAGCGATGATGGCGTGATCCTTCGGACGACGCGCTTCGAAGAGTTCAGCCACCCGCGGCAGACCACCGGTGATGTCCTTGGTCTTCGCGCCCTCAGTCGGGATACGAGCGAGCACGTCACCCGGGCCCACCTTGGCACCGTCGTCAACGGACAGAATGGCTTCCACTGGCAGCAAGACGCGGGCGTCTTGGCCGTTCTCCAGCTTCACCGGTTCGCCTTCGTCGTCCACGATGAGGATCGCTGGACGCAGATCGCTACCGCGTGGGTTCGAACGCCAGTCGGTGACGACTTTCGAAGCCAGGCCCGTTTCTTCATCGGCCACCATGGCGACGCTGACGCTTTCCACGAGGTCTTCGTAGCGCACCTTACCGGCAGCTTCGGTCATGATCGGCAACGTGTACGGATCCCAGTCAGCCAGACGCTGGCCGCGTTCCACCGTGTCGCCTTCGTCGACGCGCAGCTTGGTACCGTAGGTGACCTTGAAGGAAGCGAGGTCCTCGCCTTCCTTGCCGCGGATCTTGATGAGCGTGTTGCGGCCCATGACCACGAGATCACCGGCGGAATCCTTGGCAACCTGACGGTTTTCAAGGGTGACCGTGCCTTCGTGGCTGGCTTCGATGAGCGAGGTGTCACCCACCTGCGCTGTACCACCGACGTGGAACGTCCGCATGGTGAGCTGTGTACCCGGCTCACCAATCGACTGAGCGGCGATAACGCCGACAGCTTCGCCGACATTCACGGGCTCACCGCGAGCAAGGTCACGACCGTAGCACTTCGCACAGACACCAATTGGTGTCTCACACGTCAGCGGCGAACGCACTTTCACCTTCTGGATGCCGGCCATCTCGATGGCTTCGGCTTGGTTCTCGTCGAGCTGGGTGCCCGCTTCGAACATCAACTCACCGCTATCAGGGTCGCTGACATCGTTCAGCAGCACACGGCCGAGCAGACGCTCGGACAGGCTGAGGACGATCTCACCCGAGTCCACGATCGCTTCGAGGGTGATACCTGTGGTCGTGCCGCAATCCTCTTCTTTGACGATGCAGTCCTGCGCCACGTCGACGAGACGACGGGTTAGGTAACCCGAGTTCGCCGTCTTCAGAGCGGTATCGGCCAGACCCTTCCGCGCACCGTGCGTCGAGTTAAAGTACTCGAGCACCGTGAGGCCCTCTTTAAAGTTCGAGACGATCGGCGTTTCGATGATCTCGCCCGACGGCTTGGCCATCAGGCCGCGCATGGCAGCCAGCTGACGCATCTGCGTGGGCGAGCCACGAGCACCGGAGTGGCTCATCATGTAGACCGAGTTCGGCTCGAGCTGACGCTTCGTCTCCGGATCGAATTTCGTCGTGGAGATTTCTTTCATCATCTCGTCAGCGACACGGTCCGTACACTTCGCCCAAGCATCGACCACTTTGTTGTACTTCTCGCCGCGCGTGATGAGACCATCAGCGTACTGTTGTTCGTATTCCGAAGCGAGCTTGCGCGTCTCTTCGACAATGTCGACCTTGGTATCAGGGATGACCATGTCGTCCTTGCCAAACGAGATACCGGCCTTACAGGCCTCTTTGAAGCCGAGGTCCATGATCTGGTCGGCGAAGATGACGGTCTTCTTCTGACCACAGTGACGGTAGACGGTGTCGATCAGACCCTGGATGGTCTTCTTTTGAAGCAGCGTGTTGACGACCTCGAACGGGACCTTGGCGTCTTTTGGCAGAACCGCAGCGACCTTCATCCGACCCGGCGTCGAATCGACGATCTCCATGGTCGGGTTGCCGTCGGCATCCACCGAACGCCAGACGGCCTTGATCTTCGAGTGCATCGACACGACGCCTGCGTTCAGCGCATGCTCGATCTCGTCGATGTCGGAGAACGTCATGCCCTCACCCGGCTCACCATCTTTATCGAGGGTGATGTAGTAGAGACCCAGGACGATGTCCTGCGACGGCACGATAATCGGTTTACCGTTCGCTGGGCTGAGAATGTTGTTGGTCGACATCATCAGCACACGGGCTTCCAACTGTGCCTCAAGCGACAGCGGGACGTGTACGGCCATTTGGTCACCGTCAAAGTCAGCGTTGAACGCTGTACAGACGAGCGGGTGCAGGTTGATGGCCTTGCCTTCGATCAGCTTCGGCTCGAACGCTTGGATACCAAGACGGTGAAGCGTCGGCGCGCGGTTGAGCATAACAGGGTGCTCACGGATCACCTCATCGAGGATGTCCCAGACCTCCGGACGCTCTTTCTCCACAAGCTTCTTGGCCTGTTTCACCGTGGCCGAGAGGCCCATGGCGTCGAGGCGCGAGTAGATGAACGGCTTGAAGAGCTCTAGCGCCATCTTCTTCGGCAAGCCGCACTCATGCAGCTTCAAGTCTGGGCCCACCACGATGACCGAACGCCCCGAATAGTCGACGCGCTTACCGAGAAGGTTCTGACGGAAGCGGCCTTGCTTACCCTTCAGCATGTCGCTGAGCGATTTCAGCGGACGCTTGTTGGTGCCCGTGATGACACGGCCGCGGCGGCCGTTGTCAAACAGGGCGTCCACGGACTCTTGCAGCATCCGCTTTTCGTTCCGCACAATGATGTCCGGTGCGCGAAGCTCAATGAGGCGCTTGAGGCGGTTGTTACGGTTGATGACGCGACGATAGAGATCGTTGAGGTCGGAAGTCGCGAAACGGCCACCGTCCAGCGGCACGAGCGGACGCAGTTCCGGTGGGATCACCGGAATGACCGTCATGATCATCCACTCAGGCTTGTTGCCCGATGCCATGAAGTTCTCGATCAGCTTGAGGCGCTTGGCGAGTTTCTTCGGCTTCAGTTCCGACGTGGACTCAGCGATCTCAACGCGCAGCTGCTCGCAGATGCCTTCGAGGTCCATGTTGGCGAGGATCTCGCGGATGGCTTCCGCACCGATACCAGCCGTGAACTGATCTTCACCGTACTGCTCTTGAGCCTCGATATACTCCTCTTCCGTGAGAAGCTGCATCGGCTCGAGCGGCGTGATGCCGGGTTCAATGACGATATACTGTTCGAAATAGAGCACCCGCTCCACGTCTTTCAGTGTCATGTCGAGGAACATCGAGATGCGGGAAGGAAGCGATTTCAGGAACCAGATGTGGGCAACCGGCGCGGCCAGCTCGATGTGACCCATGCGCTCGCGACGCACCTTAGACAGGGTCACTTCCACGCCGCACTTTTCACATACGACGCCTTTGTACTTCATGCGCTTATATTTGCCGCACAAGCACTCATAGTCCTTCACCGGACCGAAGATCCGTGCACAGAACAGGCCATCACGCTCCGGCTTGAAGGTCCGGTAGTTGATGGTCTCTGGCTTTTTGATCTCGCCGTAGGACCAAGACAGGATCTTCTCGGGCGAAGCCAGCGAGATACGGATCTGGTTGAACGTCTGGGCCGGGGCCAGCGGGTTAAAGACGTTAGCTAGTTCCTGAGACATAGGGGTCTCCTCTCAAAACGGGTCGGGACCTTGCCCGAAGAAAACTCAGAAGCCGGAGAATTTTTCTCCGGCCTAACTCTTATCGGTTCTGAAGCTCGACGTTGAGGCCCAGCGAACGCATCTCTTTGACGAGAACGTTGAAGCTTTCTGGGATACCGGCTTCGAAACTGTCGTCGCCGCGGACGATCGCTTCGTACACCTTGGTCCGGCCGGCCACGTCGTCCGATTTCACCGTCAGCATTTCCTGCAGGGTGTAGGCGGCGCCGTAGGCTTCGAGGGCCCAGACTTCCATCTCACCGAAGCGCTGACCACCGAACTGCGCCTTACCGCCCAGCGGCTGCTGGGTAACGAGCGAGTACGGACCAATCGAACGAGCGTGGATCTTGTCGTCGACCAGGTGGTGCAGCTTGAGGAGGTACTTGTAACCCACGGTGACGGGACGCGCGAAGTTCTCGCCAGTCCGACCATCGTACAAGGTCACCTGCCCGGTCTCGGAAATACCGGCCTTGTTCAGCATCTCAACGATTTCACTTTCGCGAGCACCGTCGAACACAGGCGTCCCAATCGGCACACCACGGAACAAGTTGCGGCCGAGTTCCTTGAGGTCCTCTTCATCCGTCGGAAGCTCTTGGTCTTCACCATAGACGTTCTGGAGCTTGGCGACGTAATCGTCCTTGCCCGAACGACCTTGTTGCCACGCTTCCCAAGCCTCTTGAATGTCGCGGCCAAGGCCACGGCACGCAAAGCCGAGGTGGGTCTCAAGGATCTGACCAACGTTCATCCGCGACGGCACGCCGAGCGGGTTGAGAACGATGTCGACAGGCGTACCGTCTTCGAGGAACGGCATGTCTTCCATCGGTGCAATTTTCGAGATCACACCTTTGTTGCCATGGCGACCAGCCATCTTGTCCCCAGGCTGAAGCTTCCGCTTCACGGCCACGAAGACTTTGACCATCTTCATCACGCCTGGTGGCAATTCATCACCACGCTGAAGTTTTTCGACCTTGTCTTTGAAGCGATCTTCGAGGCGCTCACGGCTCTCGTCGTACTGCTTCTTCAGAGCTTCGATCTCGCCCATCTTGGCATCGTTGCCGATGGCGATCTTCCACCACAGACCACGCTGAGTCTCTTTCAGGCGATCACGAGTGACTTCACCTTTGCCGAAGCCCTTCGGGCCGGACAGGGCGTCTTCTCCGAGAAGCATCTCTTCAAGACGACCGAAAATGTTCCGATCAAGGATGGCCTGCTCGTCATCACGGTCGAGGGCGAGACGTTCGATCTCGTCACGCTCGATCTGCTGAGCACGCTCGTCTTTCTCAACGCCGTGTCGGTTGAAGACGCGGACCTCAACCACCGTACCGGCAACGCCTGGCGGCAGTTTAAGCGACGTATCGCGAACGTCAGCGGCCTTCTCACCAAAAATGGCGCGGAGGAGCTTCTCTTCCGGCGTCATCGGGCTCTCACCCTTCGGCGTGATCTTGCCGACGAGGATATCGCCAGGATGCACTTCAGCACCGATGGCCACGATGCCCGCTTCGTCGAGATTGCGTAGAGCTTCCTCAGAGACGTTCGGGATGTCGCGGGTGATCTCTTCCGGACCCAGCTTCGTGTCACGGGCGGCGACTTCGAACTCTTCCAAGTGAATCGAGGTGAAGACGTCATCGCGCACGATCCGCTCACTGATGAGGATGGAGTCTTCGAAGTTGTAGCCGTTCCAAGGCATGAAGGCCACGAGGACGTTCTTACCCAGTGCCAGCTCGCCCAAATCCGTAGACGGACCATCGGCGATAATGTCACCCGCTGTCACCGTGTCACCGATCTTCACCAGCGGACGCTGGTTGATACAGGTGTTCTGGTTCGAGCGCTGGAACTTACGCAGGTTGTAGATGTCGACGCCGGGCTTGGTCGGGTCGTTTTCTTCCGTCGCGCGAATAACGATCCGCATCGCGTCCACTTGCTCAACGAAGCCCGTGCGGCGAGCGGCCATAGCAGCGCCGGAGTCGCGGGCCACGATGCTCTCCATGCCGGTACCCACATAAGGGGCCTCGGCCTGCAGAAGCGGCACGGCCTGGCGTTGCATGTTCGAGCCCATGAGCGCGCGGTTAGCGTCATCGTTCTCGAGGAACGGGATGAGCGCGGCGGCCACAGACACAAGCTGCTTCGGCGAAACGTCGATGAAGGCGATCTCGTCCTGAGGGACCAGCATGGCTTCACCGCGCCAGCGAGCGTTGACGAATTCGTTGGCGAACGAACCATCAGCATTCAGATCAGCGTTGGCCTGCGCGATCGCGTGGCGCTGCTCTTCCATCGCCGACAGATAGACCACCTCACCCGTCACTTTGCCGTCGACGACGCGGCGGTATGGGCTCTCGATGAAGCCATACTTATTCACCTGCGCGTGGGTAGCCAGCGAGTTGATCAGACCAATGTTCGGGCCTTCCGGCGTTTCAATCGGGCAGATCCGGCCGTAGTGTGTTGGGTGAACGTCGCGAACCTCAAAGCCAGCACGCTCGCGGGTCAAACCACCTGGGCCAAGCGCTGACATGCGGCGCTTGTGAGTAATTTCCGACAGCGGGTTGGTTTGGTCCATGAACTGGGAAAGCTGCGACGAGCCGAAGAACTCACGCACAGCCGCCGCTGCAGGCTTCGCGTTGATGAGGTCATTCGGCATGATGTTGTCGATCTCGACCGACGACATCCGCTCCTTGATGGCGCGCTCCATCCGGAGAAGACCGATGCGGTACTGGTTCTCCATGAGCTCGCCCACCGAACGCACCCGGCGGTTGCCGAGATTGTCGATGTCGTCAATCTCACCACGACCATCACGCAGATCGTTCAGTGTCTTCAGCACCGAGATGATGTCTTCCTTGCGGAGCGTGCGCATCTCGTCCGTGACTTCGGCGTTGTCGAAGCCAAGGCGCATGTTCATTTTCACGCGACCAACAGCGGACAAGTCATAGCGTTCGTCGTCGAAGAAGAGGCCAGAGAACAGAGCCTCAGCCGTGTCGAGCGTCGGCGGCTCGCCAGGGCGCATCACACGATAGATGTCGATGAGCGCAGTCTCGCGACCGTTGTTCTTATCGGCTGCCAGCGTGTTGCGCATGTAGGCGCCCACATTGACGTGGTCGACGTCGAGGGTCTCGAACTCCGAGATGCCAGCCTCTTCGAGGCGCACCAGCGAATCCTCGTCCACCTCGTCACCGGCTTCGGCGTAAAGCTCACCCGTCTCGCGGTTGACGATGTCAGCAGCGAAGTAACGGCCGATCATCTGCTCGCGGGTCAGGAAGAACGCCTTAGTGCCCGTCTCTTCCAGCTGCTTGATGGTGCGTGCAGTGACTTTCTTGCCAGCTGGGATGGCGACTTCGCCGGTCTCAGCGTCGACGAGATCACGCTCTGGCTTCGAGCCTTGCAGGCGCTCTTTCGAGAACGGAATCGAGAAGCCGTGGCCCTGACCCTTGTGCGACACGCGGCTGTAGAAGACGTCGAGGATGTCCTCTTGGTCCATGCCCAAGGCATAAAGCAGCGTCGTGGCAGGCAGCTTACGGCGACGGTCGATGCGAACGTTGACGATGTCTTTGGGGTCGAACTCGAAATCGAGCCAAGAGCCGCGGTACGGGATGATCCGTGCAGCAAACAGCAGCTTGCCCGACGAATGGGTCTTGCCCTTGTCGTGGTCGAAGAAGACGCCCGGCGAACGGTGCATCTGGCTGACGATCACGCGCTCGGTACCGTTGATGATGAAGGTACCGTTGTCCGTCATGAGCGGAAGCTCGCCCATGTAGACTTCTTGCTCTTTGATGTCCTTGACCGACTTAGCGCCCGTGTCTTCGTCGACTTCGAACACAGCGAGCTGCAGACGAACCTTCAGCGGCGCTGAATAGGTCATGTCGCGCTGCATGCATTCGTCGGTGTCGAACTTGGGCTCTTCGAACTCATAAGATACGTATTGCAGGTAAGCCGTCTCGGTGAAGTCGGCAATCGGGAAGACCGACTTGAACACCGCTTCGAGACCATCCCGCTTACGATCACCAGGTGGCGTGTAACGCTGCAAGAAAGCCTCGTAGCTCTCGCGTTGAACCTGGATCAGGTTCGGCATGGTCACGGCATCGCCGATGCGACCAAAACCTTTGCGAATACGTTTTTTCTCGACAAAGCTCTGAGCCATATACTGCCCTTATTCCTGAGGCTCGCCCGCCAGGACGACCTCGCTCAATCAATTGGCACCGAGGCGCCGGAACGTGGTGGCTCCGCCAAGGCAAATATCGCCCTGGCCTCGCCCGAAACTCTGCGACGCCTAATTAGCGTCAATATTTTCGCGCGCAGCGCGCGCGGCCGAACCACCTGGCGGGGCGATTCGAATTTCAGGAACGCAAAAACCCCGCATCCAAATGAATGCGCGGGGGGAAAACGCTCACAAAATCAGTAAGAACTGATATCTTTCGATTGCACGTGCACAGCCTGTCCCGGGGAGGCCGCCAAGACCCGGGTGGCCGCGGTTAAGGCAATTGAAAGAGCTTGACAAGCGCTTTTTTCTACGATGCGCGTTTCTGAGACTAGGCGTCGCCCTGCATGGCAAGCTGGGCCATCACCCGGCATTCATACCCTAGATCTTCGAGGCGGCAAAAATCGGGCCAGGTGTCGCTTTCGATCCAGTATTCCGGCAATCCAGCCGACTGGAACAGGCTCCAAATCTCAGGCCGCCGACGCAACGTATCGAACTCTGGATAGTAAAGGACGACTTTCGAACTGGTCGGATCATTCGCCATGATTTTGCGCAACAGACCCATCGCCTCGTTCTCGAAACCAATCGTCGCCCATAGGCGGGCCAAGAAGTGATCCTCGAGGCCTGCGCACCCCTCCTGGATCTGGCTGGCAAACGTTTCATCTTGAATGCCAGCTTCGATCTGACGGCGGATCTCTAGGAACGGAACGATGCACACTTCCATGCTGCGATCGTCGTCCTTCTCTCCCCCGTGATAGCGCTCGAGCAGCGTCAGCGCCTCGTCCACATTGCCGAACTGAACCTCGAGCATGAACCGTCGCTGCAGAGCGATCATGTTGTCGGGATCCAGGCGAAGCGTCTCTTCTAAGCGCCGCCTCGCTGCGCCGTTGCGACCGAGGGTGCGGTGGAGCCACGCCAATTCCGCGCTCGCTGTTGGATGATTGGGATCATGCAGAAGGATGGAGTTGTAGAGATTGATGGCATCAGCGATCCGGCCAACCTCTCGATAAAACCCCGCTCTTCGCCAGAGGGCATAGGTTCGTGCTGTGCCTTGGGCGTCCGACGACCAAGCCAGCATCTTTTCCCGCTTGAGCAACTTCTCCTGAGGTAGCGTCACAGCCACAGCAACGCTGGCGAGGGACTTCTTCTCCGACATCTCTGCGGCTTGGGCGGCCATCTCCTGAGCCTCTTGCTTGACCGTCTCGTATTCGTCGCTCTCCGGCTTCAGCATATGGACGGCATAGTTGCTGAGCAGAATGGCGCTTAGCGCCAAGCCCCGAGCCTCATTGGGGTCTTCTTGCCGAACAGCCCTCGCATGTTCAGGCAACGCCTCGCCCTCGGACATTCGCAGGCCGTCGCAAATGAGCAGCATGCGAGACAACAAAGCGGGGGTGAAAGTCTCACCCGGATCGCGGAAGCCAAGGGCACAGCCGAGGGCCCCCGCAAAGCGCGCGCCGACCTCCGTCGCTAGCTCGTTCGCGCTTTCAGGGTCACGCTCGACAGAGGTCGACCAAATCACTTCGCCGGTATCGAGAGCTGCCAGCCCCAGCGTGGCGAGCAACGTGTTGCCATTGGCCTCGACGCTGCCGCTCACCTGATAGGTCGGGGCGACGGGGCTACCGAAGGGAACGGCGCGAACGCCGTTGACGGACAGCATCGATGCCATGCGGGTCGACAATTGATCCGCGATAAAGGACGCCTCGCCAGCACTATCCTC
Organism: Parvularculaceae bacterium; assembly: GCA_013215175.1. Lineage (GTDB taxonomy): Bacteria > Pseudomonadota > Alphaproteobacteria > Caulobacterales > Parvularculaceae > Parvularcula. The sequence continues at coordinate 1,382 of JABSRH010000064.1, read as the reverse complement.
GCGACCGACCGCAGCGAACTCGCCCACCGCTACAACGTCGTCGGTGCGATCTGGCTCAACCTCGGCCGCCTCAGCCTGGGCTGGCCGTTGCCAGAACAAGATACTGGCGAACGCGATGGTCAGGCAGACCAGGAGGGCAATCAGGCCGATGAGGATGCGGTTGTCGATGGTGGTTGGCCGCGTGAGCGTGCCGCTTGTCGGCGCTCGCCCGCCCTGCCCGGGTGGCGGCGTCAGCGGCAAAACAGAGTGTTCAGCGGCGTGACCGTGATAGCCTTGAACGCCCTCTTCCACCCGATCCGCTGCCGTTAGCTCGGCTACAGGGGCCACCAAGCGATAGCCCTTTTTTGGAACCGTCTCGATGTAGAGTCGCTCGGCATCAGACTTGAAGGTCTTCCGCAAGATCGACACGGCGCGCGTCAGGCTCTCATCAGCGCCGTAGGACCGGCCCCAAACATCGTCGAGCAGCACTTCGCGCGTGACGAGATCGCCCGGATGGCGAGCAAGCCGACAAAGCACGTCGCAGACCTTTGGCTCGAGATGAAATGAACTCTCACCATAGAGCAGCACACCTCGATCGGGTCTCAACTCAAACGCACCGATCCTCAGCGCACAGGTAGCATTTCCGCTCATGTATTGGCCTCATCCCTCGATGTTGCGGTGCCGTTACACCTTCCCCCGGTACCAGTTTCATGGAGATTCTGGAAACGGGATATCTGATGAAAACCTGATGTCCTCGCCTTCAGGTTCAAGAGGGTCCCTTACAAATAATTGTATTCTTGTTGGTTTTCAGACTTTTATTGATAATCGGAAAAACCTTATCTCTCCTTCGGGTTGTTGAGGCGCCGCTTACCCACTTTGGGCTGGTCAGCAACGGGAGGAACCCCGACATGATTACGAAGACACTCACTGCTATCGCCGTCGCCACAACCCTGGTTATGGCTCCCGCCGCCCACGCAGGCTCCTTCGAGTTCAGCTACAATGCCTCGGAGATGGACAGCGATAAGGGCCGGAAAGCTGCTCTGAAACGCCTCGTTAGCGAGGCTCGCGACTTCTGCCGCGATGAGTTCAGTGCCTCGGGAACGTCGCTCAAGCAGATGCAAGCCTGCCGGAACGAGACCATGAGCGTCGTGGTTGATGGCATTGATGATGCGCGTTTCGCCTCTCTGTTCAACGAAACCATCGTTGTGGCGTCACGCTAACACCGCCGGCCTGTCTCGCTCACTGGACACGATCTGAGACATCCCAACGGCCCATCGGTGCACCCGCCTCCCACCACACATGGGAGGCGGGTATTTTTGTGTCCGCTGCGACATTCTGTCAAAGACGTCTCACTGGCATGACAGAGCCAGAAGGAGATGCCCCATGCTTGAGTTTTTCACCAA
>JABSRH010000063.1 GCA_013215175.1 Parvularculaceae bacterium | reverse complement strand
TATTCTGCCACGAGGGTGTCTTCACGACCTTCGAGACTTGGCAATTTCCCCTGCGCATCAAAGGCTTTGCGGATCATGGCGCGGGCACCTTCACCAACGATCGGGCGCACCGTGCTTGTGGTCATGGGGGCGAGGCCCTCACGCACTAGCAACCGATTCAGCGCGCCGATGAGGTCGGGGGCGCTATCCACCAGGGTGCCGTCGAGATCAAAAATGCAGACGCAGCCGTCGAGTCGTTCCATGGCCTGGCTGTGCGCTGCCTCGCTACCCTGTTGCAAGCGTTCACAGCTTGTGAGGCGGTGGTTTTCGCAAAAATCGCTAGGGCGTAGCCGGGGCACGGAAGAGTAAGTCGAAGGATTGCAGATGACGACCATTGCCTGCGTGGTGCTAGCCGCTGGCCACGGGACCCGAATGCGGTCGCAAAAGCCCAAGGTTCTTCACGAAATCGGCCACTTGCCGATGTTGGGTCATTGCTTGCGGACGGCGAGAGCCCTCGGCGCCGAGCGCCTTTCGGTGGTGATCGGTGCGGGCGGCGACCAGGTCCGCGCAGCGCTCGAAGGCCTCGATGCCGGAGCGCAAGTGGCCGTTCAAGATCCGCCGCGAGGGACCGCTGACGCCGTGACGGCAGCCATGCCGCAGCTCGAAGGCTTCGAGGGCGTCGTCTTGGTGCTCTATGGCGACACACCGCTGCTCACCCTTGAGACGCTGAAGGCGCTGATTGGCGAGATCGAAGCTGGCGCCGGTTTGGCCGTTTTGGGGTTTGAGACTGACGAACCAGGACCTTACGGACGGTTGGTGACCGCCGACGGTTCTTTGCAGCGGATTGTCGAGGCGAAAGACGCAAGCCCCGAAGAGCTTGAGATCACGCTGTGTAATTCGGGCGTGATGGCCATCCGCTCGGATGTTCTGAATGCCTTCCTGCCGCAAATCGACAACAACAATGCCAAGGGGGAATACTACCTCACCGACCTTGTGGGCCTCGCAGGCGAAGCAGGTCACGGCCTGGCATTCGTGCGCGGCGGCGAGGACGAAGTCTTTGGCGTCAACAACCGCGTGGAGCTGGCGCAGGCCGAGAAGATCTTCCAGGCGCGGGCCCGGCACAACATGATGGTCGCTGGTGTCACGCTCGCTGATCCTGATACGATCTATTTTGCCTACGACACTGAGATTGGCGAGGACTGTTTGATTGGCCAAGGCGTCGTCTTTGGTCCGGGTGTGAAGCTTGAGGCTGGCGTCACGGTGAAACCCTACAGTCATCTTGAAGGCGCGACGATGCGGACGGGGTCTTCGGCGGGTCCCTTTGCGCGACTTCGTCAGGGGACGGAGCTGCGAGAGGAGGCGGCTGTAGGTAACTTTGTGGAGACGAAGAAGGCTACGTTGGGCCAAGGCGTGAAGGCCGGTCATTTGACCTATCTCGGCGATGCGAATGTCGGCGCTGGGACCAACATCGGTGCGGGAACGATCACCTGTAATTATGACGGCTACGGAAAGTATAAGACCATCATTGGCGAGAACGCGTTCATCGGATCAGACACCATGCTGGTAGCGCCTGTCACGGTTGGAGCCGGTGCTATCACGGGATCAGGCTCCGTGATTACGAAGAGTGTTGCCGAGGACGCTCTTGCTGTGTCGCGCGGCAAGCAGATTGAGCGCGCGCGCTGGGCCGCAACTTTCCGCAAGCGCCACGGAGACGAATAGACATGTGCGGTATAGTCGGAATCATCAGCGAACAGAATGTCGTCGGCCGCCTTGTGGACGGGCTGCGCCGCCTGGAATACAGAGGCTACGACTCCGCGGGTGTGGCGGCGTCGACGGGGCAGGCGATTGATCGCCGCCGGGCCGTGGGCAAGTTGGCTTCGTTGGAAGCTGTGCTCAGTGAGCAGCCCTTGTCGGGCACGACCGGCATTGGCCACACACGTTGGGCAACTCACGGGAAGCCGAACGAAAGCAACGCTCACCCCCATGGCTCGTCCCGTGTGACGGTTGTTCATAACGGCATCATCGAGAACTTCAGTGCTCTGCGTGAGGAGCTTGTTGGTCGGGGTGTGGTCTTTGAAAGTGAGACCGATTCCGAGACGATTGCCCGGTTGCTTGAGGCCAAGCTTGACGAAGGCTTGAAGCCCAAAGATGCTTTTGCCGAAACCCTCAAGGTACTGAAGGGTGCCTTTGCTATTGGCGCCATGATCGCTGATGATCCGCAAACGATTTATTGTGCTCGTCAAGGATCGCCGTTGGTGCTCGGACGCGGTGATGGGGAGCGTTTTATCGGTTCGGATGCCATGGCGCTTGCACCCTTTACGCGTCACATCACCTATCTCGAGGAGGGTGATTGGGCTGTCGTCACCGGTGGTCAGTACCAGGTTTATGATGTGACTGGCGCGGCCGTCGACCGCCCGGAAACCTTGTCCGATGCCAACGCCGCGCTTGTGGGCAAGGGACGCCATCGTCATTTCATGGCGAAGGAGATCGAAGAGCAGCCTGATGTCGTGGCGCACACATTGAGTGCCTATCTCGACCCGACCGAAGGCACCGTGCGCCTTCCCGAGAGCGGTATCGATTTCGCGTCGGTCGATCGGCTGACATTGTCGGGCTGCGGTACAGCTTACCTCGCTGGCCTGGTGTCGAAATATTGGTTTGAGACATGGGCTAAGCTGCCCGTTGAGATCGATATCGCCTCCGAACTTCGGTACCGTGATGTTCCTTATGCCGATGGTGGCGCTGCCCTGTTCATCAGCCAATCCGGCGAGACGGCGGATACGTTGGCAGCGTTGCGCGACGCGAAGGCTGCGGGTCAAAAAATTGGCGCCGTGGTGAACGTCACGGAAAGCAGCATGGCGCGCGATGCCGATGCTGTGTTCCCGATCGTCGCGGGCCCGGAAATCGGTGTGGCTTCGACCAAGGCTTTCACTTGCCAGTTGGCGACGCTCGCTTGCCTGGCAATTGCGGCGGGTCGAGCGCGGGGGCACTTGTCGGCTGAAGAGGAACAAGGCTTGGTGGGCGAGCTGCTCAAGCTTCCACGCAAGATGAGCGAAGTGATCGCGAGTGCACCGGCCCTGGTGGAATTGGCGCAGCAACTCGTACCGGTGTCGGATGTGCTCTATCTTGGACGCGGCGTGAGCTTCCCGCTGGCCCTTGAGGGTGCGCTGAAGCTCAAAGAGATCAGCTACATTCACGCCGAGGGCTATGCCGCAGGTGAGCTGAAGCACGGACCGATCGCTTTGGTGGACGAGCATGTGCCCGTGATCGTGCTCGCGCCACAGGATCGGCACTTCGAGAAGACGATCTCGAATATGCACGAAGTGATGGCTCGCGGTGGTCAATGCATGCTGATTTCGAGCGCCAAGGGACTGGAAGAGGCGCTGCCGGCCGGAACCGAGGCCGCGGCGACGTTCGCGATGCCCCCAGTCGATCCAGCCCTGTCGCCGTTGATCTATGCCCTGCCGCTGCAATTGCTGGCCTACCACACGGCGGTATTGAAAGGCACAGACGTCGACCAACCTCGCAATTTGGCCAAGTCTGTCACGGTGGAATGAGCCAGATTGCAGCTGTGTAACAGCGGGAAACAATCAGTCACTTCGGTCTTGGGCTCTCTGCTCCCATAAGGGACACTGAGAGAATAGGGCAGTCATCATGTTCGATATCCCAGCCAACGACCAAAGCGCTGCGGCCACGGTTCGCGACACGATTTCGATGCAAGGCATCGGGCTGCATACCGGCGCCATGGTCGAGATGGTGATTGACCCCGCTGCGCCGGGCGAAGGCATCCGCTTTGTTCGGGCTGATTTCGAAGGATCGTTGGAAGCGCGCACGATCGCTGCTGATCCGGCCCTCGTGACGAAGACCCAGCTGGGTACGGTGCTCACCAACGCCAGCGGCGCCGCGATTTCGACGGTTGAACATCTCATGGCCGCCTTTGCGATGCGTGGCATCACCGAGGCGACGGTGTTCGTGTCGGGTCCCGAGGTCCCAATTCTGGACGGCTCCTCCAAAGATTTCATCGAAGCCATCGATGCCGTGGGTCTTCGCGTCTTTGCTCACACCATTGATAAGGTGGCGCCGACCCACGCGGTGACGGTGACCCTGGGCGATTGCTGGATCACGGCTGAGCCGCTTCCTGAAGGCAGTGCTGCCGAGGTCATTCTCGATGTGACCATCGACTTTGATCATCACGCTATTGGTCAGCAGCGGGTCGTGATCGAAGGCGATCGTGACACCATTCTAGCCGAAGTCGCTGAAGCGAGGACATTTACTGAGCTCCGCCATGTCGAGGCTCTACGCGAGATGGGTCTGGCCCGCGGTGGTTCGCTGGAGAACGCTGTGGTGCTCGACAAGAACGGCATCATGAACCCTGATGGCCTCCGGATGGAGCGCGAGTTCGTGCGCCATAAGGCCCTCGACCTTGTCGGTGACCTCTATCTTCTCGGTATGCCGCTGGGCTGCAAGCTGACAGCGTACAAGCCTGGCCACACGATCAACACGATGCTCGCCACGGCCCTGGCCGATGTGGCGGATCAGCACCAAGCCGCGTCGCTTTCGGTGCCAGCCTAAGAAACCTTTCACCTGCTTCAGGCTTGGCACCATGCTTGCCAGCCCTTAGACCATCGTAAGATTTTAACGGTGCGCGAAAGCGCGAGGCAGGCATGACGAAATTCTGGCACATTATCCTTTCCGGCTCGATCCTTCTGGCCCTCACTGCCTGTGGCTCGACCAAGAAGGCGACCGAGCGTTTTGCTTATGTCGAAGAGCCGGTGGAGATCCTCTACCGTTCTGGCACGGAGTCGCTTGAGCGCCGCCGCTATGCCGACGCCTTGGCCTATTTCGCCGAGGTTGAGCGGCAGCACCCTTACTCGGCTTGGGCGCGTCGTTCGATGCTGATGACGGCTTACACGCAGTACCTGACGAACGACTTTGATGGTTCGCTGGCATCGATTGAGCGCTTTGTGGCCATCCATCCTGGCAACAAGGATGCGGGTTATGCCTATTACCTGCGGGCCATGTGCCACTATGAACGTATCCGCGATGTGGGCCGGGATCAGAAGATCACCCGCGATGCTCGCGATGCGCTGATCGATGTGATCCGCCGTTATCCGGACACGGAATATGCTCGTGATGCCCAGCTGAAGCTCGACCTGACCAATGACCACTTGGCGGGTAAGGAGATGGACATCGGCCGCTACTACCTGCGCCGTAACCAGCACGTGGCCGCCCTCGGCCGCTTCAACAATGTGCTGACGCAGTATCAAACCACGGGGCATACGGAGGAAGCTCTCCACCGTACTGTTGAGGCTTACCTTGAGCTTGGCCTGGTGGGCGAGGCGCAGCGCCATGCGGCGATCCTCGGTTACAATTATCCGGACTCGGTTTGGTACCAGGACACGTTCCGCGTTTTCCGCCGCAATGGTCAGAAGCTCTTGGATCAGCAAGAGACGAACAAGCTTCTCGCAGACGAGGACGTTGAGTTGACCCCGCAAGAGCGCCTCGAACGCGCCGGCAATGTCGGTGATATCGATGACGCGCCAGCAGCGCTCCCCCCACGGAGCAACGATGACATCACGCCCGATCTGCCCGGCGCGCCTCCTAGCCGTTGATGGTTGCTTGTCAGGGGCTTGGCCTAAGGCCAGTCGATGCCCGTTGATGGCGCGCCCGCTCTACGAGCGGCACCAAGAGCCGCCCTTCAGGGCGGTTTTTTGTGTCTGGGAGGCCCTGGCGCGCGTTGCCGCTGCAAATGGGTTTTATGGAGGAGTGCTGCGGCATGAGCCCGTCCCACCGGGTCCACGCGCCAGAGCGATGCAGGCTCGCTACGTACCGAACGGCCTAACTTAAAGCTCACGCTCGATACAGTCGCCCTACGGAGCTTTGCATCACGACAAGCGCTCGTTGACGATCCGGAACGTCCCAGCCCTGCCGATGAGTGCGTTATAGCATAGGTGGGGTTTGGGGGGATAAGTCTGGGCTGGCTATACGGCGTTCGCGCCAAAAGAGCCCAGAATTAAGCCGGGTGAGCCGTACGGCTCAACTTTGGATTTGCCAGACAATTTTGCCTCGGCTTGACTAAGTGCCTCTCGAAGAGAAATGCTGGAGAGACCTGTCGAGTGCTATAGTCAATGCAGTGGGGCTGAAAAATTGGTTGGAGATATCGACGAGTTCACAAAGTCGCGACCTTGGTATTTGACTTGGCGGGTTGTTATTGCCGTGCTGGTCGTCTGCCTTGTGATTTTCCTGCTGATTCCCTCCAAGAAGCAGGTCGCTCGATCACAAGCCAACAAAATTTATCAGTATTGTCTCGATGAGACGGCACCGGCGGAGAATGGTGAAGTCAGTAAGTATGCTGACGCTACGTGTGCGTGCGCGAGGGACTTTCTAGAGGAGAAATTCCTCGATGGCGATGATCCTAAGAAACTGTCCGGGCTACAATACGCGTCCATCACCTATACGTGTTCGGTATCCAATTCGGCAATCACGGAGGACCTGAAAGCCCTTGAAGCTCTAGCCGCATCGAACAAAGCCAATGGCGAAACCCGCCTTTCGCAGCCAGGTCGCGACTGGAGAGTGGCCCGTAAGACGAGCCCTGGCGTTTATGGCCGCATCGAACAAGGCGACTATGTTTGGTCTGATGACTTCATCAGAGATGAGCTCCCCCTTTTTCGTGCTGGTCTAGCGCTGCGCCGGGCCATTACCGAGCAGTGTCCAGCGGCGATTAGCTCAGCCGACCACGTTCAGATTGAGAATTTTCTCGGTGCACTACAGGGCGCAGAGGTTATCGCGGTGATGCAAGGGCGACGGCCCTTAGAGCTTGAAACGATTATGGCAGCGGCATTGGCTGATCCCGCCATCTTGCAACTATCGAGAAGCCACATACGATCAGTGGTCGAACAGCAGAGTTGCACCGGGCCCCAGATGAAAGCGACGGCTACGAATGTCGCCCGGATGTTATCTGGACGGCGGCCCGCTTTCGGGACTAACACGGCTGGCTCGACTTTGGTGCTGGAGAAGCAGGGGCCCGTGGAGCCTAAACATGCTTACGACAACAACAGCACAGCTGCGCTGACGTCGAGGGGCGCCCGTCAGTTGGATCGAGACTATCGAGGGGCGCGAAAGGATGGGCTTGCTGTCCTTGAGTGTCATTACGATGAAGACCCGGCTGATGAGTATCGGGCGGTGCAATACTACTGGGCGATCCGTCCGCTTACGAACATTGGCTATCAGGTTCCTCACTTCGCCGAAGCCTTTCAGCGTGCGAGACAACAGGGGCTCAACAAAGCCAACGGTCGTAAATACACACACCCATTTACGACGTTCGGCTCACCGCGCTTGGAATGTCCAGCGCGTCAGGACTCAGCGCTCGGAAGCAAACGCATCTATGCACCGCGTTCGGAGGTTAGCGCCTCATCAAGTGAGGTGCCGCTGCCCGGGGAGCCTGAAATTGTCAAGAAAACGGCATTCACTCTGTATGACTATGGTCAGGCACCGGAGAATTTTGTTCCGCCAATTCCCGATGAATTGCCCAGAAACACCCTCCACTTGATCATGGAGAAGACGGGCGCCGGTGCCTTAAGTGCCATCGAAGTGCAACCGTTTGGCCCTTGGTCGCTCACCCGTGAGTACCCAATGGGCTCGGCCAAACAGGAAAAGCTCAACGAGGATTTGATTGCCATCTCAAAAGAGAAACCGCGTGTGGTTGTCTGCAAGTATTTATCACCCCGCCGAGGCGTTACGAATGTCTCCCGGCACTGGTACAAAAGAGCCCCCAAAACGGCGGATCCGAAGCGTTTGACCAGCCGCATGGCGGATCACCCCGTCCTGGTGATCAAGGGCGTGCGAGAGACCTGTCCAGCGACCTATCAATGAAGCGATGGACAGCCGCGCAATTCGTTGTGGGCTATGCATCCTGCGGCTAAACACCCGAGGCGCTTCTCGTTCTTGCCAACTCCTCAGTGAGGTTCCGTCTGGCGCTTGTTTCAAGGTGCTCGAACGACTCCGTGAAGAAGATGCGTGTACGCTTGAGCGTTGGCGTTAGGCACATGGCCGCTCGCCCCGATCGATAGGCCGTCTCTCCGTACACAGGTACAAACTCTCGCGACACGTGGTCGGCGTACTCGCAATATCGCGTGGGCTCCGCTCCGAGAATGCTCATGTCAATGTCGAGGAGCAGATCGGTGTCCGGGTGCCCAGTGGCTTGATGAGATTTTGTTGCCTTGATCATGCGGGCACACATTTCGGTGCATTCCGAAGAGAGGAACGGACCGAGCTGCTCCGCAAGATGCTCGGCGCTGGCTTCCTCGTTGTTCTGCATTTCTGGTCGATAAATCACGTCGTGATAAAGGAGCGCTAGCAGGACCCAATCCGCTTTCTCGAAAGCGCCGCGAACTTGCTCTGTGTGCTCCCAGCACTCATCCAGATGCTGCACGGTGTGATAGTGCCGATGTTCTTCGGCGTACCGCGTTTCTAAGTCGGTAACGGCGTCAGCCCATCGGCTAGCGGGGATCGCCAGTCGATTGCCTAGAGCGATCCACTCAGACCGGAACGCGGACACTCTCACGCCTTACGCCGCGTCCAAAACCTCGACGCGGTAGCTTTCCATGACGGGGTTGGCGAGGAGCTTGTCGCACATCGCCTTGGCTTTTTCTTCAGCGTCCTGAGCGTTGGCGGCGTCAGTGATGTCGAGCTCGATCATTTTGCCTTGTCGGACCCCGGCGGCGCCTTCGAAGCCCATGCCGTGGAGGGCGCCTTCGATGGCTTTGCCTTGAGGGTCGAGGACGCCGTTCTTGAGGCTGATCAGAACACGAACCTTCATGATGTGGACTCTCCGTTGGAGCTAACGAGCTTAGGACCCTTGCCGTTGTCCTTTGGCTCTTCATCGTTGCGCAGAATGCCGAGGCGGCGGGCCACCTCGCGGTAACCTTCGACCACGTCGCCTAGGTCACGGCGGAAGCGGTCCTTGTCCATGATCTCACCGGATTCAAGGTCCCAGAGGCGGCAGCCATCGGGGCTGATCTCATCGGCGAGGATCAGGCGCACCAGATCGCCCTCATACTGACGACCAAATTCGAGCTTAAAGTCGATCAGGCGGATATGTGCCGTGGCGAACAGGCCTGACAGATAGTCGTTCACCCGCAGGGCGTAGGCCATCATGTCGTCGATCTCTTGCGGGCTAGCCCAGCCCCAAGCGGTGATGTGGTCTTCGCCCACCATCGGATCGCCGAGCTTGTCGTCTTTATAGTAAAACTCTACGACCGAGCGGGGCAGCGCCTCGCCCTCTTTGATGCCAAGGCGCTTGCAGATCGAGCCGGCGGCGACGTTGCGGACGACGACTTCGAGCGGGATGATCTCGACATGGCGGATCAGCTGCTCACGCATATTGATGCGTTTGATGAAGTGGGTCGGGATGCCAATGCGCTCGAGGCCCAGCATCACGAACTCAGAGATGCGGTTGTTGAGGACGCCTTTGCCCTCCAGCACCGAATGTTTCTGGTTGTTGAAGGCGGTCGCATCGTCCTTGAAGAATTGGATCAGCGTGCCTGGCTCAGGACCTTCGTAGAGGATCTTGGCCTTGCCTTCATAGATTTGCTTGCCGCGCGCCATGGCGTTCAGGCTCCTTCGAATTCGGGAGGGGCGCATCGGCTAACGACTCAGCGCGGTCGCCCCGGAGCGGCGGCTGCTACCACGGGTGGGGGCTCACCGCAAAGCGCTTTGACGTGGCCGCTAACCTGCCTAAGGAAATAGGGAGATTGACCGGAGGAGACCCCGCCATGAGTAGTTTCGACGAACGCCAGAATCGCTTCGAGAGCGAATTTGCCCACGACCAAGAAGCCAAATTTAAGATTGAAGCCCGCCGAAACCGGCTTGTGGCCGCTTGGGCCGCTGAGAAGCTCGGCAAGTCCGGCGACGAAGCTGAGGAATATGCCAAGTCTGTCATTCGCGCGGACCTGCAAGAGCCTGGCGATAACGACGTCTTTGAGAAGCTGCGCGGTGACTTGCCGAAGAGCGACGTAAGTGACGACGAGATCCGTGAGGCCATGGGCGAAGCTCTGGCCGCGGCGATGGAAGAGGCCCGACAGGGCTGAACGGCGCTTCGCGTGGAAGAGACCGAGATCCCGGAGCCCGTGGAGCCAACCGGCTCTAAGCCTTCATTCTTCAGCAGGCTGATTGCACCGATGGCGTTGCTCACGTCGCTGGTGTCGATTTTTCTTGGCCTCCAGAATGGCGATGCGATGAATCGATTGGTGGAGGCGAACTCTTGGCCGCATTTATCGATCAACAGCACCAACTATTCCGAGGGTATGCGGAAGATCAACATCCGCGTGGCAAACCAGGGCGTTGGGCCAGCGATCTTGCACGATTTTGTTGTTTACCATGACGGTGAGCCCGTGCGGAACGCCATTCAGCTGATCCAGGCCTGCTGCGTTGGGGAGCGCCCCGCGTTTGAGACGGCTGAGGAATTCAACGACGTGGTCAAAGACATCGGGACCTTTACCCCGGCGGGCCGAGTTATTCGTCCGGGTGAGGAAGTTCCTGTGATTCGATTGGGCCGGGTTGAAGGCAATGAGGACGTCTGGGATGCGCTCAACATAGCGCGCTTTCGAGGCATGTCTTTCCGGGCGTGCTTTTGCTCCGTATTCGACGAATGCTGGGCGAGCGACCTTGTTTCGCTCGACAAAACGCCAGTTGCTTCTTGCTCACGAAGCGAGGAAGCCTGGCGAGGATAACGAAAAAACTGAGAGGAAATGACCATGGGTAACAGACTGGCTGGCAAGAAGGCCTTCATCACCGGTGGCGCGCAAGGCTTGGGCCTCGCCATGGGTAAGATGTTCATGGAGGAGGGGGCGGACGTCACCCTCACCGACATCCAGGTGGATAAGGTCTCGGAAGCTGCCGAGAGCATCGGCGCCGCAGCCGGGATCGAGCACGACGTGACCGATCCGCAGGCATGGGCCGATGCGCTCGCCGCTGCGAATGAGCAGATGGATGGCATCAACGTGCTTGTGCACAATGCGGGCATTGGCTCTTGGGGCAGTGTCGAGAGCGAGAGCCTCGAGATGTATCGCAAGGTCATGGCGATTGACTGCGATAGCGTCTTCATCGGCAGCCAAGCGGCGATGCCGTACCTGAAGGATCACCAGCCCGGTTCGATCATCATCATCTCGTCGGTGGCGGGCCTGATGGCTGACGGGAACTATCTGGCCTACAACACGGCGAAAGCTGGCGTGGCAATGATGTCGAAGAGTATCGCGCTGCACTGTGCCCGGTCGGGCCTGCAGATTCGCTCCAATTCGATTCACCCGGTCTTCACCCGCACAGCGATCATCGATCCGATGATCCAGCTGAAGGGGAGCCAAGAGGCGGGCGAGAAGGCGCTGACCCGCAACATTCCGATGAAGCGTTTGGGCGAGCCTGAAGAGGTGGCGTCGATGGCGACTTATCTGGCTTCCGATGAGTCGAAATTCGTCACGGGCACCGAGTTCCGCATCGACGGCGGCATCACCGCTTGCGGTGTCGGTTCGAAGTGACGTAGCCGATTATCGCGCCCTGGCGGACGTGATTGATAGGCTGCAGCGCGGTTCGCCTGGAAACTGGCTGCAGCCGTTGCGCCTTCGATAAGTATTGGTTAACCATAAGCTCAGCCAATTTTTTCTGGGGGCCCCAATGAAAAAGTTTTTGACGGCAACATCGGCCGTTATCTCTCTTCTTGTTGCAGCAGCAGCCAATGCTTCGCCGATCGACTTTAAGGTCACGGCCGATATTGACCTTGAGAACTCTGGCCTCACGGATTTCGGTAAGCAGCTCTTCACCGTCACGTTTAATAGCGCTGCGGATTATTGGTCCGAAAATATTACCGGTCGTCTTGAGCGCACAGAACAGGAAGAAGCGTTTGGTGAGCAGATCGGTGATCCCGGTTTTGTCGTCACCGAACTTATCGCCAACGTGACGATCGCTGAAATCGACGGTCCTGGCGGCATCCTGGGATTTGCCGGTCCGACCTTTGGTGGCTTCTCTCCAAACTACGTTTATTCGTTTGAAGGCGACTCGACCTTCGATGCTGCCGACGCTGTTGACTTGTTCCTGTTCAACAATCCGGATCTCAATCCACTTCGCAACCTGCTGTTCCAAGTTGCTGTGCATGAGATTGGCCACATCATCGGTTACGGCACGCTGTGGAATCTGAACGGCCTGACCGATTGTACGAATGACAACCTGTCCGACAGCTACACTGGCATTCATGCGAACACGAAGTACCAAGAAGATTACGGTACGACGGACACGGTGCCTGTCGAGACCGATGGTGGTCCGGGTACGGCGTGTGGTCACTTTGACGAGGAGACCTTCCTCGGCGGTAGTAACGACATCATGACCGGCTTCCTTAATGCCGAGAACAACGTGATGACGGATACCACGCTCTACTCGTTCCGCGACCTCGGCTACACGACGCGTGACACGGCGCTGAGCATCGAGGACTTTATCGCAGCGCGCGAAGAGATCCCGGTTCCAGCGGCAGCGTTCTTGTTCGCAGGTGGCATGATCGCTGTCTTCCGCAAGAAGAAAGCTGCGTAGCTTCTACGTTTTTACAGTCCCCCTTGAGAGCGCGCGGTGCCCCTGGTGTCGCGCGTTTTCGCGTTTAGGGGCGTCGGCGTGTGAGGCGCATGGCCACAAGGCCGGCGCCTGCTAGACCGAAGACAAAGCTGAAAACAGCCGTTGCGCGTATCCACCAGGAGTTAAAATTGCTCCGTGTGGACCAGTCCATAATGTGCAGCCCCCAGGCAAAGTCGAAAGCTCTCCAAAGAGGGGTGCGGACTTTCTTAGTCTCGCCAGTGGTGGGGTCGAGGTAGAGGGTCGCTCGATCGCGTGGACCGAAGTCGACGGCCCAAATGGCGGCGCTGGAGCCCACCTCTTGCGGGCCTTCTTCCAGGAACATCGTTTCACTGGCGGTCCCGCGACCAGCGTAGCTGGCTTCAGCTAGTGCTTTGATGGCCTCAGCGTCGAGAGCAGCGCGGGTTTGGCCAGTGGTCGCGTCGACCACGACCTTTTGAGATCCGCCGACGACGATCCAGGCTGGCTCACCATGCAGCATGCGGAGCGTTGCCGCTTCCGCCGGAAAGTTCACCGCGGCCATAGCGATTTCAGGGGGTACCAGAGGGTTGTCCGCAGACAGATAGGACGTGGGCTGGGGCGCTCGCAAGTGATCGCCGCGGACATCGGTAATGCTGAATAGCACCATGAAGAGGCCGGAGCCCAGCCACAGCAGCACCTGAGCGCCGATCACAGCGCCGAGCCAGAAATGGGCTTGGCGCATGCGACGCTGGATGAGGCCGCGGCTGATCATGGTTAGGCGCCGAAGACGCGCTCGAAAATCACGTCCACGTTCTTGGTGTGGTAGGTCATGTCGAACTTCGCTTCGATCTCCTCGTGTGAGAGGGCTGCGGTGACGTCTTCATCCGCCTTCAGAAGGTCGAGGAAGTGAGCACCTTCGTCCCAGACCTTCATGGCGTTGCGTTGTACGAGCCGGTAGGCGTCTTCGCGGCTAACACCTGCTTGGGTGAGGGCGAGGAGCACGCGTTGTGAGAACACGAGGCCGCCGAGTTGATCGAGGTTCTTCTGCATGTTCTCGGGGTACACGATCAATTTCTCGATCACACCGGCGAGGCGTTGCAGCGCGAAGTCGAGGTGCGCCGTCGCATCGGGGCCGATACCGCGCTCAACCGAGGAATGGCTGATGTCCCGCTCGTGCCATAGGGCGACGTTCTCCATCGCTGGCACCACTGCGGAGCGCACCAGGCGGGCGAGCCCCGTCAGATTTTCCGTGAGGATGGGGTTCTTTTTATGCGGCATGGCCGAGGAGCCCTTTTGGCCCTTCGAGAAGTATTCCGACGCTTCGAGAACTTCCGTCCGCTGAAGGTGGCGAACTTCTGTGGCGAGGCGTTCGACCGATGAGGCAATGACGCCTAGTGCGGCGAAGTACGCTGCGTGACGGTCGCGTGGGATGACTTGTGTCGATACGGGCTCGGGCTTCAGGCCGAGTTTCTCGGCCACATAGACCTCAACCTGGGGATCTACGTTTGCGAAGGTGCCGACAGCGCCGGAGAGGGCGCAAGTGGCGATCTCTTCACGGGCGGCCTTCAGCCTCGTCAGGCCACGGTCGAATTCTGCGTAGTAGGTGGCAAGTTTGACGCCGAAGGTGGTGGGCTCGGCATGGATGCCGTGGCTGCGGCCAATGGTGATGGTGTCTTTGTGCTCGTAAGCGCGGGTCTTCAGGGCGCCCAGCACACGTTCCATGCCCTCGATCAAGATGTCAGCGGACCGGGTCAGCTGGACTGCGAGCTGGGTATCGAGAATGTCGGAGCTGGTCAGGCCTTGGTGCACGAAACGGGCGTCGTCGCCAACGAACTCGGCCAGGTGCGTGAGGAACGCGATGACGTCGTGCTTGGTTTCGGCTTCGATCTCGTGGATGCGCTCCACTGAAAACTCCGCCTGCGAACCTTTTTCCCAAATTGTCTTGGCGGCGTCCTCTGGAATGGTCCCCAGCTTAGCCATGGCTTCGGCGGCGTAGGCTTCGATCTCGAACCAAATGCGGTACTTGGTGGCGTCGCTCCAAAGGTCGACCATGGCGGGGCGGGCGTAACGCGGGATCATCGGCGCGGACTCCAAAATCGTTCGGTGCGCCGCTGAGGGGCCTTGCGACTCCACGCGGCTGCTTGCAGAGAAGGGTGGGGACTGAACCTAAAGGGCGTGGCGATCAAGACTTTATACGACTGCATGAAGTGTCCGGCCTATTGCTGTTCTTACCAGCATATCCCGGTGGAGAAGGGCGACATCAAACGTCTGGCCCAGCACTTTAACATGACGCCTGAAGAGGCGCGGAAGAAGTTCACCAAGAAGGGTGACGACGAGAACCCTCGGGTGCTGCGCCATAAGGCGGATGAGCATTATGGGACAGCCTGCCGCTTCCTCGATTCGG
>JABSRH010000062.1 GCA_013215175.1 Parvularculaceae bacterium | reverse complement strand
CCGGATGCAGTCCGCACGGCAGAGCCGACAAGCGCGTCGGGAGCATGGGCCTTTAACCCCCCTTCCCTTGGCAAATCCGCTGGTCCGGTCACCACCGACAACGCATTCGGCGGCGTCAGATCGGACGGACAACCTGGCCGACTGACTGTCGACGGCGACCTAACCCTCGACGGCACATTGCAGCTTGCCAACCTGGGTGATGGCCTGATCATCGATGGCCAATCCCTGGACTTCCTTGAAATGACCGGCGATGTGACGCTGGGTGACGATTTGCAGATTGGCAGCGGTTCGAGCTTTGTCGACTTCAACGTTAGTCTGAACACAGAGAATGGTAACACAGTCCTGACAGTGGAGGCGGAGCGTCTAGGCTTTGACGTTGCGGCCACCAACGACAACGCCGCCGCCTTTGGTTCAGCCCTGAGCGAAACGCTGGACCAGGTTCTGGATGCGGCGGAAGGCGGTAGCGTCTTCAACAGTCAGTCTACCGATGATGAGTTTGCTGACTTGATTTTGTCATTCGATAGCGGCTTGACGCGCGAACAAGTCGGTTCCGTGATTGATGAGCTGGCCTCAGGCGAGTTCTACGGCTCGCTGACGACGCTCCAGACGACGGCACCCTTCATCGGTGCTCACGATACCGGTCGGGTGAGCAGCGGCGACGGACGCTTTAGCGTTTGGGCTTCAACCACAGCTGAGCTGGTCGATCTCAACGGCGACAGCCAGCAAGGCTCTCGCGACGTGGAAGCTGACCAGTTCGGCTATGTGGCTGGCTTTGGCTATCACTTCGCTGACACGGAGATCGGCTTTGGCGTGGGGTACGGAGAGTTTGACGTGGACTCCTTCACCAATGTGGTTGGCGCCCCGCGCGCTGGCACGGCGGAGGCTGAAACCTGGATCGTGGGCGGGTTTGCTGAACACAAACGCGGCAAGCTGAGCCTGGCGGCTAACCTCGCTTATGCGCAGAGTGAGTGGCTCGTGAACCGAAACCTACGCGGTCTCGGCCGTGCGGCGTCTGCGGAGTTCGACAGCACAGAGCTGCGCGCCGATGCGATTGTGGCCTACACGTTCGCCTTCGAAAACAGCTGGATTGCTCCGTTTGGTGAGCTTTCCATGCGCCAATTCAACTTTGACGCCTTCACCGAGACCGGTGCTGGCGTGGTGAACCTAACCGTGGATGAAGCTGATCATGCGGTGTTCACCCAAACGGCCGGCATGCGGGCAGGTACTGCGTTCAGCGTCCGCGCAGTGAGGGTGAAGCCGGAGTTCCAGCTGTCGTATACGTTCGCAGGCGAGAACGACGCGTTCCGCGATGTGGCCACGACGTTTGATCCGAACACGCAGTTCCGCCTGAACGGCGTCGATCCTGAGGGCTTCATGACCATGGGCAGCGGCGTCGTGGCTGAGTTGAACGACAACGCTCACCTGTTCCTGCGTTCGAGCCTGTCACCAGGCCAAAACTACCAAGCCAGCAGCGTCTCCGGCGGGTTGCGCATCCGGTTCTGATCTCACCGAAGCCATTCAACACGAGCAACTTATGAGGCCCGTCAGCACCTTGGTGCTGGCGGGCTTTACCGTCTTGAGGCGAGAATGGGGTCCCGTCGAATTCGGCCTGGGCAGGTCGGTAGGCTTGCGCTATGCATTCGGATGCAACTGTGGTCCCTTATAGCGAGGCCCCCTGATTCAAAGGCTTTCTTATGCTTCTGGATGGTTCCTACATCGACGGTACCTGGCGCACTTCCGATGGCGACAGCCGCTTTCTGATCACCAACCCGACCGATGGTTCGCCGCTGGCTGAGCTTCGCGCGAGCTCTCTGCAGCAAGCTGACGAGGCCGTTGCGGCGGCTGAGCGAGCGTTTCCCTCTTGGGCGGCCCTACCCGTTTCAGATCGAGCGGTTTTTTTGCGCCGGATTCACGAAGAGCTCTCGGCGCGCGCCGACGAGATTGCTGAAAGCGTTACGCGCGAGGTTGGCTCGACAATTGGGCTGTCACGCGGCGTACAAGCGGGTGCGGCGATCTCGAAATTTGCTCAGTATGCCGATATCACGCAAGCGACGGCGTTTGAAGAGCGGTATGGAGCAACGCCGGTGCTGCGCGAGCCGATCGGCGTGGTGGCTTGCATCACGCCTTGGAACTTCCCGCTGCTGCAGATTGCTGCGAAGGTAGCCCCTGCCCTGGCGGCTGGCTGTACATTGGTGTTGAAGCCCTCCGAACTCTCACCCACCAACGCGCAGATCCTCGCCGAATGTATCCACGCGGCTGAGCTGCCCGCTGGCGTCTTCAACATGGTGTGGGGGGATGGGCCCACCGTGGGTGAGCGGTTGGTCGAGCATCCCAGCGTGGACATGGTGTCGTTCACCGGATCGACGGGCGCCGGTCGGCGTATCGGCGCGGTCGCTGCCCAGATGATCAAGCGTACAGCCATGGAATTGGGCGGCAAATCCGCTGCGATCCTAGCGGACGACGCCGATTTCGAGCAGGCCATCGCGGGGGTTTTGGAGACTTGTTTTGTCAACACGGGTCAGTCGTGTACAGCGCATTCGCGCATGATTGTACCCACTCATCGCGCTGCTGAAGCCGCCGAGATCACGCGCGGCTTGGTTGAGACCTGGACTGTCGGTGATCCGTTTGATGAGGCGACGCGGATGGGTCCGGTGATATCGCGCGACCATTGGGAGAAGGTGCAGAGCTATATCGCGCTGGGTGAGAGTGATCCGCACACGACGACGGTGGTCGGTGGGAGCGGCAAACCGGAGGGCTTGGGCGATGGTAACTTCGTGAGGCCCACGGTGTTCGCTGGCGTGCAGCCGAACGACCGGCTGGCGCAAGAAGAAGTCTTTGGACCTGTGCTCTCGATCCTCACGGCGAGTGATGACGATGAGGCCGTGGCCATCGCGAACAACTCCATCTACGGACTATCGGGCGGGGTTTGGTCAGCCGATCAGGATCGTGCCCTGAGCATCGCGCGGCGTATGCGGACGGGAACAGTGGAAGTGAATGGCGGCGCCTTCAATGGTGATGCTCCGTTCGGTGGCTATAAACAATCGGGGCTGGGCCGGGAGATGGGTCCGCATGGGCTTTTAGAGTTCCTTGAACTAAAGACTTTGCAGGTCTGACTATCCATGACTGAGCGGAGCTTTCACTTTGTCATCGTGGGTGGTGGGTCGGCGGGCTGTGTCCTGGCCGATCGACTATCGGCATCTGGTCGGTACACGGTCTGTCTAATTGAGGCTGGGCCGCCGGATCGAGACCCTCGCATCAAGGTACCGCTTGGCCTTATTAGCCTGATGAAGAACCCGAAATTTGATTGGAGTTTCCAATCGGAGGGGCATGATCATCTTGGTGGTCACCGGGTTCCGATCCCGCGGGGAAAGACCCTCGGGGGTTCGGGGTCGATCAACTCCATGGTCTATATCCGTGGTCGGGCGTCGGATTATGATCAGTGGGCCCAGCTTGGTGCGAAAGGCTGGGGGTGGTCGGATGTTCTCCCCTATTTCAAGCGCCAGGAGCAGAATGCTCGGCTCGCTGATGATGATCTTCATGGTGGCTCAGGGCCTCTGCACGTGCAGGATTTGCCCTCGCCGCATCCCCTGCTCGAAACGTGGCAGCAAGCGGGTGAGCAATTGCAGATCCCGCGAAGCCGGGATTTCAACGGTGCCTCTCAAGAGGGCTTGGGCGTCTATCAGACGACCATGCGTCAGGGGCGGCGGTGGAGTGCGGCGGATGCCTTTCTCCGCCCTGCCCTGAAACGCGAGAACCTCGCGGTACTGACAGGCTGGCAGGCGGAACGCATTGAGGTGAAGGATGCCCGCGCGCGAGGTGTCACGCTACGTGACAGCAAAGGAAAAACACAGACCATCCGTGTGGGCCATGAGCTGATCCTGTCCGCGGGCGCCATCGGCTCGCCTGCGCTGTTGCTGAAGTCTGGCGTTGGGCCAGGTGATCAGCTGCGCGCTCTTGGCATGGAGGTTGAGATCGAAGCCCCAGGCGTGGGCCAGAACCTGCATGACCATCCAGCCACGGCTGTTTTTCATGGCGGCGGGAGCGCTGGCTATGGCTTGAGCCTGAAGGCGCTGCCCAGCCTAACCATGGCTCCTGTCCAATATCTGCTTCAGCGGCGCGGCCTGTTGGCGTCCAACACGGTGGAGGGCGGCGGCTTTGCCAAGACGGAGAGCCACATCGATGAGCCCGATGTGCAGTTCCACTTCATCCCTGCCCGGTTGGGCCACGAAGATCGGATGGTGGTGTGGGGGCACGGTTATTATTGCGATGTGTGCCTGCTGAAGCCGCGGTCTCGCGGGGCGCTGAAACTTGCGGACCCGAGCGGCAAGCTGGCCATCGACTTGAACCTGCTGGCCGACGATGACGACCATGAGCGGCTGCTGAGCGGATTGGAGCTGTTGCGGCGATTGCTGGCATCGGAGGCCTTCGATCCCGTGCGCAGCCCTGAGCTGGCACCGGGACCTGAGGTGGCGGACCGCGAGAGCCTGCGAGCCTACATGCACCGGCGGCTGGGCACGGCCTATCACCCTGTGGGCACCTGCCGGATGGGCGCTGCGGATGACCCGAGATCCGTGGTGACGCCGGCTTTGCAGCTGATCGGATCGCAGAACATCCGCGTGGTGGATGCATCGGTGATGCCGGAGATTGTTGCCGGCAACACCAACGCCCCCACCATGATGATTGCTGAGAAGGCCTCCGAGGCGATTCTCGCGGCTACCCAGCGCTAACCCACGACTGTTGCTCAACGTCCTCAGTTGGCCGGTGATCAGCGCAATGGTTAAGAAGATGCACCGCACTAAATTGCATCCGAATGAGAAATGTGTTTCAGAAATGTGTAACGCGCGATTTTGGCAGGAGGTGCGGTGTTTATGAGAAAGAATCGTCTGAATTCAGCTTTGCTTTTGGGTGGATCCGTTGTTGCGGCGTCGACTTTTTTGACTTCCCATGCAGTCGCTCAGGATGATGACAGCGGCCTCGACATTATCGTCGTGGAAGCCACGCGGCGGGCAGAGAGCCTGCAGGACGTTGGCCTTTCGGTTTCGGCCTTTGACGAAGATGGGTTGGCTAAGTCGGGCGTCCAGGACGTCTCGCGCCTTGAGCTGATCGTCCCCGGCGTGAACTTCGCGTTCGCGGGTAACGACGCCAAATTCAACGTTCGCGGCGCGAACTCCACCAACACTTTCGGTGACAATTCGTCGATCGTCGGTGCCTTCGTCGACGGCGTTTACAAGAACCGTGCGTCGCAGCAGTCGCGCGCTTTCTTCGACGTCTCGCGTGTTGAATTCCTCAAAGGTCCGCAGGGCACGCTCTACGGTCGGAACACCTTCGCCGGTGCGCTGAACCTCTACACCAACGCGCCGGTCATCGGCGAGTATTCGGGCGGCGTGAACTACAGTTATGAGCGCTTCGATCGCTCGCGCTTCGAAGGCTTCGTGAACTTGCCCGTCAGCGACACGCTCGCCTTCCGCGTAGCTGGCTTCTCGGACAAATCGAGCGGCTACATTGAGAACCTGGCCGGTCCCGACATCGGTGCGCAGGACGACAAGGGTATCCGCGTTAGCGCGCTCTACGAGCCAACCGATCGCGCAAGCTTTGTGGCTCGCTTCAGCCACATCCAAGAGGACGGCCGCGAAGCTGGTCTCTTCGGCTACACCTTCCTCTGCCGCAACGAGACGCCAGACGGCCTGACCGACGCGTTTGGTTCGGTGCGGAACTGTGACAACCCTGTGCGCGGCTCCGGCGGTACACCGAATGCTGACGAGCTTGGTCCTTACACGGTTGCTCAAGACTATGTGCCGCCCGTGGTGCTGCGCGAGGACGTCTTCTCGCTTGAGGGCAACTTCGACCTGGGCTCAGTGGCTCTGAAGTCGATCACGTCGATCACCGACTTCGAAAACGGTATCGGCTTTGACTTCGACTTCAGCCCTAACCCGAACTCGAACGGTGCTTACGATGAAACACTCGAGGCGTTCACGCAGGAGTTCCAGCTCGCCTCCCAGGGCGATGGTCCGCTCCAGTGGACAGCGGGCGTGTTCTACTCGGACGAAGAGCTGTTCCAGTCGTTCTCGATCTACCAAGAGACGGTTCGCGACGACAGCACGCGCGGTTCGGTGACGATTCCACAAGGCACCTTCACGATCCTCGAAGGCACGGACATCGTTTCGCGCGATCGTTCGTTCGGCGGCTTCTTCGCTGACAGCCAAATCATCTCCACCACGGCGTTTGGTCTTTATGGTCAGGCTGAATATTCGTTGTCGGAGCAACTTCGTCTCATCGGTGGTATTCGCTACAACTACGAAGACAAAGAGCTGACCGGCGGCGGCAGCAACTTCACCGGCGATACCAATGGTGACGGCACCGTCGATCGCGTCGTCAACGTGGCTCCAGGCGCAGCGGGCTTCTCGCCAGCGACTCTACCGCCAAGCTCGATCGACGTCTTCACGTTCAACTTTGGTGCAAGCGACGCGATCACGGTCGGCCAAGACTATGACAACGTGACGTGGCGTGCTGGTCTTGAGTACGACGCCAGCGACGACGTCATGCTCTACCTGACGGCATCGACCGGCTTCCTCTCTGGTGCTCTCAGCACGGGTGCGGGCGCGACAGACGAGCAGACCTCACGCGTCATCGAAGGCGGCTTCAAGTCGACCCTCCTCGACAACACGCTTCGCCTGAACGGTGCCCTGCACTACACCACCTACGACAACCTGCTGACGCAACGTCAGCGTCAGGACGGCCCGATCGTCGTGACGGAGTCGATCAACGGTGGTGAGATCGAAGCCTGGGGTCTCGAACTAGACGCTGTCTGGGTCCCGGTCGACAACTTGACGATCACGGGCAACCTGGCCTGGCTTGACTCCGAGTTCGCTGAATTCGGTCAAACCAACCCGTACCAGTTGTTCCGCGGCGAAGTTCAAGGCTTCATCGACGTCAGCGGCGAGACCACGGGCTGGTCGCCTGACCTGACGGTGGGTGCCTCGGCTGCTTACGAGATGGACCTGGGCGATAAGGGTGTTCTGACGCCGCTGATCCAGTTCTACTACAGCGACGAGTACAACACCTCGAACCTCCTCGCGATCGATCCATCGCAGCAGCAGGACGCCTTTACCAAGACGGACCTGCGTCTGATCTGGGATACGCCGATCGAAGACTTCAGCATGGAGCTCTTTGTTGAGAACCTGGAAGACGAAGCTGTCCTGACGCGTGGTAACAACAATGGCGATGACATTGTTCAGACCAGCTTCCAGTACCCACGGAACTACGGCTTCCGTGCCCGGCTGCGGTTCTAATCGTTCTGTTGGCTGATAAGCCTTTTCAAGGGGAGCACGCTGTGCTCCCCTTTTTTGTCTGTACGCGCATGTGACCGCGCCCTCACCGGCTCGAATTGTGGAGTTGCGATATGGCCGCCTTTGGCATTCTCAATTGGGGCATCGTCCTCGCTTACCTGATCGGCAACTTGGCGCTCGGCTGGATGCTTGGCCGCAATGTCGGCACGGCGAAGGAATATTTCCTCGGCACCGGGACCTCGCCCTGGTGGGCCATCGGCATTTCGGTGATTGCGACTTACGTCAGTGCGCTGTCGTTTCTAGGCGGACCCGCCTGGGCCTATGGCGACGGGATGGCGGCGCTGGCTATCCACATCAACTACCCCCTCGTGATCTTCGTGGTGGTCGTGTTCTTCATGCCGTTCTTCTACAATTCCGGCGTGGCGTCGATCTATGACTATCTCGAGCGGCGCTTTGGCGTAGCGTCGCGGTCAGTGATGGCGTCGATCTTCTTGATCACGCAGCTGATCACCTCAGCGTCCATCCTCACTGCGACGGCGGTGGTCGTCAGTTTTATCACGGGCATCGATCCGAAGATCAGCGTGGTGATCATGACGGTAGTGGTGATCGCCTACACCATGCTCGGCGGTATGAACGCCGTGATTTGGACAGACGTCCTTCAGGGCTTCATCTTGTTCATCGGTGCCGGGATCATTCTTTGGTGCTTGCTGGGAGAGGTGAGTCCCCTATCGGGCGCTCTGAATGAGTTAGCCACCGCAGGCAAACTAAACCCTATCAACACGGACCTCGATTTTTCGATAGCGCCCACCGTCTGGGCCGGCATTTTTGCGATGACGCTGTTCCACATCACCGTGTACGGCACCAACCAAATGATGGTGCAGCGGGCGTTGGCAGCC
This sequence comes from Parvularculaceae bacterium, assembly GCA_013215175.1. Classification (GTDB taxonomy): domain Bacteria; phylum Pseudomonadota; class Alphaproteobacteria; order Caulobacterales; family Parvularculaceae; genus Parvularcula. The sequence goes on along the minus strand of JABSRH010000062.1, from coordinate 6,843 downwards.
AAGACCCTGGGAGACGCGAAGAAGTCGTACCTCATGATGGGGTATGCGGCGTTTTTCATCTATTTCCTGTTCTTCTTCATCGGAGCGCTGCTGTTCGTCTATTTCCGCGGCGAGCCCTTTGATCAGCCGAACGAGATCATCCTCGTCTTCGCCAAAGCGTTGGAAATTCCTGGCCTGATGGGCATTTTGGCCGCGGCCGTGCTGTCGGCCTCGATGTCGAGCCTGTCGTCGGCCGTGAACTGCCTCGCGACGATTTCGGTGACAGACTTCTACCAGCGGTTCTTCAATAAGAATGGCTCGGACAGCCACTATCTCAACCTGTCCCGTGTACTGACGGTTCTGTGGGGCCTCGCTTGTATCCCCGTGGCATTCGCCTTCATCGGCAGCGGCGGGTCGATCCTAGAAGAGCTGTCGAAGGTCGCCTCCTATTTCGTCGGTGCGAAGTTGGCCCTGTTCGGCATGGGCTTCTTCTCAAAGCACACGAATGAAGGCGGACTGCTGACCGGTGTGGTCGCCGGCTTTGTCGGCCTGTTCCTGGTGGTGCGCGGCTTTGCGCCGCTGGGCATCGAGCCGCTGGACATCGCCTGGCCTTGGTATGTGGTCGTCGGCGGCGGCATCAATATCGTCGTCGCGTGGGTCGCCAGTGTGGCATTTGGTGGCTTCCAAAAAGAGTGGCACGAGCAAACTGTTCGTGGACAGCGTAATCGTTTTGCGGCAGAGGGAATTGCCGAACGCCAGAATGGTTGGTTCGTGGTCCCCGGACGGGTCGATCCCGTGGCGTGGGGCCTTCTCTTCTTTTTCGTTTTGATCCTGGCTGGGCTCACCTGGTTCGGGACCCTTGGAGGATAAGTCGGTATGACGATGACGCCCGAAGCCGTCGCCATCGCGTTTCACGCAGCCCTGACATCAGCTGAGCCGGAGAGCGCTCGCACCTTGATGGGAAGCGGTTTTCACTGGCACGCCGCGCACCCCGTCAATGACCTCGACGGGCCAGACGCGTTCTTCACCGACTATTGGGCACCGATCCTAGCCGCCATTCCCGACATCGAGGCCCGTCCTTTCGTCCGTGTCGCTGGCGCTTATGATGGCAAGGCCTTGGACGGCGACGGCTCCGCCGGTGATTGGGTATGCTCGACAGGTTACTTTGCCGGCACGTTCAAAGCGCCGCTCTTCGGTATCCCAGCGACGCACCGCCCAGTCTTTCTTCGGTATAGCGAGCTTCTACGGATCGAAGATCAAAAGGTGGCCGAGGGCTATATCATCCCCGACTTCCTCGATTTGATGGTTCAAGCAGGTGTCTGCCCGTTGCGACCTAGCCTTGGTCACCCGGGCTCGGTGATGCCGCCGATGACGATGGACGGACTGCATCGTCCGAACGCTGATCCAGCGGAAGCGCAGGCTAGCCTCGATCTGGTGCTCGCGATGCTCGATGGGCTGGGCCGGTTTGATGGCAAGTCGCTATTTACGATGGACCAGGAGCAGTTCTGGACGGAAGACTTTGTCTGGTTCGGCCCTGGTGGGATTGGCACGAGCCGAGGGCTGTCAGGTTTCCGCTCGCTGCACCAAGGCCCGTTTCTCAAGAGCTTTCCGATCCGCGCAGTCGATCGCAGCAAGACCCTCGTCGCCGATGGCAACTATGTGGCGACCGGCGGCTGGCCTCATATGACCGCTGAACATCTGGGCGGTGGCTGGCTGGGTCTTCCGCCGAGCGGCCAAAAGCTGACCATGCGGGTGATGGATTTTTGGCGTCGCGACGGCGATCGGTTAGCCGAGAACTGGGTCTCCATCGATGTGCTTCATATCCTTGATCAAATGGGCCTCGACCTGCTCCGGCAGATGCGACAAGCGCTAGGCGAGTACGGCGAAGATATCGCAGACCTGTAAATTGCATTCGAATGCAAAACTGCTAAGAGGGCTGGAATAGAACAAGGAGACCAAGCCGTGGCACGCTGGCTGAAAGAAGGCATCGACCCCGAAGTCAAACTGCAGTCGGACCGCAAGGTTCGCGAAACCGTCGAGAGCATCCTCGGCGACATCGATCAGCGTGGTGACGAAGCGGTCCGCGAATATTCATCCAAGTTCGACGGCTGGAGCCCTGAAAGCTATCGCCTGACGCGCGAAGAGATCGACGCTTGCTACGAGGAATGCAGCGAGCAGATGATCGACGACATCCGCTTTGCGCAGGAGCAGGTGCGGAACTTTGCGCAGATCCAGCGTGACTCGATGAAAGACGTCGAGGTGGAGACCCTTCCCGGCGTGACCCTCGGGCATAAGAACATCCCGATGAACTCCGTGGGTTGCTATGTACCCGGTGGCAAATACCCGCTGATCGCCTCAGCGCACATGAGCGTGGTGACGGCGAAGGTGGCTGGCGTGAAGCGCATCGTGGCCACCGCGCCCCCTTACGAAGGTAAGCCGCACCCCGCCATTGTGGTGGCGATGGATATGGCGGGTGCCGATGAAATCTACACCCTCGGCGGGGTCCAAGGCGTCGGCGCCATGGCGCTAGGGACCGAAACCATTGCGCCCGTCGACTTTATCGTCGGCCCTGGCAACGCTTTCGTCGCAGAAGCCAAGCGGCAGCTGTTCGGCAAGGTCGGCATCGACCTGTTTGCTGGCCCAACCGAGACGATGATCATCGCCGACGAAACGGTAGATGGTGAGCTGTGCGCCGCAGACCTTCTCGGCCAGGCTGAGCATGGCCCGAACTCACCCGCCGTGCTCGTGACCAACTCCGAAAAGCTGGCGCGGGACACCATGGAAGCGGTGAAGACGCAGCTGACGTGGCTGCCCACGGCCGACATTGCCGGCGTCGCTTGGGAAGAGTATGGCCAGGTAATCGTCTGTGACAGCTACGAAGAGATGCTGAAGGTAGCCGACGAAATTGCCTCCGAGCACGTCCAGGTCATGACCAAGGATCCCCAGTACTTCCTTGATAACATGACTAATTACGGCGCCCTCTTCCTCGGTCCGGAAACCAACGTTTCCTACGGTGACAAAGTGATTGGGACGAACCACACGCTGCCAACAATGAAAGCTGGACGCTATACGGGCGGCCTTTGGGTCGGTAAGTTCCTCAAGACTCACACCTACCAGTGGGTCACCGAAGAGGCCTCTGTGCATGTGGGCGAGTATTGCTCGCGGCTATGCAGCTATGAAGGCTTCGCAGGGCACAAGGAGCAAGCGGACATCCGCGTACGTCGCTATGGGCAAAAACCAGCCGCAGAATAAAAAGCGCGAAGCACTGAATATTCCCGCCGGTCGGCGCGTGACATCCTACGACGTTGCGCGTTTAGCTGGCGTGTCGCAATCCGCCGTGTCGCGGTGCTTCAAGCCGGGCGGTAGCGCGTCGGCTAAGACGCGAGAGAAGGTATTGGCTGCCGCCAAAGAGCTTGGCTGGCAACCCAATGCGCTTGCGCGAGGGCTGATCACGCAACGATCGAACATCGTCGCCGTCCTCATCTCTGGCAACGTCAATCTCTACTACCCTGAAGTGCTCTTTGCGCTGACCCATCGGTTGTCGGAGGAAAAACTGCGCGTGATGCTGTTCACCGTGGATTCCGAAGACGACGTCGACCCCGTGCTCGACCAGATCTCGCAGTTCCAAGTGGATGCCGTCATCTCGGCGTCGCACATGCGTCGTGAGCATGCTGAACGTTTTGAAGAGACCAACACGCCGCTGGTGTTTTTCAACCGCTACTTTGAGGATCGGTCGTCAGACGTCATCCTTTGCGATCCAGAGCCGCAGACACGGCAATTGGTGAAAAGGCTTAGCGACCAGGGCCACTCGCGGTTCGCGGTGGTGTCTGGCCCTGCCACCAACATGGTGTCGCGCACGCGGTTGCGCGGCGTTCGCGCAGCCGTCGAGGCTGAAGGCGGTACAATCATTACCGAAGCGCCCGGCGACTTTACCTATGAAAGCGGCGCTGCAGCGCTCCATCGCCTCATGGAGTGTACGGAACGCCCGACCGCGATCGTCTGCGCCAACGACATGATGGCCATGGGCTTGATAGACGAAGCGCGCACGGTTTTCAGATTGCGGGTACCCGAAGATTTGTCCGTCACCGGATTTGATGGGATCGCCACGGCGCGACTGGCCAGCTATGACCTCACAACCATCCGGCAGCCCATCGGCCGTATGTGTGATGCCGCTGTTGCGGTGCTCCGAGAACAACTCGACCGGCCCGAACGCACTTATGAGAAGCGCGTGTTCGAAGGGCTGCTTATCGACGGCGCCACCATCGGCCCTGTCCCGGACGTTTACTGAAGAGACTGTTTATGAAACTCAGTACTGGGCTTATTTCGGTTACTCACGCCAAAAGCTGCATGAGGCTGGCATGACCGGACTAAAAGAACAGCTCGCAGCCCAAACGCCCTTGCTGGGCACGTTTCTGAAGACACCCTCGCCGATTGTTTGTGAGGTGATGAACCGGGCCGGTATGGATCTGGTCTGTATCGACGCGGAACACGCGCCCTTTGGTCGTACTGAACTCGACCTTTGCCTTATGGCGTTTCGTGCTGGCGGAACGCCTGCCATTGTCAGAGTGCCCGAGCTCGCGCCAGCCCCCATCCTCAACGCCTTGGACTGTGGCGCGACGGGCGTTCTGGTTCCTCACGTATTGTCGGGCGAGCAAGCTCAGAAAGCTGTTGATTTTTCTTTGTACGGACAAGGTCGGGGATTCGCTGGATCATCACGCTCGGCGGGTTACATGGCCAAGTCAATGGCCGACCATGTGGTGAGTTCGAACGCCACCACGTGCGTGATCGGCCAAATCGAGGACGCCGAAGCTCTTGGGGCGCTGGATGATATCTTGGCGGTCGATCAAATGGATGCGCTCTTCATTGGCCGGGCAGACCTGACTGTATCGCTGGGCTACGATAACCCCAACACCCCGGAAGTGGTTGAGGCTGTCACCGAAATTTGCCGGAAGGGTAAAGAGCGCGGGCGAACCATTGGCATGTTTACGGGGAACACGGCAGAAATCGCTTCTTGGCGTGAGCAAGGCGCGAGCCTTTTCTTGCTAAGCTCTGAACATGCCATGATGCTGGACGGTGCGAGGCGCCTCAATGAAACGGTGCGAGCCCAGTTTTAGATGCGATAAAAACGCTCAGCATTCGTTGCAAACATTTGATCTCGCTCTTGGGGGCTAAAGCCCTCGGTTACTGCGATGAATGCCTCCCAAACGCGCCGGTAAGAGGCGTAGAGGCCATCGACTGGGAAATTCGACCCGAAAGCGATGCGGCTAGGCGAGAAGATGTCGACCACGCGTCGCACCCAGTCTTGCACGCTGTCATCAGTCCAATCGTGCTTGAACATACCGTGTCCGGATACTTTGCAGATACCCGACGTCTGATTGGCGAAGGCTTGTAGGCCCTTCTCCCAGGCTGCGATGCCGTCTGCTGAAAAGTCTTGCAGACTACCGGCATGGCACAGCGCGACTTGCAGGTCGGGAACGTCGCCGAAGACCCTTGCAGCGTGCTCTAGGTGAGCGGGTGTGAGTTGAAGATCGAAGGAATAGTCGTGACTGGCGAGAAGGGGCAGACCTTGCCGAAAGGCGTCGTTTTCTAGCAGCGCTGCCGTTCCAGTCTTCGCATCCTCAGCCGCGCTGCGGCTAACGATCTGGCGTATACCCCGCAGACGACTGGATGAAGCCTGATGGGCGTCCAACGTAGCCTCAAGATCCGTTTCCGTCAGGTCTGCAAAGGCTACGATTGCGGACGGGTAGCCAGTTCGGTCCGCCTCTGCGTCAAGCCACTGAGTCTCCTTCAAGGAGTCCGTCAAGGCGGCACCGACCTGGATGTGCACTGATTTTTTGATGGGCAAGCCATCGAAGTCAGACTGAAAGTCTTGGCCCAGATAGTTCTTCTGGATGGATGTCGGATCACCGAAAAAGCGAACGACGCCCGTCTCGTTGAGCCATGGATACTCAACCGCGCTAAGGTCCCAGAGGTGGTGATGCGCGTCGACGATCCGAGCGGGGGTCGTCATCCTCGCTGCCTTGCGTTTTCGATCTGCCGGTGGAGGGCGAGATCATCCCAGATCGTGGTTTCCTCACGGATCCGGCCATTCATGACGCGGAAATGCGATACGGCGAGAATGAAAACCTCAGCACCCGACGGATATCCGTAAGCCCCTTCCCCGCTATGGGTCGCCCGCACCGTCCAACGGAGCGCGACGTCGATAGCGTCGCCAAGATAGGGTGTCTCAGCCACGTGATCGATGGACAAAACAGCGTCGGGGAACGCGCTCAAGATGGGTGCCATCATCGCCGCTAGTTGATCATAGCCATAGCCCTCTCGACTCGCGGGATATTTTGATTGAACGCGGAAGTCATAATGATCTGCCAACGCATCAAGGTTCTTGTCGCGCCAGATGGCTTTCAGACCCGCTGCCGCGATTTTGCTAGCAGCGCCGATCATCTCGACATCCGAGCCTGTCACGCTGGCTCGGGCAGCTTGCAGCTTATCCGTGAGCAACGAGCCGCTGGCAATGTCTTGCGCAGTCAGTTGCTTGGCCGTCTCGGTCAGGGAAAAGCCGAGCTGTTGGCACAGCGCGCCGTTATCGCGAACGAGCCATTCCTCGATAACGCGGTTATCCTTGCACAGACAATCAGCGATTGTCTGGACACGCGCCTGTTTGCCCGTGGCCGGGCCGTATTCTGTGTCGCCCTCATTGGTCATCTTTGATGTGATGAGGTGAGAGGAATGGAAGACGCCAGGCTGGTCCTCGGACCAAATGACGTTGTCGCCATCGAGGCGTCGAGCAGGAAAAGCCGTCAGCGTGTCGTAGGTGTTCTGCACAACAGTATCCGCGCCGGCGATTGGACCCGCCATCGTGTGTAT
>JABSRH010000061.1 GCA_013215175.1 Parvularculaceae bacterium | reverse complement strand
GGTGGGTGAGACCAAACCTTCTTGCATGGCCAGCGCGTAGATGAGCGGCTTGAGCGTCGAGCCCGGCGAGCGTCGGCGCGCGGTGAGGTCGAGCCAGCCGCCGGGTTTGCCTCGGCTGGCGGAGCCAACGGAGGCGACCACGGCGCGGTCCTCGAGGCGGACCACCATGGCGGAGGCTTGCACCGAAGGGCCTGCCGCTTCCGTGGTCCGCTTAAGCAGTCCCTGAACCTGTTCCTGTATCCGGCGGTCAATATTGGTGTGCGGATGGTTTGGTGACTGGCGCATGACCTTGTCGGCCAAGTGCCAAGCGTCGGACGGAAAGGTCTGCCGGTTGGTGGCGAGGAAATCATCTGCCGCCTCAGCCGCGCGTTCGGGCGACGTCCAGCCCTCGGCCGCGAGCCTCTCCAACACCGTAGCGCGGGCGGCCAAGGCGTTGGCCGGGTGTAGGTCGGGGCGCCGGACCTCGGGGCTCTGCGGCAGGGCGAGGAGGAGGGCAATGTCGCTGTCACTCAGCTCCTCTGTGTCCGTACCAAAATAGGCCCATGCTGCGGTTCGGACCCCCTCAAGGTTGCCGCCATAAGGCGCGAGGGTGAGGTAGAGTTCGAGGATTTCCGTCTTGCTCAAACGCCTCTCTAGCTGCCACGCCCGCAGCGCCTCGATGAGCTTTGAAGGCAGGGTCCGCGGCCGCGGTTCGAGCAAGCGGGCCGTCTGCATGGTGATGGTCGAAGCACCGGATACGATCCGACCTTGCAGCAGGTTATCGCGCGCGGCTCGTGCCACGGCGAGAAGGTCTGTGCCGCCGTGATCAAAGAAGCGTTTGTCCTCCAGCAGAAGAAGCGCCTCAATGAAACGAGGGTCAATGTCCTCCAGGTTGGCGGCCATGCGCCAACGGCCATCCTCCACGGGGAAGACCCGCAGGGGCAACTCGTCGGCATCAGTGACGATGGCGGAAACCGCCACACCGTCGATTGGCGGTGGTAGCGCTCGATCCGCGACCATCAGCCCACCGATCAGACCAACCAGCGAGCAAGCTATCCCTGTCATCCACCTCACGGTTGGATAGTTAGAGTACCTGCCGCGGTGCGTGCGTAGACATCAGGACGGTACATGTCTTCGGCCACAGCACCCGGACGGGTGAACTTGCCAGGGGTGACCGCTCGAGCGATGTAGGCGTACTGACGAAGCTCTCTGCCTCGCAAGATGTGCGAAGCCACGAAGCGGTCGTCGCGCGCCTCTGCCACGTCAGCTTCCGACAGGAAACCGAGAAAGCCGAACGCGCCGTTGGGCGAGCCATCTTGCGGGCCGAGCACGGACTCGATTTCCAGTCCCGCAGGGAGCAAGTCGCTGATGACGTACTGGGCTCGGCCTTCGCGCTGCGGCGTGAGGCTAATGCGGACGATCATGCGATCACCTTGGTTAAGATCGGCGTCGGTAACCAGCTGGCCTTGCTGGTTGAAGATGTCCTTCTGCAGAACGATCTCACTGGCCAAAGCAGCAGGCGCTGAGGCGGGTATGCCGGTCGCTTGCACGGTCAAGAAGAGGGGACCGTCGCCTTCATTCGAGAAGGAGCGATCAAGGTTCTCTGCATCCGTCACGAGCGCAGCGTTGGTGAGGCTACCGTCATAACGTAGGCTGATTTTGTCGTCGCCTCCTGACACAGACCGTGCTGCGCGTAGCAAGAAAGCCTGCTCTTGGGTCCGCAGACGATCAAGATCGATCTGACGATCAAGGCCTTGGATGAGAGTAACGGCTTGGTCCAGCTGGCCCGCTTCGGCGAGCAGTGCAGCGATGCCCGCATTGTCGCGAACAGGGCTTTGGTACCAATCGCTTGGGTTGTCGTAGCCGCGGCCCTCAAGCGCTTGCCGGAACGCGCTCTTGGCTCGTCCTTGGTCACCCAAAGCGGCGAGAGCTGCGCCAACCTGGGCGCGCGCCAAGGGGCTTTCGATACTATCGAGCTGGGCGTCGTGAACATAGCGCAGACGCGTGCGGTCCGCTTGGCCAGCGCGGGCCAACACATAGAGCGCATAGGCACCCGCCCGGTCGGCGAGACGCTTGACCGTGTCGGTGGAGAAGGAGGACGGCGAAACGCGACCGTCATAGCCGTAGGCCCGCCGCATCTCACCTTGGGCAATGGACTGTAGGGCGCGGTAGGCCCGCTTCATGGCTTCGTCCGGGACGATAAGACCTTGCGTCTTGGCGCGGGCGAGAAAGTCCGTGGCATAAGCGCCAAGCCAAGGGCTGGCTCGACGGTCACCAACCCGCCACATGCCAAAGGCGCCGTCCGGGCTCTGCCGTTCGAGAAGAGCGTCGACGTCAGCTTGCAGCTCTCGCTGCTGCTTGGCTGTCCGCTGACGGTTGAACAGTTTGGGCGACGCGCGGCTCACCAATTGCTCGGTGCACGCATAGGGATAGCGCATCAGCGTGGCGCCAATCGATTGCGTGTCGATAGGCGAGGAGGAGGCGGTGATGAAGAGCTCGCCGGAACCCGCAGCAAAAGCGTCAAAGCTGTTGGCCGCTGGCGTGTAGCTTTCGCCTGGTGCCAGGGTGACTCTGGTGGTTTGACGCACTGGCAAGAACGCTCCGCGCACTTCGAAGGGGTAGCTGCTTGTGGCCTGGAACCCGTCCGGCCCGTCCACGGTGAGGTCGATGGAGGTGACACCGACGTCCTCGGCTTGCAGCGTGATGCCTTGGTCTTGGCGCTCACCTGCGGTGAGAATCCTGGCGCTCTCCTTCGTCACGACGTTCAAGCCTGCCGCAGCGGCGATATTGGTTTGGTAGCTGCCTTCCGCACCCTCCACATTGTCGATGGTCAGTGTCGCGATGGCCTCATCGCCCGGTGCCAAGAACCGGGGCAGGATGAGCTCAGCAGGGACGGGGTCACGCACGGTGACTTTTTCCGCTGTGGCGCCCACGCCTTCATCGCTCCAGGTCACTGCCATCAGGCGCAGCGCACCGTTGAAGTCCGGCAGATCGAGTTCCAGCTCGGCCTTGCCAGCTGCATTGAGTGCGATTGGCCCATTGAAGAGGACCACCGATTTCGTGGGCACGGCGGTCAGGCCAGCACCGCCGATGCTGTCGCCACCAGAGCGCAGCACGCCCGCATCGGCCATGTTCGGGTCGAGCAGGCGACCATAATCATCATACAGATCGATACCGAGGCGACGCTTGCCAAAGAACGCCTTTACGGGGTCCGGGTTCTTGTGCTTGGTCAGAAGCAGAATGCCCTCGTCGACTGCCGCCAGCGTGGCGAACATTTCGGCGCCTTCGGGGGCGTCAGGGACTGTCAGTGTTACACGTGTCGACGCGTTGGGGCGAGCCAGCTCGTCCGCTTCGATGGCGATGTCATAGGTGCGGTCGTCGACGTCGATGGGGATGTAGACGGCACCCACGGCACGGCGCGGCACGGGGCGGTCGTCAGGATCACGATCAGTGTAGACGTTCACCAGGACATAGGCCCCGGCGCCCCAATCTTCGGTCACAGGGATCTCGATCTCGCGACCGTCCTCAGGCAGGGTGATATGTTGCAGGCTGATGATACCAGCGCTCGCTACGGCGATCTCGGCCATGCCCGCGTAGGGCGCTTTGATCGCGACACTGGTTGTTTCGCCCACTTTGACGGGATCTGAAGGGCCCATGACGCGGACGCTGTCTGGTGCCGGGGCACCGTCGCGGGCTCGGCCGCTATAGCCGACCCAAAAGCGTTGGGACGTTCGCGGCTCGCCGTTCAGAGCCAACTCGATGTCGTAGTCACCCCAAGACAGCCGTGGTCCGACGATCTTGGTCGCTTCGTTGCCCGTTAGCACCGTGCCGCGCGCTTCGGTGACGCGACGCTCCGACCGGCGCCAGCGCCAGCGGCCGTTACGCTCTTGGTACCAATCATAATCGTAGACCCGCCGACGGATGTGCCACGTCACTTCGCGGCTCACCGCTTCGCCGTTCGCATCCAAAGCCGCGACGTTGAATGTGACTGGTTCGCGCACTTCGGCGCTGCCTTCGAAGTCAGGCTTCAAACCAACATAAGTCTTCCGTGGGCGATAGGGGATGATGATGTCATCTTGGATCGCGCGGCCGCCGGGCTCTTCGGCGCGGATGACGGTGCGTAGGCGGAGAGGTTCTGTTGCCTTCGCGCCGGTCTGCGCAGGTGCCAGCGCGATGTTGGCTAGGCCACTGCCATCAGTGACGGCGTCCTCGATCTCAACGATCTGCTGGCGGAAGGGTTTTTGCGCAAGGCTGAAACTATAGCCGGGCCATTCCTCGAACGGCGATGGGTCCTGATCCATCCGAGCATCGCCGTTGATGGTCAGCCCAGCGCCCGGCGCTCCGTAGAGGAACTGAACGTCAGCCTCGATCATCCGCCGGTCGCCAGCGCGCATGGGTGTCTCGGTGTCGGCTTCGAGGCTCAGCTTCATGCGCTGTGGTACGAAATCCTCAACGTTGAGGCGGGTGCTACCCACCTCGCCAAGGCCGTCGAGTTCAGTCGCTATCCGCCAGACCCCGCGGCTGGCCGAGCGCGGGAGATCAAACGACGTGACCAGGCCGCCGGCATCTTCAAGGCGTTCGAACCGGAGGCGACGTTGTTCCAGGCCATTGGGGCGGTAGAGAACCAACGCACCCGGACGGTCATCGATGGCGTACCCTTCGACATCACGCACAAGGGCGGAGGCGTGCACCGTCTCGCCGGGACGGTAGATACCGCGGTCGAGGTAGACGTAGGCTGTGGCCACGTCGGGCGAGGGAGCGCCGCCCACCGGCTGGGTCGATAGATCTAAGGGCGCTCGATCAAGGTCGAGCATGGCGAAGTCTGAGCGGCCCTCCACGGTGATGAGTTTCGCGCGGTTGCCATCACGGCCTGCCAAGAGCGGCGCATCGAAACGCACGCGACCATCACGAGAGGTGCGAGCCTCCGCCAGCACCTCGTTCGACTGAGCGATCAGCTTTACCAGCTGACCACTTTGCGGGCGAGCGTTCTGCAGTGAACGGACAGTCACGTCGAGACCGGTGGACCCGCGATAGGCGGTCATGGCGAGATCGGTGACGATTACCCAGCGGGCGGCGCGGGCTGGGTTCCTCGTTTGCGCCTGAGCGGCTGCGCTGTCTTCGATCTCCACGAGATAGGCACCTGGCTCGAGCTTACCCACTGCGTCGCGGATCGGTAGCGAGGTGGCGGTGACCTCGTTCAACACGCCAGGTGTCTCTAGTGTGCCTTCGAAGACGCGCTCGCCAAATTCATCCGGACGGGAACCATAGGGCATGTAGCCCCAGTCGCCTTCGTTGGCGTTGAAGCCCTCGGTGATGCGGCGCAGCGCAATAGCACGATCGTTCAGCCGCGTGATGGTGACGTCGACGCTGTCGACGTTGACCGTGGTGATGGCCAGGCCCTCGCCACCGGTTCGCGGCAGAATGATGCCATTGCCCGCGAACTGCACCACGGCCGGACGCTCGCCAAAGGTCACCTGGACGGTTTCGTCGCTGTCTAGCGTTGCCCCACTAGCGGCAGGAAGGCCCTGGCGGACCGTGATGCTGGTCTCGTCACCATAGCGAAGGCCTTGCAGGCACAGCTGTTGACCTTGTGCCGCCACGGCTAGGTTCGCGCGGGTGCCGATGAACGGTTCGTAGTCACGCTGCGGATCCAATGGCTCGGAGAAGACGAGGCAGAAGGTGGGATTTTCGTCAGTCGTGTCGGTTTCGGTGCGCAGGAGAGCGAAGGTGTCGTCCGCGTCGAGTTCCGGCGTGGCTGCCGATTCCGTTGAGGGGCTGGTGGTCGCCGTTGTTACTTGTTCCACCCTTTCCCGCAGGGTTTCGACCTGGTCACAGGCTGTCAGCGTGGCCAAACCCAAGGCGAGCGGTGCGAAACGCAAAAAATTCATCGGCCGAAGCCCCCTTATCCAGCGGTTGAGACATTGCCACGCTGCTGGGGCTGAGGGAAGCGGGGCCGCTGCTTACCAATGAGAGAGCCCGCCATCCGGCCTCATTTTCCGTTTGCATCGACGATAAAAACGCCTAAGTGGCGGCCCTTCGCGCGATTAGCTCAGTTGGTAGAGCGCTTCGTTTACACCGAAGATGTCGGCAGTTCGAGCCTGTCATCGCGCACCATTCTTCCTGTTTTGATGGTTTGTAATAAGCCTGTTGCCGATCGACTGGCCGATGTGCGGAGCCTTGATGCCTACAATGGCACGAGCCATATAACCCGTTCGGGTGAGGCAGGGAGAACACGCATGGGCGATAAGGATCAACAGCGACAGCGCGGCGGCGTAGGTTGGTCGGATGTCGGTTCGTTCCTCGCTGTCATTCTCTCCATCGCTGCTCTGCTCGTCTCTGTCATCGAAGCCAACACCACCAATCGCGCGGCGGAGGCCGAGGTTTGGCCGTATGTCGAGATCTACGGTGGCTATAGCGGCGAGGGTTTCTATTACCGGATGCAAAACAAAGGGGTTGGGCCTGCTTTGTTGAAATCCTTGGTCATCACATTGGACGGCGAACCGGTGGACTCAGCCGCTGACATGGTCGCAGACGTACTCGGCGAAGAGGATGCCTTTGGCTATGACCGTATCCGCTCGACGACTCCCAGCGGGGGCGTGATTAGCCCGCGGGAAGTGATCAACCTTTTCTCTGTCGAATGGGATCCCGTTGCCAGGCGTCTGGAAGAGCAGTTGCGGGATCGATTGGACGCTGAGGCGTGCTACTGCTCCGTCTACGATCGTTGTTGGATCGCAAAGAAGGGTGCTCTAGAGCCCGAGCCCGTACAATCTTGTACAAGGAAAGACTAAGCATCGTGCTACGTACTGTCTTCGCATTTGTGGCGCTCGTTGTGGGGCTGTCGGCCTGTGGTGATCAAGGTTCAGGCCCCCGACGAGAGCCCGTCAAAAATCTGCTTACGGCTCATTTCAACCTCGTCGAGGCCTGGGGTGCTAGCCGCATTCCCGGTCTTGTTCTCGCAAGGTTGGAAGACTGCTCGGTGTCCGAGACCGAACTCTTCGGCGTGACCGATATCGACACGCGCGAGCCCATGTCGGACTTGACGGCAATGGAGGCCGCTTCGCTGTCAAAGCCGGTGCTGGCTTACATGCTCATGCAACTGGTTGATGAGGGCGTGGTTGATCTGGATGAGGCCATCGCTGACACCATCGACTGGCCGCGCATTCGGGATCAAGAAGCGTATCGTGCGCTGACCCCACGGATGTTGCTGAGCCATCAGTCGGGACTTCCCAACTGGGCCGGTGATTCCGGGAACCCAGATCGCGAAGATCCGCTGAAATTCAGTTTCAACCCGGGCAAGAAGTTCGCCTATTCGGGCGAGGGTTACGGATTGCTGCAGGCCTTTGTCGAAGCCAAGACGGGGAAGGGTCTTGAAACTTTATTCCGAGAGCGGATGGGTGAAGTGATGCCGCTTTCGACCTATGACACACTGCTGCCCAAGCGGGTTGAGCCGGCCTTCGGTCATGGCAATAAAGGCGGCAAGAAAAAAGGCCGGACGATCGGCCAGCCGACTGTTCCTCATGCGGCCTATTCACTTCGCACGGTACTCCCCGACTATGCACGGTTTGCTGAACACCTCTGCCGAGGTGAGGGCCTCAGTGCCGAGAGCTTTGCGGCTTTTCAGGAGCCACAAGTCCGCGTCGCTCGGAAATCTGGCGGCGAGATCAGCTGGGCGCTGGGCATTGGCCGGATGGACAATGACGATGGAACGGTCCTGTTTCACTGGGGCGACAATGGTGCGTTCAAGGCGTTCATCGCCGTGGCGCCTGACACGGGGCGCGGCGTTGTTTTCTTCGCTAATGCTCGAAGCGGCTTGAAGCTGATCGAGCCAGCAGGTGAGCCCAGCGTCGGCGACCTGGACCCTGTCATCGACTGGTTGGGCTACGGACGACCTTAGCTATCAGCAGCCTAGAAGGCGATCGGCTTTCCGGCATAGTCGAAGCACTGGCCTGACTGCTCAACGGATAGGCCATTGAGCACTGTCAGGAGTTGGCCGGCCGAATAAGTCGGTGTGAAGAGTTTTCCCTCAGGCACGTTCCCCTGGAATGGCGCGGACAGGCCGGTGTCCACTGTACCCGGATGGAGCCCTGCGATCACCGTGCCGTTACGGCGACGCCCCACCTCGATGGCAATGTTCCGCAATAGCATGTTGAGCGCTGCCTTAGAGGCACGGTAGGCGTGCCAGCCTCCCAGGCTGTTGTCGGAGATGCTGCCCACCCGAGCCGACAGCGCGGCGAAGAGAGACCGCTCCTTGGCTAAGGGCCCCACGCTCGCCTGGGCGATAAGCGTGGGCAAAAGAGCGTTGATCCGCATCACCTCAAGAAAGGCGTCGCTGTTCACCTGACGCAGCGCCTTCTCAGGTGAATATTGATCCGTGTGCAGTGTGCCAACGGCCACAACTACGAGGTGAATCGGAGCGTTGTCAGCTGCTTGCATTGCCGCATGTTCGATGCTTGCCGGATCAGCCGGGTCGTAGGCCAACGCACGGACTTTAGCTGTATCGGGCCGGGCTGAGCGAGAGATGGCGGCCACGCCGACGCATCGTGGATCAGCGGCGAGGTGCTCCACAAAAGCTTGGCCGATGCCGCCGCCAGCGCCCCAGACCACGGCGCGATAGTCCTGCGGCAAGCTGGTCATGCTGATGCTCATACGCCGGTTCCTTTAGTCTTCTCGCGGCGGCAGCGGTCCGAGCAGTAAAGCACGTCATCCCAGACTTTCTCCCACTTCTTCCGCCAGGTGAAAGGGCGCCCGCAGGTCTTGCAGTCCTTTTGGGGAAGGTCGGACTTCGCCACTCGTTTGTTGCCGCGCCGCATGTTCTGATCTCCTAGCGAGATCGATAGAACACAAGCCCGAGATCTTCGAAGGGGCCAACCGTCGCGGCCATGGACGATGTCAGCGCACGAGGCTACAGGGGCGACTTTGTTACGTTGAGGTTGCACATGCGCCGTTTGTCGTCCGCCCTGTTGGTCGCCAGCTTTGTTCTGGCGTCGTGCACGTCGATCAATGGCGTGTTCGAACGCCCCTTGTCCGAGCTTCTAGAAGAGCACGTGACGATTTTGGCCTCGGACGAGTTTGAGGGCCGCGCCGCTGGTGCTGAGGGTTTCGACAAAGCGGCCAGCTATGTGGTTTCCCAGCTTGAGAGCTATGGCGTTGAGCCGGGTACGGAGAACTGGCGACAGCCTGTGCCTCTTGTTGCTGTTGATACCGAGTCGATCCGCGGCACGCTTTCAATCATCGCTGGTGATGAGATCCTTGAGCTTCAATCCGGCGAGGATGTCGGTTTCTACCCACCAAGTGACGGTGTGGGCGAAGGCTATCGCGCCGAGGCGAGTGGCGGCATTGTCTTTGTCGGCGATGGAGTTGTCTGGCCCGACAAGGGCATGGATCCCTATGCCGGTGTCGATGTGCGCGGCAAGTTGGTGGCGATGTTCCGCGGCGCGCCACCGCTGGGCGACAATGCTACCGAAGTCCACGCCCGTCGCTTTGACGTGAAGCGCGCTGAGGCGGTGAGGCGGGGCGCCGTGGGCGTCTTGTACCTTGACCCTCGTGACCGTGATGTCAGCCGACTGAGCAGTTTCCGGGCTTCGCACCCGAAAGGTAGCCTGGCGGTGGGAGCGGGTTTTGACCAGCCTGTGCCCACGGCGATGATCCGCTTGGACATCGTCCGTAAGCTGTTTGAAGTGTCCGGCCAGGACCTGGACGCCACGTTGGAGGCACTGAAAACCGGAGAAGCCGAAAGCTTCGAAATGGAAGCCGTGGCGGCTCTGTCGACCCAGGCTGATGCTCTCGCCATCGACGCCTACAATATCATTGGCGTCATTCCCGGCACAGACCCCACATTGAGCCAAGAAGCGGTGATCCTGACCGCGCACCTCGACCATCTGCGTATGCGTATTGGAAGCCAGGACGTCAGTTCGCTCGATGAAGCCGCCGGAGAAGACCTCATCAACAACGGCGCTGTGGATAATGCGGTGGGCGTGTCGATCATCATGGAAGTGGCTGCGCAAATCGCGAAGCAAGGCGGCCTTTCGCGGACTTTGATCGTCTCGGCTGTCACCGCCGAGGAGGCAGGGCTGTTGGGTTCGATGCACCTTGCCCGCAACCTTGATGACCTTGGCTATGACACCATCGCCAACGTGAACGTGGATATGCCGGTGCTCACCTATCCGCTGAACGACGTGATTGGATTCGGCGAGGCCTATTCGACCCTGGGCGAGCCCCTGCGAGCAGCGGCTGCCGAGGTGGGCCTGGTCGCCACGCCTGATCCGTTGCCGGAGCTCGGTCTGTTCGCCCGTTCCGACCATTATAGCTTTGTGCAGCAGGGCATCCCGGCGTTGTTCTTGTTCAACGGCATGTCAGGCGAGGGGCGTGAGAACTTTCAAGCGTTTATGCGGACGCACTACCACCGGCCTTCCGACGAAGTGACCTTGCCCATCAATTGGGAAGACGGCGCGAAGCTGACACGGATGACGGTGGACCTGGTAACCCGCATCGCCAATGACCCGGCTCGGCCCGAGTGGTTCGATGGCGTGGTGTTTGCGCCGCGCCCGGTGACGCCTTGAATCGCTTGACGCTCGGCGCGCTTCGCCCGAATTGATGGTCTATGCTTGTTGAGCTGACCATTCGCGACATCGTGTTGATCGACCGCCTGACCTTGCGGTTGGGCGGGGGGCTATCGGCGCTGACCGGTGAGACGGGTGCGGGCAAATCGATCTTGCTCGACAGCCTCGGTCTCGCTGTGGGGGGCAAAGCGGAAAAGGGGCTCGTGCGAAGCGGAGCCGATAAGGGCGTGGTGCAGGCCGTCTTCGACGTGGGCGAGAGCCATGCGGCTTGGGCTTTGCTCGATGATGCCGGGATTCCCGCAGACGACGATCTCATCATGTTGCGCCGTGTGCAGAATGCTGATGGTAAATCACGAGCCTTCGTGAACGACCAGACGGTCCCCGTCAGCGTCCTCAAACGCATTGGCGAGAGCCTGATTGAAGTGCACGGCCAGCATGAAAGCCAAGGTTTCCTCGACCAGTCGGCCCATCGCGCCTTGCTGGATGATTTCGCCCAGCTGACCAAAGACTTGCTCAAGGTGAAGACGGCTTGGCACGACCTAAAGGCCATCCGTACTGAGATTGCCGAGCGCGAGGCGATGCAGGATGCAGCCATCCGCGAAGCTGACTACTTGCGCCACGTGCAGGGGGAGCTTGAAGCGTTATCCCCTCAGAAGGGTGAGGAAGCGGCCTTAGCTGAGAAGCGCGCGCTTTTGATGGCGGCAGAGAAGGTATCGGAGGATATCTCTTCTGCCGTGGCGGCGCTCGGTGACGATGGTCTCGAAGCGAAGGTTTCTTCTGCTGCCGGACGAATTGAACGCGCTGCCGATCGCTTAGACGCCGAGGCGGGCGCACCCTTGCGCGCTGCGGCGACGCGGTTGGATGCGGCGCTTACGGAGTTCGCCGAAGCCCGGTCGGCCTTGCTCGATGCGGCGGATGCCTTCGTTGAGGACGAAAGCGCGCTCGAGGAAACGGAAGAGCGGCTATTTGCTTTGCGCGCTGCAGGCCGAAAGTACGGCCGCGCACCCGACGACTTGCACGCCTTCGCTGCCGAGGTGGATCAGCAGCTCAGCCTACTGGACGAGGGTGAGGCGAGCTTTGGTGAGTTGAGGGAGAAAGAGGCTGCAGCTTTGTCGGCCTATGAGAAAGCGGCAGGTGCGATCTCTTCCAAACGTCAGAAGGCGGCGACGAAGTTTTCGAAGGCGGTGATGGGTGAGCTGAAGCCCCTGAAATTGGACAAAGCGCAGTTTAAGGTGGCGGTCACGCCGGCCACGGATCATCCGGGTGAGCACGGTTGGGACCAGGTCGCTTTCGAGGTGTCCACCAATCCTGGTGCGCCCTTCGGGCCGTTGAAGCAGATCGCCTCGGGCGGTGAGCTTTCTCGTTTCGTCCTGGCCCTGAAGACGGTGCTGACAGCACAGGACGGCAAATCCGTTATCGTGTTCGATGAGGTGGATTCAGGCGTCGGCGGCGCTGTGGCGGATGCCATTGGCGAGCGACTGGCGCGCATCGCGTCTGATGCTCAAACCCTCGTCGTGACCCACTCACCGCAAGTGGCCGCCCGGTCGGTGACCCACTTTAAAGTGGAGAAGAGCGGCAGGAAAACGGTGAAGACGGACGTTCGGCATCTGTCTACGGATGAACGCCAGGAAGAGATCGCCCGGATGCTCTCAGGCCGCGACATTACCGACGAGGCGCGGGCCGCAGCGGCCAAGCTTTTGGCCTCAGGCGGTTTGGAGAGTGCTGCGTGAGCAAGTTGAGCCGCGACGAAGCCGCTGCCCGGCTAGCAGAAATCGCTACCATCATGGCGGAGGCTGATCAAGCTTACGACGACGCGCAACCCATCATGACGGACGCGGCCTATGACGAGCTGCGGGCTGAAAATCTCGCGCTGGAGAAGGCGTTTCCCGACCTCAAACGGGCTGACAGCCCGTCGGTGAAGGTGGGCAGCGTGCCCACAGGGCGGTTCGCCAAAATCGCCCACGCCCGGCCTATGCTGTCCCTCGACAATGCGTTCACGGATGAAGACGTGTTCGATTTCGTGGCCCGCGTGCGTCGCTTCTTGGGGCTGGAAGAGGGCGCGCCGCTGCAGCTGATCGCCGAGCCGAAGATCGACGGTCTGTCTGCCTCGTTACGCTATGAGCACGGCCAGCTGATGGTCGGCGCCACGCGCGGCGATGGGACGGTGGGCGAAGACATCACGCCCAACCTAAAGACCCTCGACGACATTCCGCATACGCTGAAAAACGCACCCGACGTGTTGGAGGTTCGCGGAGAGGTCTATATCTCGAAATCGGACTTTGCGCGCATGAACGAAGGTTTCGAGAAGGCGGGCGAGAAAACCTTCGCGAACCCTCGAAACGCTGCAGCGGGATCGCTTCGCCAGAAAGACGTGGCCGTGACGGCGAGCCGACCTCTGCGGTTCTTCACGCACGGATTGGGCGAGCTGGCGGCACCGCTAGCGGATACGTTTTCCGGATCGGTGGAGGCGCTCGAGAAGCTCGGCTTCCCGCCGAACCCACTCGCCAAGGTTTGTCAGACATCGGAAGAAGTGCTCGCACACTATCGCATGATTGAGGAGCAGCGTGCTTCCCTCGACTACGATATCGACGGTGTGGTCTACAAGGTCGATGCCCTCGATCTGCAGGAGCGCTTGGGCTTCGTCGGGCGGGCGCCGCGTTGGGCCATAGCTCACAAGTTTCCGGCAGAAAAGGCGACAACAGTCCTTGAGCGGATCGAAATCCAGGTCGGCCGTACGGGGTCACTGACGCCGATTGCGCGTCTAAGGCCCGTCACGGTGGGCGGTGTGGTGATCTCCAACGCGACCTTGCACAATCAAGACGAAATCGAGCGTCTCGATGTCCGCGAAGGCGACACGGTCGAGGTCCAGCGGGCAGGGGATGTCATTCCGCAAGTGCTCCGAGTCATTGAGAGCAAGCGCCCGAAGACGGCGAAGTCCTTTGCCTTTCCCACCGTCTGCCCCGTCTGCGGCTCTGATGCTGTGCGCGAAATCAATCAGCGTACGGGCGAGCGGGACGTGGTACGGCGTTGCACCGGCGGGTTCATCTGCGATGCTCAGGCCTCGGAGAAGCTCAAGCACTTTGTCTCGAAGGCTGGCCTCGATATTGATGGGCTAGGTGAGCGGCAGGTGGATGATTTCTTCCGGCGTCACATGGTGCGCGAGCCCGCCGAGATCTTCACGCTGCCGAGCCGCCAAGCGACTGGCATATTCAACGTTCAGGGTACCTCTGACCTGTTCAACTACAAGAAGAGCACGAAGCAGGGCGTTGCGGTCTGGTCAAACGCCGTGACCAACCAAAAGTCGATCGACAACCTGTTCGCGTCCATCGAGTCCTCTCGGACGCGGCCTTGGGGCCGTATTCTCGCGTCCCTCGGCATTCGGCACGTCGGGCAAGTGACAGCGAACCTCTTGGCAGTGCGCTATCCCAGCCCCGAAGCCTTCGTTGCCCTTGGCGAAGGTCTGCAAGCGGACGAAAGTCCGTCACGCGAAGAACTGACATCCATCGACGGCCTCGGAGAAACGGTGGCGGATTCGCTGCGAGACTTTTTCTCCGATGCTCGAAATGAAGCCGTGCTCACCCGACTTTTTGCTGAGCTCAACCCCGAAGCGCCGGCGCAGGCCGACGATGATGGACCCCTGTCGGGCAAAAGCATCGTCTTCACCGGCGGCCTCACCGAGATGACTCGCGACGAGGCGAAAGCGCTTGCCGCAAGGCTTGGCGCCCGGGTGGTGTCCTCGGTCTCGAAGAAAACCGACATCGTGGTCGCTGGCGAGAAAGCCGGTTCCAAAGAGAAAAAAGCGCGCGAACTCGGCCTCACCGTCTGGGACGAAGCGCAGTGGCTGCAGGTCGCACGCGGCTAGGCCTTGCCGCTTCGCGCTGAACGGCTCAACCAAGAACAAAACGGAGGAAACAACATGGCCAAAGAGTTTGATATCGTCGTCTACGGCGCCAGTGGCTTCACCGGCCGCCTGGTGGCGGAATATCTCGGCAAGATCGGTCACAAGAGCTTCGCCATGGCTGGCCGCAGCGAGAGCAAGCTGGCTGAAGTCCGCGAAGAGTTGGGTCTAGACGTGCCGCTGGTGGTCGCCGACAGCGACGACGATGCTGCGGTGAAGCGCATGGTCGATAGCGCGAACACCGTGGTCACGTTGGTGGGACCTTACCAGCTTTACGGCGAGAAGCTGCTGAAGGCCTGCATCGAAGGCGGTGCGAACTATACTGACCTCTGCGGTGAGCCAGCGTGGATGGCGGCTAAGGTGCGGGAGGCCCACGAAGCGGCGAAGGCCTCAGGTGCGCGGATCGTCTTCTCCTGCGGTTTCGATTCGATTCCATCGGACCTGGGCGTCTTGCACCTTCAGAACAAAGTGAAAGAGGCCACTGGTTCGCCGGCAGAGCGCGTGAAACTGCTGGTACGCAAAATGAAGGGTACCTTCTCGGGCGGTACTGCAGCCAGCTTCAAAGCGACCATGGCAGCAGCGTTCCAGGATCCGCAGGTGCTGGCTGACCTCAAGAACCCGTTCTCGCTGTGTCCTGATTTCAAAGGGCCTCGTCAGCCGAATCCGAACGAGGTGCGCTATGACGAGGAAGAAGATACCTGGCTGGCGCCTTTCGTGATGGCCTCGATCAACACGAAGAACGTCCATCGTACCAACTACTTGATGGGTCACAGCTATGGCGAGAGCTTGGTCTACGACGAGATGGTGATGACCGGACCGGGCGAAAGGGTGAGGCGACGGCCAACCATCTCGCCAACGATAAGTCGATGATGAGCGACGACGGTCCAAAGCCGGGCGAAGGGCCTTCGAAAGAAGAGCGCGAGGCCGGCCT
>JABSRH010000060.1 GCA_013215175.1 Parvularculaceae bacterium | reverse complement strand
GTACCCTGATGATTAAGCGTCCTTCCCGCAGCCAGTTCGGGGACTGGTCGGGTCTACCGTGTTATGTCGTTCACTGACTATGCGGTTCTTGCAACCGCAAAGCCGCTTCAAATCGCTGGTTTAAGGCAATTCCTTCAAACGCGCGACTACCGAAACCACCCCCAAATCCCATGGGTCGCGAACCAGTTGCCGATGCTGTCCATCGCATCTTGGGTCGCGAAGGGTGAGAACACGTAATATTCCCAGCTATCGATCCAGCCGTCCTTGTTGCTGTCCCACATGGCCATTTCTTCTTGTGTGTAGCCCTGCTCGTTGACCCAGGTGCCATCTTCGTTCTGATGCCAGGACTGCTGCTTCTTGCCAGGTGAGGGCAGGCCATAGCTGCCAGAGGAGGCGTTCCAAGGATTGTTCGATCCGCCGATCACCGTCGCGGGTTCGCCGGACGATTTCCCGCCGTTCAGCGCATCGAGGATCGAATTGTAGTCGTCGTAAGTGCTCTCTTCGGCGTCATCCTCACCGTAAAGCGCCGCTAGGAAAGCCTTGATCATGGCGCGGGAAGGGCGCGCCTTGGTGCGCTCCTCTTCCTGCGCCTCCTCGGCCGCCTCAGCGATAAAGGCCGCGACCATCGTCGCCACGGCGTTCGTATGTTCGGGCGCCAGCTCGGCGCTCAGCTTCTCCACGACCAATCGGCAGGTATCCCGGCCAATCGTGACGCTATATTGGTCCGCAGCACGCCGGTTCAGCCGTACCGACTGATCGGGAAAGGTAAAACTGAACGCGCTGTCCGACGAGGCGCCAGGATCCACCACGGAGAGCTTGTAGTACCGGGTCACCGCCTTGTGGCTGATCGCATAGGCAATCTGGTCACCATCAGCGCTCATCGCCGACGCCGTCAAAGGCCCAAAGCAAGAGGAGAACCGACCCAGGAAAACATGCCGCTCATCCGCCAACGCGGACGATGCCGACAATGAGCCCGCCAAAACAGCAAGGCAAAACAGGAACTTTCTCATGGCACCCCCTCCCCCCCGATAGAGGGGCACCCTAACGCCCAGACCCGCACGTCAGCAACTCACCACCTGTAGGGCGGCTTGCAAAGCCAGCCGCGCGCTCGCGGTCTGATTTGATGGCCGTTAGCTCGCAGGCTGAACACCTGATTGTTCTTCGCCCCTTACGGCGGGCAGCGACAGACGGGCTGCTTCTAAAGTATCTCCAACTCGGCGTTCTCGATATTCAAGGTTGTTATCGACGATACAATCGTCTGGTGTCCAAAAAAGTCTTTGGTGTCGGAGTTTCGAAAACTCGATCAATGCTTCGCCAAGTCGCTTAATGCTATCAGCGCTTGTGCGAATAGAAAAATCGGTCAGTTTTGGGTCGTCCATGAACTGATCAACATTAATTCTAGCATTGTTATTCAACCTCAGTTTGAGAAGACACTTTTCTTTATGATTTAGGGCCTTAGCCATTAGCCGGAGGTACCAGCCGAAATTGTCTTCTGGATACTCTGATCCACCCTGGTACGAGTGCCGCGCTCGTTCATGATCGGGAAAAGTACTGAACGCGATGCTCAGGTCTTCGAGAATTTCCGTGTTCGAATAAAATTCTAACGCTCCTTGAGCATACCCGTTGCTGGCTATGATGACGAGATTGAGCGTGTACGGCTCCTCATAGAGGTGGCGTGAAATCTGTATAAAACTGTTCAAGGAATGAGCAACTATCATAGGTTGCTGGCTGGCCGAGTAACTAGCTTACCAGAGTTTGGGCGCGCTGTCTTTGCCCTCGGCTTGACGAAATACAGTGGCCGTTGTCGGGGGGGCTCGGCAAACCGTTTTAGAAAGTCAAGGGCCACGCACCTCTCCCTGGGGAGAGGTCCAAATCTCTGATTTGGGGAGAGGGGATAGCGGTGCATGAGCCCCTCGCTCAAGATCAAAGATCTCGGTCTCTCCCGAGGAAGAGATGTACAGCACACCCACTTATCCCCCCCACAAACCACCCATGCTACAACGCACGCATCGGCAGGGCTGGGACGTTCCGTATCGTCAACGAGCGCCTACCGTGATGCAATGCTCCGTAGGACGACTGTATCGAGCGTGAGCTTCAAGTTAGGCCGTTCGGAACGTAGTGAGCCTGCATCGCTCTGGCGCGTGGACCCGGTGGGACGGGCTCATGCCGCAGCAACCCCTTTATCAAACCCATTCGCAGCGGCAACGCGCGCCAGGGCCTCCCAGACATGAAAAACCGCCCCGAAGGGCGGTTCTTGGTGCTGCGCATCAAAACCTAGATAAGAGCTAGAACCGCTCGAGCAAGCTCTCCAAATACGCCCGCTCGCTATCGCCCAAATTCGGATCCTGCAGCCGCGTCCGAATGCGAGCGATCAGCTCGCGAATGCGTTCCGGATCGTTGAGGCCAAAGTCCTCTGGGAGCGGACCATTGCCACCGTCCCAGGCACGTCCAAAGGGGTCTGTCCCGCTAAGAGAGCCTTCCTCGCCGTTGGCACCTGCCGCATCCAGCAGTTCGGCAATCTCCTTGCCGCCTTCGCGCAGTGCACTGAGCGCTTGCTCCTGGGCCCGTTGCGCAGCACTCAGCTGGCCATTGTCGAGCGCCCGCGCCGCGTCGCGCATGGCTTCTTCGGCGCGCCGGAAGGCTTCGGCAGCGGCCTCGTCGTCGCCGGTGAGGCCTTCGCGCAGCTCTTCTAGCTGCTCGGCCAGGCCTTCTTGCTCACCGCCAAGGCCCGAGCCTGAGCGGTCACCGCGACGCGCTGAGAAGGTTTGGTCGGCCAGCTCACGCTGTTGCTGGATCAGATCGCCCGCACCAGAAAGGGCGCCCGTGCCATTGCCATCTTCGCCGTTCTGGCCCTGGCCAGAGGTTCCTCCGGCCCCGGACTGTCCTTGCCCCTGAGCGCCCGGCTGCCCCTCGCTACCTGGCTGGCCTGCACCGCCTTGCGTCACCTGCATCGACTGCAGCATCGCTTCGAGCTGCCGCAGCAACGCTTCGGCTTCTTCGCGAGCGCCCTGGCTCGCCAGGTCCTGCAAGCGCTGCAGCAAGTCTTCAAGGTCGGTCTGCGCCAGGGTTTGCTGCCCCTGCTGGACATCAGCCTGCGCCAAACCGCTCTCCGCCAAAGCCCGCAAATAGGCGCTCATGGCCTCACGAAGCTCCGCAATCTTCTGTCCCAAGACGTCTTGGCCCGCACCATCCCGCAACGCATCGCGAAGAGCTTTCTCAGCTTCATCCAAGCGAGCCTTCGCAAACGCCAGCCCATCGTCCTCAAGCTCAATCGCCAGGGGCCACAGCCCCTCCACTAAGCCCGGCACATCCCGCTGCTTCGCCGCTGCCAGGGCTTGCGCCGTCGCCTTCAGCATCAAGTGCGAGGCAGGCTCTACATCAAATAGGTCCGGCGCAGTGGTCAGCGCCCGGAAGAACCGAGAGCTGTCATTCAAATAGCTCGGCGCCATAGCCAACTTCTGGCGCTCAGCAATGACCGTCTTCGACAACGGATTGTAAAACGTCCGCTTCGGCATTGTGAAAGCAAAAGGCTCACTGATCGCTGTCTGACCAATCCCGTCAGTGACTTCGACGCTGGCCTTCACCAGAAGACCCGCCCACGGATGTTCCACCGTCTCCACGTCAATGCGCCGTTGGCCAGGTGGGCCCGCAAGATCGACGAGGTCGACCCGCCAAGGCTCTTCCAGGATGCGATCGTCTGGCATGGGTGCGTCAGCGCTCAGCTTCTGTCCCGGCACCAGTGTTAGCACCATGGTGCCTTCCGCCAGCGGATAATCGTCCACGACATCCACATCGAAGCTAATCGAACCGGTGCTGGTATCAGGATCACTCAGCAGCCGGATCTCCGGCGCTTGGTCCGCGACCGTTCGGAAAGTGTAGGGCCGCGTCTTCCCCGCAGCGGTGATCGTGAACACACCACTTTCCTGCAGCGGCAGCATCACGGCACCGGTTCCATCGCCATCCGGCCGGACACGGCGCCGACGCCCCTCGGAGGCTTGAAAGGTCATCACCCCACGGATCGGTGTGCCGTCCTCGCGCCGTAGGCGAACATGCAGGTTCGTATCCGCTGGCACCCGATGGATCAGCTGCGGATGAGCTCCCCGAAGAATGCGCGAGGGCATGCCGGTGTAAGCGGGCGGTTCAAGCCAAGCGTCCACCAGCACTGGTGCACCAGCACCAGCCTGCGGCACCAGGCTTGCGCGAAGGCCATCCTGGCTGCCGCGTGTGCTGAGGATCGCCAGCAAGACGATCAACATCGCGGCGAAGCGAAGGAACAGCGGATCCACCTTGCGCCAGTCAATGCGCGGCAGCGGCGCCTTGGGGCGCCCCACAATTTGCGCCAGCCGCCGACGCGAGGCCTGCCACAGCGGATCAGGTTCCGGCCCGCCAAAAGACTTGGCGAAGACACCGTCGAGGACGCCAGGCTTCAGACTGTTCCGCGCTTCAATCCGGCGCAGCGCGTCCTGCCGACTCGGATAGCGAAACCGCGCCATGCCCCAGGACAGCGAGCCCATCAGCGCCAAGACGCTGGCGGCCAAGGCAGCCACGTGCCAGCCCGCAGGCAGAAAGGCATAGCTGCCGGTCCACAAAAGGGCGAACAGGCATGCCGCCGTCACCAAGGCCGGGAAAAAGGCTGGCGCCGCGCGTTCCCACGTGAGGACCGCGAAAGAGCGCTGCAGAGGGACTTGAGCTTCCACCTTCATACGGCGTGTTTATCGCAGCTCGAAGTTCATGGCGAATGAAGGCTCCGTCACAGGATGACGCTATCCAGGGTTTGCCGTAGCCGCAGCAAATCGGCATCGGTGGACAGGCGGTGGTCACCGCCTTTCACCAGCGTCACCGTGACCGAGGGGGCTTCGAGCACCTCGACCAGGTTCATCACATGCGACGTCGGCACAACGTCGTCGTCCAGGCCGTGCAGGATCGTCACCGGGCAAGGCACCTCGATGGGGCCATCCATCAGCAAGTTGTCCCGACCATCCACGAACAAAGCCCGGGTGAAGGTCTCCGCCGGGTGGCCGCTGGTACCCGTCTTCAAAACGCCGTCGCGCTCGAGAATGCGGCCCTGTTCTGGCGTCAGCTTCGGTCGGTGCAGTCGCTCGGTGAAGTCGGGTGCTGGCGCGATCAGCACGATCCCCGCAAGGTTCTCCGGATGCTTCGTGGCGTGCAGTAAGGTTATCCACGCACCCATGGATGAGCCTATCATGACCCTGGGGCCATCCACGCGCTTGTCGATGAGAGCTTCTGCATCGGCGAACCAGCTGGAAATGGTCCCGTCCTCGAACCGGCCAGCGCTTTCACCGTGCCCTGAATAATCAAACCGAAGGTAGCTCTGGTCGCGTTCAGCAGCATAGTCGGCGATCGCTTCAGCCTTGCTGCCCAGCATGTCCGAAGCATAGCCGCCGAGCCAGACGAGGGTGGGGCCGTTGCCGTCTTGTTGTCGGTAAGCCAAGCGCCCGTAAGGGCCTTGCAGATACGAGGGGTCGTTGTGTTCCATCACGGCATGGCGTAGCCGCGGTTGCGCCCTGTCGCAAACGGATACCATGTCGCTCGATTTCAAAGGCCAGACCCTGCTGCAAGTGATCCCCAAGCTCGTGGGGGGCGGGGCAGAACAGACCACGCTCGAGGTGGGTGAAGCCTTTGTGCAGGCTGGCGGCACCTCACTGGTTGTGTCCAGCGGTGGCAGCATGGTGGAGCAGCTCATCGCGGACGGAAGCGAGCACATCGAGCTGCCAGCCGAAAGCAAGAACCCTTTGCTGATCGCGCAGAACGCGCGAGACCTTGCCGAACTCATTCGCGAGCGGAACGTTTCCATCGTCCATGCGCGTAGCCGCGCCCCGGCTTGGAGCGCCTTGCAAGCCGCACGGAAGACCGCCCGTCCGTTTGTGACGACCTACCACGGCTTTTACAGTGCCAAGACGCGGCTCAAGCGCCTCTACAATTCCGTGATGGTCCGCGCTGACGCCATCATCGCCAATAGCGCTTTCACTGCAGACCATATCAACACGGAATATGCCGGGCGCCGCTATTTCGATCTCGCGAAGGTCACGACTATCCCGCGCGGGGCCGACCTCTCACGCTTTGCGCCGGACGCCATCGACCAGGCCAAAGTGGATCAAGCCAAAGCTCAGTTCGGGGACGGCCTGCGGGTCTTGCTGCCCGGTCGCTTCACCGGTTGGAAGGGGCAGCGCGTGTTGGTCGACGCTTTGGCGCAGCTCAAGGCTGATGATCCTGATCTGACCTTCTCCACGGTGATGATTGGCCGGATGGATGAGAAGCCTGACTATGTCGATGCGCTTCGTGCACAGATCGATGAAGCAGGACTATCGTCATTGGTGCAGCTGTTACCGGCAACGGACGATTTGCCGCCGTGGCTCGCTGCCGCCGATGTCGTTGTGTCGGCCTCGACCCAGCCCGAAGCCTTTGGTCGCGTGGCTGTGGAGGCCCAGGCCGCGGGTACGCCCATCATCGCCACGGCCCACGGCGGCGCGTTGGAAACCGTCCTTGATGGCGATACAGGCGTTCTTATTCCGCCTAGTAATGTCGAAGCGCTTGCGTCCGCGCTTGCGCTGTTCCACGCTAAAACCGTAGCCGAGCGCGATGCCATGGGGGGCCGCGGCATCAACCATGCTCGTTTACGCTATTCGACAGAGGCCATGGCCGAGGCCACGCTTTTGGTTTATGAGTCCCTAATTGCTGGGTGGGAGACGCGGGGTGAAAAACAAAGATAACAGCGCCGCCAGTCGGATCTTAGTGATCAAGCGCGACGGTATTCGGCAGTTTGTCGAGGCCGAACCGGCTTTTTCCGCCATTCGCAAAGCCCATCCTGGCGCGACGGTCGATCTTCTCACGAGCCCCGTTTTGCAGCGGCTGGCGAAAAACGCTCCGTTCTTCGACCGCGTTGTCTCCACCCGTCCGTTGGCGATGAAGGGGGATCGGCAAGAGCTGGTCGGCCAGCTGAAACGGGTAGGCTATGGCCTCGTCTACGATCTCGACGGCACAAAAGAGTCGATGGACCTGCGCAGCGCGTTGCGCGGTTTCCGTGGTCCGCAGTGGATTGGTCCTAAGCGTCCTCTGTCCGAAGGCCGCCGGGCACTCGCGCCCAGCCCGCTAGCCGGCCCTGGCATGCGCAAGCTGCTCAAAGGGGCAGGCCTGCCGCTTGATGAGCGGCTGCCGGATCTGTCTTGGTCGGCTCAAGCGCTCGAGCAGACGGCGAACATGGACCCAAGCTGGTTCGGTCTTTCGGAGACGTTCGGCCTTCTCATTCCGGCTAACAATCCTGGGCATCGCTGGCCGGCCGAACGCTATGGCGAGCTGGCGAGAGCCATGGCTGACAAGGGTATCACGCCGGTGATCGTTGGCAGCCCCGAGGTGGCTCCCTTTGCTGCCGAGATCGCGAGCGCCTTCGATTCGGCACCGCACGCTGGTCGCACGCCCGTGGATCTGTGCGGCAAAGCCGATGCCGCGCAGATCGCCATGCTGGGCAAGCGGGCGAAGTTCTTCGTCGCGGGTCCAGCCGAGGAACTGCACCTGGTCACCGCTGTAGGCCTGTCAGGCGTGGTCATCATTCCACCCTCGGAAGACATCGTCAGCGACGCACTCTTCGGGCGTAACATTGTGAAATTGATGGCTTCTCGCCTGCATCGGGTGGAGGCAGAGCTGGCCTTCTCCACGTTGCGGAACATGGGTTTGCTGGAACAGCAGCAGACCCCAGCGCCCTCACCATCGCTACCGCCGAAGGTGCCTTCCAAACGCCCGGCGCTCACCCGCCCTGGCGCGCGAGTGTTGCGTTAACGCACCCTGGAAAAAGCCTGGTCTCCTGACGTTAAGCTTTCGATTGAATCCCTGGTCACGGTTCATTATCTAAGGCGGTGGCACAATTGTGCCTGCGTTACGTAGTAGAAGGAGAACGCCCCATCGCACGCAGACCTATGAATGCGGCCCCGCCGAAACCAACGGGACCCCGCATGAACGACGACATTCGCGCCCCTCGTATTCTAGTCATCACCGATGATGGTGAAAAGCAGGGCCCAATGTCCCCCGATCAAGGTAGGGAGCTCGCTGCGCGTGCCGGGCTAGACCTCGTCGAGGTCTCTCCGAACGACGACATGCCCGTCTGTAAGTTGATGGACTGGGGCAAGCACAAGTACCAGCAGCAGAAGAAAAAAGCTGAAGCCAAGAAGAAGCAGAAGATCGTCGAGATCAAAGAGATCAAGATGCGTCCGAACATCGACAAGCATGACTATGAGGTGAAAACCAAAGCCATGCGTCGCTTCTTCGATGATGGTGACAAGGTGAAAGTGACCCTGCGCTTCCGTGGCCGTGAAATGGCCCACCAAGAGCGCGGCATGGAGCTCCTGAACAAAGTTCGTGAGGACTTTGAGGAGACCACCAAGGTCGAGGCGATGCCGAAGCTTGAAGGCCGCCAAATGATGATGGTGCTCGCACCACGCTAAGCTTAGCGCCCTAGCTCTATCTGACTTCTCGTCCGCCCGACGGGCTGCTACCCTTTTCGAAGGGTAGCGTAGGATAGAGCCATGCCGTTTGGACTCATTGGCAATCAACTCGCCATTTCAGGCTTCGCTGTGTTGGCGAGCATTGTCATCCATGGGTTGATCATCATCAGCCTACGGGAATTCGCCAAAGCCGGTTCCACCCAGGGCGGCTTCCGCTCCGACGTCATCGATGTCTTCAAGCTCAGTGTCGTGGGCCTCGGCCTCATTCTGGCCCATGCTTTATCAGTGGCGGTTTGGGCGGCGATTTTTCTCTTCACAGCGGTCAGCGGTGATCTCGAAGACGCCCTCTACTTTGGCCTGACGACGTACACGACCTTAGGATTCGGTGACATCCTTGCCCCCCAGCCTTGGCGACTGCTGCCGGGCTTTGCCTCGCTGAACGGGCTGTTGATGTTCGGCCTCTCCGCCGCTGTCCTCGTCGATGCGGCAGCGCGCCTGCGCCGACAGCATGGCTAAGCGTCCAACTGCGCCAACGCCCAACCGGCAGCATCGCGCACGACGTCGCTCGGATCGCTCAGTAGAGGGACGAGCACGCCTTTAAGGCTCTCGTCATCAGAGTTGCCAATGGCGATGGCTACGTTGCGTACGAACCGATCACGACCGATCCGCTTCACCGGCGACTTGCGGAACAGAGTGCGAAAGGCGGGATCATCCAGCTGGGCAAGATCAGCGAGGGCAGGGGACTTAAGCTCGTCCCGCGCTTGCAGCTTCGCTTCGCTGGCCTCCGCAGCAAACTTGTTCCACGGGCAGACGGCTAAGCAATCGTCGCAGCCATAGATGCGATTGCCCATGGCTTCGCGGAATTCCTCTGGGATAGGACCTTTATGCTCGATCGTCAGATAGCTGATACAACGTCGGGCATCGAGCTTGTAGGGCGCAGGGAAAGCATTGGTTGGGCAAACATCCAGACACGCTTGGCAGGAGCCGCAATGGTCGACCTCTGGTTCATCGGCTTCGATGTCGAGCGCTAGGTAAATCGCCCCAAGAAAGAGCCAAGACCCGTGCTCGCGGCTGACAAGGTTCGTGTGCTTCCCTTGCCATCCGAGCCCGGCCTGCATGGCTAGGGGTTTCTCGGCGACGGGCGCGGTGTCGACGAACACCTTCAGCTGACAATTGAATGTCTCGCCAATCCAACGGCCCAGTTGCTTCAGCCGCTTCTTGATGACGTCATGATAATCATCACCCTGAGCATAACAAGAAATGTTACCCGCAGTGGCATGCTCCAGCTTGTGAAGGGGGTTCTCGTCGGGGCCATAGTTCATGCCGAGCATCAGAACGCACTGGGCGTCCGACCATAGAACACGAGGTTGGGCCCGCTGCTCCGCGCGATCCTCAAGCCAACCCATGGTGCCATGGTGTCCGGCCGCGAGAGCATCCTTCAGCCAGCTGAGCACCTGCGGTGGAAGCTCAGCTTGCGTGAAGCGCACAGCATCAAAGCCGAGCGCTTCGGCTTCTTGTCGTATACGGTCTTTGGTGTCCGTCACTCTTTTCCGACGGCGAGGAAGTGCGGGTTGTCAAAGCCGCGGGCTTCTTTGCCGTAACGCAGTGCGCCGCCGCGTTCTTGGTTGTCGAACTCGTAGACTTCACCACCAGCAGCCCGCAGCACAGCGTGCGCTGCGCCGGTGTCCCACTCCATCGTGCGACCGAGGCGGGGGTAGAGGTCGGCTTTGCCTTCGGCGATAGCACAGAATTTCAGCGATGAGCCTGCGGGCATCACGTCGGTGGCGCCGAGGCGGTCGAGAAGGGCCTTGGTCTCATCTGAGCCATGCGAGGCAGACATCATCGCAGTCGCTCCGCTCGCTGGACGTTCGCGTACGGAAATAGCCTGAGGCTCGCCCTTGGGTTCGAGGGTGTCGAAATCGTAGGCCTGCCGAGTGGCACCTTTGCCCACTTCACCGACAAAGACGGTACCATTGGCGGGCACGGTGACCACGCCGGCCACCGGCTCACCGTTCTCAATCAAGGCAATGTTGACGGTGAACTCGCCGGTCTGTTTGACGAATTCCTTGGTACCGTCGAGGGGGTCCACAAGAAAAAATTTGGGCGCGGCTTTCGCCTCGGCGCCACCAGCGACGCTCTCCTCGGCGATCACGGGGATGTCACCAGCTTCGGCAGCGAGCACCGCGAGGATAGCTGCTTCGCCTTTTTCATCCGCCTCCGTCACAGGAGAACCATCGCTTTTCACTTTCGCGTCAGCGCCTTGGCGATAAATCTCCAAGATGAGCTTGCTGGCATCAACAGCGGCCTTCGTCATGGTGCTGATCGGATATGACATAAACACGTTCCCCAGTGCAGGATTTTAACAGATGACGCCTTAGACAAGTCAGCTACGACGTCTAGCCTACTGTCTTGGTCAACGAAGCTTGCCTTGAGGTTAGGACTGGACCGGGGTTAGAGGTTTTTTCGCGGGTTACAGGTGAGGGTACCGGCGTTATGTCGAGTACAGTGAGCGAGCAGATCGAACAAAGCAGCCGGCGCAAGCGTAACGGTATCTCACGCGATGTCTGTGCCGACATCGTGTCGGGTCTGCACATGGTGATCATCACCGTGGCGGGATGGGCGGCTACGCCCTTCGCGACGTTGACGGAATCCTCTGACGGTTTTGTATCGCAGCCAGCAGCAGTCGTTCTTATCTCGGCGGCGTTTTTGACGAGTCTGATTTATAGCGAGGCTCTGCGTCAGGGCGGCTACTTCCGGTTTGACCAGCTGCTGGAGCCCCTGGGCACCATGCGCGGCGTCGTATGGCGGCTCGCGCTGATCCTGCTGAGCCTCATTGCCGCTTGTTACTCGCTAGGCTTCACGCAGATCCTTTCGCGTGGCTGGCTAATGGCTTGGTCCCTCTTTTCCGTGGCTGGCATTGTGAGTGCCCGCCTTTTGGTGAGCCTCATTCTGCGTCGCTTGTCGGCGTCGGGTGGCCTTTTGTGTCGGCGGATCATGATCGTTGGCACGCCGCAGCGCGCGAAGATTACCGCCGATGAGACGACGCGCACCGAAACCGGCGTCGATATCGTCCGCACCCTCGACCCGTCGCTGCTGACCTCGGTGGAAACGCCGGACTTCCAGCAGCTTCAACGGATGGTTGAGGATGGCGAGGTCGACGACATTCTGGTCTGTCCACAAGGTTCAGAGGACGATGACACCACGAGCGTTGTACTGGAGCAGCTTCGCCGCTTGCCGGTGCACGTTAGCCTAGCGCCGCATCCTCTTTGGATCACACGTGGTGGCCGCATGACCTCGGTTGGCGATGTTCCCACCTACATGGTGCAGCGCAAGCCTATCGATGGTTGGGGTATTTTCACCAAGGGTCTCGAAGACCGCATTCTTGGCCTGCTTATGACCCTGGCGCTGTCGCCGGTCATGATCGCTTGTGCCATCGCCGTGCGCCTCGATAGCCCCGGGCCGATCTTCTTCGTCCAGCGTCGCCAGGGCATGGCGGGCGATATCTTCCCTATCATCAAATTCCGCTCGATGAAGGTCATGGAAGACGGCGACGAGGTAAAGCAGGCCACAAAAGACGATGACCGCATCACCAAGGTGGGTGCAATCCTGCGCAAGACTTCCCTCGATGAGCTGCCGCAGCTCTTCAATGTGGTGAAGGGCGAGATGAGCCTGGTGGGCCCGCGTCCCCATGCCTTGAAGCACGACGAGTACTATTCCGCGCTGATCAAGGACTATGCCGCGCGGCACCGGGTGAAGCCTGGCATGACGGGCTGGGCCCAGGTGAACGGCTATCGTGGCGAGACCAACGAGCCGGAGAAGATGGAAGCGCGCCTACGCTACGACCTCGACTATATTGAGAATTGGTCGCTGTGGTTCGACCTGCGCATTCTCGTGCTGACGGTGAAGGCCGTCCTGAAGCCGGAAAACGCCTACTAACTTCTAGCACTGCGTGGGCCTGTAGGCAGCCTAAACAATGGATCAATTGATCTGTTGCGGGGCAACATTGATTCACATAGGACCGCCCTATATTGGCGATAGGAGCGGCCCTATGAAAGTGATGATTCTCGGCGGAGATGGTTTCTGCGGCTGGCCTACAGCCCTGCATCTGTCAGGGCTTGGCCACGAGGTGATGATCGTCGACAACCTTTCTCGGCGCAAAATTGATGTAGAATTGGAAGTCGAATCTCTTACACCAATCGCCTCCTTCTCGGATCGCCTCGAGGCTTGGCAGCGGGTGTCGAACAACAAGATCGAAGGTCGCGTTCTTGATGTGGCACGGGACTACGATGCTTTCGTGAGCCTGCTGAATCAGTTCGAGCCTGACGCGCTCGTGCATTTCGCTGAGCAGCGTGCAGCGCCTTATTCGATGAAATCGCCGGCGCATAAGCGCTACACCGTCGATAACAATCTCAACGCCACCCACAACGTGCTCGCCGCGATCGTGGAGACCGGCCTCGACATCCACGTGGTGCATCTCGGCACCATGGGCGTCTATGGCTACGGCACCGCGGGCATGAAGATTCCCGAGGGCTACCTGACGGTGAAGGTGGCTGCAGGCGAAGCCGGTGAGGTGGAGACCGAGATCCTTTATCCGGCGAACCCCGGCTCGATCTACCACATGACCAAGACGCAGGATGCCTTGTTCTTCCAGTACTACGCCAAGAACGACCGTCTACGGATCACGGACCTGCACCAAGGCATCGTCTGGGGCACCCAGACCGAAGAGACCCGTAAAGATCCGGCGCTAATCAACCGTTTCGATTATGACGGTGACTACGGCACGGTCCTCAATCGCTTCTTGATGCAAGCGGCCATCGGTTATCCGCTGACGGTGCATGGCACGGGCGGGCAGACGCGCGCCTTCATTCATATCCAAGATACCGTCCGCTGCGTGCAGCTCGCCATCGAGAATGCGCCTGCGCGAGGTGAGCGGGTGAAAATCCGCAACCAGATGGTCGAGACCCGCCGCGTCCGCGACTTAGCAAACATGATTGCGGATATGACGGGTGCTGAGGTCAACCTCGTCGACAACCCGCGCAACGAAGCGGACGAGAACGACCTTCACGTGTCGAACCAGAGCTTCCTGGACTTGGGCCTCGATCCGATCACGCTGGACAAGGGCTTATTCTCGGAAGTCACCGAGATCGCTTCGAAGTACAAGGATCGTTGCGATACGCGCCGTATTCCGTGTGCCTCTCTTTGGAACGCAGCGGCGGACAAGCCTGCTGCTTAAGCCGATGAAGCTGCTTGGGCTCGGTGCTTAGTGTAGCGCCAGCCCATGATGCACAGCACGCTGAAGCTCATCGCGGCGAGTACGAGAAACATCTCCGCCGGATCAACGCCAGCATTACGGAAGACGGAAGCGAGGATCGCACCAATCGTCGCGAGCAGGCCGTTGGTCATGTTGGCAACCCCCATGATCCGAGCACTGACGGCTTTGGCGGCGTTCGCCTGGAAACTGGCCAGCATGGGGATGGCGAACACGCCGTTCGCGGCGGAAGAAATCACCAGCAGGGTCAGCAGCGGTCGGCCTTCCTGACCAAACAAGGCGAAGGCGCTCTCGGCTGGTACACGTGTTATGGCAAAGACGGCGATCAAGCAGGTCATGCCCACCATCAAGGCCACGGCGCTCATCATTTTCGGCTCTTTGAGGCGGGGGGCGAGGACGCCGGCGATGATCGAACCAAGGCCTGCACCGAGGGCGAAGAAGGCGTTGAGCAAGGCGTAGTCCTGGTTGGTGCCGCCGAGCTGATCACGCACGAAGATCGGCATGTGGGCTAACAGCAGGGCTCCCACCATCCAGAAATAGCCGTTTGCGAGGATCGGCCAGAACACGC
Organism: Parvularculaceae bacterium; assembly: GCA_013215175.1. Lineage (GTDB taxonomy): Bacteria > Pseudomonadota > Alphaproteobacteria > Caulobacterales > Parvularculaceae > Parvularcula. The sequence goes on along the minus strand of JABSRH010000060.1, from coordinate 1,232 downwards.
CAGGCACGCGCATCGCTTCAAGAAATCCGGGTCCGTCAGGTTCTTTTTCCGGCGGCGGTGCTGTCGGGAGCTGCGTGGCGAAGAGCGCGCCGAAGGCCGCTGCGGTGATCAGCATGGTGGAGACGATCAGCCTACCGCCTTCGACTTCGAAGAAGTAGCCGCCAAGTCCCAAGCCCGAGACGATCGCGATGAACGTTCCCGCCTGCATGATACCATTCGCGCGGGCGAGCCGTTCCGGCGGAAAGTATTGCGGCATCAGGGCAAAGCGCACCGGCTGGAAGAAGGCTGTCTGTGCCCCCATCATGGCCAGGGTGATCACGAGGGGCAGGGCTTGGCCTAGGAAGAACCAGAGCGACGCCAGCGACATCAAAATCAGCTCAAGGAATTTCAGCCTGCGCGCCATCACATGGCGCGGGACGTGATCAGCAATATGCCCGGCCCACACAGCGAAGCAGAAGATCGGTAGAGTAAAGCCGATCGACACGATCGTTCCCGCTTCGTTCGCGAGATCGCCAAAGAAATAGAACGGCTCGCCAGGCATGGCGCCTGCAGCGGCGATGATGGCGACGATCGCGGCGTTGCGCAGACAATTGTCAGCGAAGGCGCCTAGGGTCTGGGCGCCGAAGAGCGTCCAAAAGCGCCCCATACGGACGAGGGGCGGTGGGACTTCACTCAGGGGACTGCTCCCCAGCCTCTTTCAGTGCTTTGGTCACTTCCGGTGCCTCGTAATTCTCATCGTGCCTTGCCAGCACTGTCTTCGCGTTGAAGGTTCCCTCGATATCGAGAGTCCCTTGCGCGATCACCCCCTCATTCTCTTCGACGAGAGCGGGAAGGATGCCGGCGAAGGTCACGGGCACTTGCGCGACGCCATCGGTGATGATGAACGCCACACGATTGTCGTCGGTGACGGTGAGGCTACCCACTTCGACCAAGCCTGCCAGGCGAATTTCGCGCGACTGCAGCTCCACCGGGCTCGGCATGGTGGACGGAGCGTAGGCGTAGACTTGCGTCTTCGTGATGGCGAACAGGGCCAGGGCCACCGCCGCGGCAAAGGCGGGGAGGACAATGGTCAGGAACAGCTTGCGCTGCCGACGTTTCTCTTAAGGACTCGCGGCCTTCAGCGATCTCTACGCAAATATCGCCACTGCGACCAGAGCGTGAAGCCTCCAAGGCTCGTGATCGATAACACCCACGCTAGGGCGATGTAGGGGCCCATGTTCGGTTCCATTACG